>DATKDU010000241.1:0-13485 GCA_035512595.1 Pirellulaceae bacterium
ATCCGCGACAACACCAAGGCGGTCGGAGTGAAGCTCGGCGAGAGCGATTACACGCTCGGCGCCTCGCTGACCCTCGATCCGGCCAAGGAAAAGTTCACCGGCGCCGGCGCTGAGGCGGCCAACAAGCTGCTCACGCGGCCGTACCGCGAGCCGTTCGTGGTGCCCGATCTGTGGATCGCGTAGTTCACTTGCCACTGACCTCGCATTCGTGAGTAAAGCACTGCTTTAATCCAATCGCGGATTTTCGCGTGTTGATGCCAAAAGCTGGGATGCGAAATGCTTTGGGACGTTTCGTTGCGACGATCGATGAATCGCTACCAATATTGGTGGCAAATCGTCGTGACGTGCGCGCTCGTAATGTTCGCCAGTTGCAAGCCGTCGCTCAAACCGTCCGCTGCTGCGGCGAAACTGTCACCCGAGCCGTGGTCCGCCGATGCGCCACAAGATTGGCCGCAGATTGTGCTCACCAACGATGCTCAGTTCCGCGGACACACCTCACTTCAAGGGGCAAGTTGCTTCCTTATCGAATCGCGGTCCGGCAGCACGTGGGCCGCAACAGCTAAGCACCTCATTGGCCCAAGTGGCGGAGTTGAACCAGAGATTCAAGTTGATGAGCTCGATCAGAAAATCGCCGCATGGCGAATGTTTCCGCGCACGCTTCCGGAGAATTACGTGGAGGTGGAAAGGGTGGCGGTCAGCGGCCTCGGTCGCGGCGGAGATGATTGGCTACTGCTGGCAATCAAACCCAGCGACCGGCCGCTACCGGCGACTCCCCTGAAGGTCAGGCCCGATTGCATTAGCGTAGGAGAAAGGGTGTATCTTATCGGCTGCCCTTACTCGGAAGAGGCGTGCAAGCAAAATGTCTATCCGGGTACGGTGGTTGAGCGGGGGAACGTGGCGTTCTTTCGGTACGAGTTGGAAACCCCCGTTGACATTCGCGGTTTCAGTGGCGCGCCCATAGTAGATACAAACGGTCATTTGGTTGGCGTTATGACGGTCTGGTTCAAACCCCGCAGAAATGGCGATCAGTTTTTGGAGGCGGGAGGCCAGGACGCGGCCTATTTACTTGGCTATTCGGAGCGATGAGTCGCCCTCATGGTCTGGTGGCGCTGACTCGGGAAACAGACTGAAAGGTCATGTCCTTCGACGACGAACTTCGCAAGGCGATCGAGCGCGGACAGCAGCGGGGCGAGGCCCAGGCGCATGCGATGCAGAAGCACGCGCTGACCGAAGAAGAGTTCAAGCGGCTCCACTCGCAGCTCCGGCTCGACCTGTCGGAGCATATCGAGTCGTGCATCCACCGGCTCCCCAATTTCTTCCCCGGCTTCCGCTTCGAGACGATGATCGGCGAGAGCGGCTGGGGGGCCGCCTGCTTTCGCGACGACCTGACGATCACCCGCGGCACTCGCAGCAGCGTCTACAGCCGGCTGGAGATCACCGTCCGCCCCTACTCGCAGACGCTGCACGTGCTGGAGCTGACCGGCAAGGGGACGATCCGCAACAAGGAGGTCTTCAACCGCACCTGGTTCGAGAAGCTGGAAGACGCGTCGGGCGAAAAATTCCGCGCCCTCATCGACGCCTGGGTGCTGGAATACGCGGAGCTGTATGCCGTGCGGGAGTAAAGTAGGCCCCTTGCTCCGCAAGGGCCGGAAGCGGAATAAGCCCTGTTGGCCGGTTGACTTAGCGCTACAAACACGCCCACTCCGCCGACGGCCCTTGCGGAGCAAGGGGCCTACAGTGGACCCATGAAGTTTGAATTCTTCGACCCGACTCAGGACGTCTACGTCCATTTCCGTAAACTGCCGC
This sequence comes from Pirellulaceae bacterium, assembly GCA_035512595.1. GTDB lineage: Bacteria > Planctomycetota > Planctomycetia > Pirellulales > Pirellulaceae > DATKDU01. The sequence continues at coordinate 1,807 of DATKDU010000241.1, forward strand.
ACTGGGAACAGGCCGGAGCGACCTACTTCATCACGTGGCGAACGATCGATTCGATTCCACGGGCAACGATCTGCCGCTGGCGAGCCGAGCGGGCCGTGTGGCTGCGAAAACAGGGGATCGATCCGTTGGCCGAGGTCTGGCGGGAGCGACTGCACAAATTGCCGCTTGCCGCACGGCGGGATTACCACGAGCGATTCACGAGCCCGTGGATGGAATGCCTGGACGAGTGCCAGGGGGCCTGCGTGCTCAAGCAACCGGGACTGTCGGCAATCGTTGCCAGGAGCCTGAAGCACTTTGACGGCCAGCGGTATGTCCTGGGCGATTTTGTCGTGATGCCGAATCACGTCCATGTGCTCGTGCAGTTGCCGAGGGAAGGGGACTTGAAGCCGTGCTGCAAGTCATGGAAGCATTACACGGCGCGGCGGATCAACCAAATCCTGGCAAGTAGCGGCCGCTTCTGGCAGGTGGAGAGTTTCGACCACTTGGTGCGAAGTTCCGAGCAATTCGAGTACCTGCGCGGTTACATCGCCCGCAATGGCCCTGAGGCGAAACTTGCGCCGACGGAGTATCACTACTACAGGTGCCCAATGTAGGCCCCTTGCTCCGCAAGGGCCGGAAGTGGAATAAGCCCTTTTGGCCGGTTGACTTACTTGCGGAGCAAGGGGCCTACAAGGAAGTCCGCTCGCTCTGCGAGGGACGGGAGCTGGAGGGGGCTGGATTCCCGCGACGACGACGCGTGCCAAGCAAGGCTGCTCCGCTGCCGGCCCTTGCGGAGCAAGGGGCCTACTATTGATTCTGATATTCCGGCGACTCCAGCAGCTTCTTCACCTCCTGCTTGAGCAAGTCGTCGCGGATCAATTCCTGGTTCTGCTCCTGGCCCAGCTCGGTCAGCCGTTTTTTGACCTCGCTCCGCTGCGGATCCTCCTGCTTCAGCCGCCGGTAGTGGTCTGCCGCCTGCTTGACCAGCCGGTCGTAAACCACCGCCTCGCCGGCCACACCCGTCATGCGAAACGTCGGCACCAGCTCTCCCTCGCCGGCGAGCATGGCCAGCTCGCGATAGGCCGCCAGCGCCTTGTCGAGCTGATCGCGCGCCAGGTAGTAGCGCCCCAGCCGCTGCTGCGCCAGCCGCGAGTAACGCTGATTCTCCGAGCTCTCCGCCGGCGGGAAGTAGCCGGAAACGGCGAGCAGCGCCCGCTCCATGTCGGGCGCTTCGTAAATCGCGTAGTAATACTGCTGCCCGGCGCTGTCGCACTTTTTGACCGTCGGCACTTCGTCGGGTGAAAGCTCCAGCAGCGGCTTGGGGCGGGCGATCGAAGCGCCGATTCCTCCCACAGCAAACGCGGCCAAAACGAGAGCCGCCTTCCACCCCCAACTGCTCCGTCGCGAAGGCAGCTTCACCTGCTGCGACAAGACCCGCTCGAGCTGCTGCGTGGCGGCCATCCGCGCCCCGATCGTGAGCGTGTCGTCGGGGAGACCCAGCGCCATCGACTCCTCCGCCAGGGCCTCTTCCAGCCCCTCGATCCGCAGGCCGCGGAGGTCCTTGAGAATCTCGATCGGCCGCTGGTAGCGATCGGCCGGGTCCTTGGCCAGCATCTTGTGGACGATGCGGCACAAGGCCGGCGGCAGATCGCGGCGCACTTCCTCCAGCCGCTTGGGCTCGTTCTTCAAATGCTGCACGGCAATCGCCAGGGCCGTCTCGCCGTCAAACGGCGGCTGCCCGGAGAGCATCTGGTAGCAGGTGACGCCCAGAGAATAGATGTCGCTGCGGGGATCGACCGGCTTCCCTTCCACCTGCTCGGGGCTCATGTACAGCGGCGTCCCCATCGTGATGCCGACCTGCGTGAGGTTCATCGCCTCCTGGCTGGCGATGCGGGCCAGGCCGAAGTCGGCGACCTTCACCTCCCCCGACTGGGCGAGCATGATGTTCTCGGGCTTGATGTCGCGATGGATGATCCCCTGCTCCGACGCCTTGTGCAGTGCCGACGCGACCTGCCTTAGGACGCTCACCGCCAGCGGCGCATCGAGCCCCTGCCCGCGGCGCGTGAGCAGTTGCTTCACGTTCTGCCCCGAGACATATTCCTGGGCGATGAAGTGAATGCCGCCCAAGCAGCCGACCTCGTGAATCTGGACGATGTTGGCGTGGACCAGGTTGGCGGCGGCCTGCGCCTCGTGGTGGAAGCGGCGGATGTAGGCGTCGTCGCCGGCCAGGCTGCCGCGAAGCACTTTGAAAGCGATCTGCCGCTTCAGGGAAATCTGCTCCGCCAGATAGACTTCCGCCATGCCGCCGCGGCCGAGGCGGCGCAGCAGTTGATAGTCCCCCAGCCGGCGGCCGGACAGATCGAGTTCGGTGCGAACGTCAGGAGGAGCTGGCTGCGACATGCGGCATTAGGCGGGGGTCGTTGTCATTATCGACGATCAGGGCGTGGCGGAGAAGATGTAATGCACTCGCGGAGCGAGTGGCCTACTCTCGCCTACGACGCGCGGGGCATCTCCGGTATACTTGGTAGCGCGGGGGAGCACTTTGGATCATTGGGGCATCAGCCCTTGCCATCTTCTTCTGGAGAATCTGTTGTGGAAACGGAATGGTACAACCGGGCGGAAGTGATTCAGCAGCGGATTCTCCAACTGCGAGACAGTCTTTGACTACGATCGTAAAGTAGCTCGCGTCAACGAGATCGAAGAGCAAATGTCGGCCGCCGATTTCTGGGCCAGCCAGGAAAAGGCCCAGGCCGTCGTCGGCCAGCTCAAGGGGCTTAAGAGCATCGTCAAGCCTTTGTCGGAAGCCATTGCCACGGCTGGCGACCTGACCGCCATGCTGGAAATGGCCAATGAGGATGAATCGCTAGCGGCCGAAGTGCGCGGCGAGGTCGAAAAACTCGAAACGCGGCTGGATGAGCTGGAGCTAAAATCGCTTCTCTCCGGCGAGCACGACTCCGCCGGCTGCGTCATCAGCTTGTATGCCCGCGACGGCGGCACCGACGCTTCCGATTGGGCCGAGATGCTGATGCGGATGTACATCCAGTGGGCCCAGAAGAACGAGTACGAGGTGCAAATCCTCGATCGGGCCGATGCCGAGGTCGCCGGCATATCGAGCGCCACGATCGTCATCCGCGGGCCAATGGCCTACGGCTATCTCAAGGGGGAGCACGGCATTCACCGCCTGGTGCGGATCAGCCCCTTCAACGCCGAAGGGAAGCGGCAGACGAGCTTTGCCGCGGTCGATGTGGCCCCGGAGATCAACGACGAGAAGGAGATCGAGATCGACTGGGACAAGGACATTCGCGAAGAGACGATGCGCTCCAGCGGGGCCGGCGGCCAGCACGTCAATAAGACCGAGAGTGCGGTGCGGCTGGTACACCTGGCGACGGGCGTGGAGGCCAAATGCCAGAGCGAACGGAGCCAGCACCAGAACCGGGCGCTGGCGCGGAAGCTGCTCATGAGCAAGCTGGTCCGGATCGCCGACGAGAAGCGCGAAGCCGCCCAGGCCGCCCGCTACCAGAGCACGGCCAAGGTCGGCTTCGGCTCGCAGATCCGCAACTACTTCCTGCACCCCGACCAGCGGGTCAAAGACTCCCGCACCGGCTACCTCGAAAACAACTTCGAGCGGGTCCTCGACGGCAACATCCAGGGTTTTCTCGATTCCTATCTTCGCTGGCGGGTGAAGAAAGACGCGCAGCCGGCGGGGGAGGATTAATCGCCGTACTTGGTCCGCTCATTTTCTTTCTCTTGCTCTTACTCGTAATCATCTTCCTCTTCTTACTCTTACTCTTACTCCTACTCCCTCTCGCACCGCAGACCGGATTAAGAGAAGGATCAGGATTAGGAACAGGAATAAGAGTAAGAGTAGGAGCAAGAGTAAGAGCAGGATTCCACGTGCTAGCGTCCTGCCAGTCCATTTCCCGGAATAAACTGTACCGCCTGGGCAAGGTTTGCCGATTTTGCGGAAGCTGACGATTGTCACCACCGTGAGTTGGAATCTCCCCATGGCACAAGTGCGCGGCTCCCTGGTTCGGCTGCTGGCTGTCCTTCTGTTTTCGCTGGCCATGCTAGCGGTTTATCGTCCCTCGGCTGCGCAGCAGCCGGTGGCTCCGGCGATTCCTGCGCCCGCATTGCCGCCGGGCGAGCCTGCGGCCGAAGAGCCGCTGGGACAATATGTCCCACCACCTGACGACGATGCGTTCTCCACGGCATTCCCCGGCATGCGCCGCTGGTCGAACGTCCGCGATCCGCAGATCGACATCGTCAACGAGCAGACGAGGGCCTCCGGCCAGCGCGCCGACAGCAGCGGCTCCAAAAAATGGTACGAGCGGCTCAGCATCCGCGGCTACGCCCAGTTTCGCATCAACGAGGTGGTCGATCTCGAGCCCGGCTCCGCCCCAGCCCATCACACAGGGGACCGTTCCGTCGGCGACAACCAGAACTTCATCATCCGTCGGGCGCGGGTCATCATCTCCGGAGACGTCTCCGACTTCATGTACATTTACTTGCAGCCCGACTTCGCCTCCAGCGTCCCCGGCAGCCCCGACGCCAACCAGTTCACGCAAATCCGCGACTGGTATGCCGACTGCTATCTCGACACGGAAAAAGTGCATCGCTTTCGGGTGGGGCAGTCGAAGGTTCCCTACGGCTGGGAGAACTTGCAGTCCAGCTCCAATCGATTGCCGCTGGATCGCAACGACGGCTTCAATAGTGCGGTCCGCAACGAGCGCGACCTGGGCGTGTTCTACTACTGGACTCCCGAGTACGCGCAGGACATTTTCAAGGCCGTGCTCGAAGAGGGGCTCAAGGGTTCGGGAAACTATGGAGTGTTCGGCATCGGCTTTCATAACGGACAGGGAGGCTCGCTCCAGGAACAGAACGACAACCTGCACCTGGTCGCCCGCCTGGCGATTCCCGGCCAGCTCGAGTCGGGACAGTATTGGGAAGCGGGCATTCAGGGATACATCGGCGAATACACCGTCCTCTCCTCGGCCATCAGTCCGCTGGGCGTCGGTGCGCCGGTTCGGCCCGATGGCACGCTGGAGACGGGAAATCGCAACGGCATCAACGACCGGCGGATGGGAGCCACTTTCATCTGGTATCCGCAACCGATCGGCTTCCAGGCCGAATGGAACCTCGGCCGCGGACCGGGCCTCACCGACGACCAGACCGCCGTCACCGACCGTGCACTCTACGGCGGCTACGTGATGACCATGCTGAGGTACGAAACCGAGTGTCACGGCATTGTGATTCCCTTCGTGCGGTACGCGCACTTTGAAGGGGGCTACAAACCCGAGCGGAACGCGCCGTTCAGCCATATCGAAGAATGGGAATTCGGCGCCGAGTGGCAGATCACGCCGCAGATGGAATTCACCGGCATGTACACGGTCACCGACCGCACGAACACGACCGCCTTCAGCCAGGCGGGGGTCAGGTCGTATCGCCAGTTCGAGGGGGATTTGCTGCGGTTTCAGTTTCAGGTGAATTACTGAGCCGTCTGTACGGACCGCACGCCCAGCATGCACCCCGAAGGGGTCACCTTCTTCAGCCCAGGGTCGCCGGTACTCCGGCGCACCCTGGGAATCGAAAACGAACCCGACCATGGACCCCGAAGGGGTCCGATTCGCCGGCCAATCGAGCCCTTCGGGGTCGAGCCGATGGGGTTTGGGGAGCGGCGTCTATCGGGACGCTTGTCCTGCTAGCAACAAAAGGTCCGCGTATGAGAGCGTACAAGCGGCGGACCACATTGGATTTCCCTGGTCGATGTACTTGACAAAAAAACACTACTGTCTATTATTATAGGTACGGGCCGCTGCGCCCGTTTTGTTCTTTGACAACTGAAGATCCAAGGTGAAGTAGTTCGCCGGGCGGCATCTTTGCGCCGCTTGCCGGTTTTGCGCAACTTTACAGGTTTTTTGACAAAACCCCCCTTTGGCTGTCAAAAAACCCTCCTTTGCTGACCGCGGTCCTCGCCGGCAGTCCCTGACTGGATTGTCGAGGGGGCCCATGTTCCCATTTGCAATTATCGCGCGCCGCAGCAGGAGCCGGCGGAGACAGAAGACGGGGCCGCGCAGGACGGCGCTATCACCGTCACTGCCTCTGAATGGCACTTGCGGCCAGCGGCATGGCGGGAGCGGCGGCGCTACTCGTTGTGTTCCAAGCGGTTGCGACTGGGCCGCCAAAACTGGCTGCGACGTAAGTGGCTGCCGCGGGGCGCGCAAACCGCGCTAGCGCCCCCCTTCGATTCCACCCGATTGACATCCTCGCAGGCACAGGGCATCGTCTAGGAGCGAAACAAGTCCCCGCCTTTCTCTCGGAGCCGCCGTTGAGCGCAGGCACCCAAATTGAGCCGCCCAGTCCCAAGGCTGCCATGCGCCGGGCCGCCTACGACGCCCGCAATGCCCAGCCCGACAAGGATGCCGTCAGTGCCCAGGCAGTCGAGCGGTTGCTCGCTTTGCCCGAATATCAGGCGGCCAAGACGGTGATGTGGTACATCGACTGCCGCTCCGAGCTGCGGACGCGGCAGGCCCTGCCGGCGGCACTGGCCAGCGGTCAGCAAATCGTCGTGCCGTACTGCACGGTCGATGAGCAGGGGGCCAACAAGCTGGGCCTGTGGTGGCTTCAGTCGATGGACGATCTTGTCGTCGGCAAATGGAAGATCCTCGAGCCGCCGCAAGAACGCTGGGGGGAACCGGGGAAGGAAGTCCCGCCGCAGGAGCTCGACCTGGTGATTGTGCCGGGCGTCGGCTTCAGCCGCGAAGGAGGGCGCATGGGCAACGGTCAGGGCTATTACGACCGGCTGCTGGCGACCGTCCGCCCTGATTGTCGCCTGATCGGGCTGTGCTACGAGAGCCAGTTGTTCGACGGCCTGATCGTCAGCAAGCACGACGTGTTCATGGACCAGGTGGTGACGGAGAAGGGGGTTTACCAAGGTCGCGGACGTAAGTAGTGCTGCGTCGCGTCCGCGAATTGAGGGCACGTCGAATGACCAATGACCAAGTCCCAATGACCAATGGAGACAGGAACCATTGGTCATTGGGGCTTGGTCATTGGTCATTTGAAACGGACACGGCGACCCTAAGAGAAGATGTGACATTCCATGCCAGCCCTCATCGACGACACCTACGCCGAGGCCTTTCGCAGCATTTACGTCGAGTTCCTGATCACCGCCGCCAGTCGCCGCTGGGTCGAGCATGCGGCGGCGGCAGCGACCGGCAACGGCTCGAGCACGATCCTCTGCGACTGCGAGGCCGGCATCGACCGGTTCGTCGTCCCCGGCGGAGATGAATCGTTTGCCACGCCCGACGGCCGGCCCGGCGCGGTCGTCCAACTGCACATGCCCCGCTTTCGCAAGGACCGCGTGGAGGCCCTGGAGAAGGCGGCACTCGTCCGCATCAGCCAGAACGTCCTCACCTGTCCGACAGCGGCCTGCTTCAACCTGATCGACTCCGAGAGCTACTTCCGTCTCGGTCGCAAGATCGCCTTCTTTGGCGACGGCTTTCAAAAGCGGATCGAGCGGCACGGCCGCAAACTGTGGTGGATCCCCACGCTCGGCGGCGAGTTCGTCCTCGACCGGCGTTTTGGCTATGCGGACGGCCTGATGGGCGGCAACCTGTGGTACTTCGGCGCGGATGAAAGCGCGGCCCTCGCCGCGGCGGAGCGCGGCGTGGCGGCCGTCGAAAAGTGCCCCGGCGTGATCATGCCCTTTCCCGGCGGCATTGCCGGCAGCGGCTCGAAGGCCGGCAGCAAGTACCGCTTCCTGTTCGCCAGCACGTACGAGAAGTTTTGCCCGCTTCTGCGCGACGATCCGGCGGCCCAGTCGCAGCTTCCCGCAGGGGTCGGCTCGGTGATGGAGATCATCATCAACGGCCAGAGCCTGGAGGCGATCATCCGCGCCACACAGGCGGCGATTGCCGCGTCGGTCGATACGCCCGGGCTGCTACGCATTTCCGCCGGCAACTACGGCGGCCGCCTCGGCAAGAGTTTTATTTACTTGCATCCCGAGAAGCAGCAGGAAACAGGCTGACAAGCCTCCGTGGTTTTGTGAATGCCCCTCTGGCGGGTGGCCATGCACCGCTGCCTCGCTAACATTTGCTGCCGCACCCCTCTCCCCGCCATGGACAATCGGCCTAAAATGATGGGTTCTCTGCAAGGAAGTAACCCAGACCCACTGGCCGCCTCATGCCCGCCTCGGACATCGTCATTCAAGGCGCCCGCGAGCACAATCTGCGGGACGTCTCGCTCGTATTGCCGCGGAATCAGCTCATCTGCCTGACCGGCGTCTCCGGCTCGGGCAAAAGCTCGCTGGCGTTTGACACCGTGTATGCCGAGGGGCAGCGGCGGTACGTCGAGAGCCTGTCGAGCTATGCCCGGCAGTTTTTGGGTCAGATGCCCAAGCCGGACGTCGATTTCATCGGCGGGCTGAGTCCGTCGATCTCGATTTCGCAGAAATCGACGGGCAACAACCCCCGCTCGACGGTCGGCACGATCACGGAGATTTATGACTACCTGCGGGTCTTATATGCCCGCGTCGGCCAAGGACATTGCCCGCAGTGCGAGCGGCCGATCACGGCCCAGTCGCGGGAGCAGATCCTGCATCGGATCCTGGAATTGCCAGCGGGGATGAAGTTTTCGGTCCTCGCGCCGCTGATCCGCCAGCAGAAGGGGGAATACAAGGACCTGTTCGTGGACCTGCTCAAGCAGGGATTCGTGCGAGCGCGGGTTGATGGAACGATCGTCCAGCTTTCCGACAATCTGTCCCTCGACCGGCAGATGCGGCACGACATTGAAGTGGTCATCGACCGGCTGGCGATTCGGCCGGACGTGCGGCCGCGGCTGAGCGAGGCGGTCGAGTTGGCGCTGAAGATGGGGGAGGGGAATCTGATTGTCGCCGTCGAACAGGCGAGCAGTGGGCGTCCAATGGCGAGCGGGGGGCGTCAGCCCCCTGATGAACCCCCGGTTGGCGGCGAGGATCAGGGGGCTGACGCCCCCCGCTCGCCAATTCAAAAGAGGCGATCTCGCGCTGCCGCCCGCGACGGCGACATCCTCTTCTCGTCCGCATATGCTTGCACGCACTGCAACCTTAGCTTCGAGCCCCCCAGCCCGCAGCTCTTCAGCTTCAACAGCCCGCAGGGGATGTGCCCGAGCTGCATGGGCCTGGGGGAGATGTACTCGTTCGACCCTGAGTTGCTCATTCCTAACCCGCGGCTCTCGTTCAAGGAAGGGGCGATCGAAATCCTCGGCCCCTGGCATGACATGGGCCGCTGGCGTCGGCATATCTTCCAGGGGGTCGCCGACACGATGGAGCGCAAGGGCGGCCTCAAAAAGGGAACGATGCTCGATGAGGCGTGGAACAAGCTCCCCAGCGAGGCCCAAAAGTGGTGGCTCTACGGCGCCGGCAAGGAGCACGTCACCTACACCTGGCGCAGCGGCAGTTCGCCCATGATGTACGGCGGCAAGTTCGAAGGGATCATCCCCGAGTTGGACGGCAAATACCGTGCGAGCAAGAGCGCGATGCAGCAGCGGCAACTGTCGCACTACATGAGCCACGTCCATTGCCCCGCCTGCCACGGCGAGCGGCTAGTGCCGCAGGCCAGGGCCGTGCGGATTCGTGGTGCACTCGCTCCGCGAGTGCATGAAAGCGGCCAGAGTCCAGCAAGAGCAGGCCTTTCCAATGGTGAGCCGGATCTGCGCACTCGCGGAGCGAGTGCGCCGCAATGGCGTTCACTCACGCTGCCCCAAGTCTGCAACCTGGCGATTAGCGACGCGGCACAGTTCTTCCAGCAGCTCGACCTCGACCCTACTCAACAGCTCATTGCCGCCGAGGTGCTGAAGGAAATTCGCACGCGGCTGGGGTTCCTGATCGACGTTGGGCTGGAATATCTGACGCTCGATCGCACCGCGCCGACCTTGGCCGGCGGCGAGTCGCAGCGGATTCGCCTGGCGGGGCAGATCGGCTCGGGCCTCGTCGGCGTGCTGTATATCCTCGACGAGCCGTCGATCGGCCTGCACCCGCGCGACAACGACCGCCTCCTGGCCACGCTGCGGCGGCTGCGCGACATGGGGAACACCGTCATCGTCGTCGAGCACGACGAGGAGACGATGTGGGCTGCCGACACGATCATCGACTTCGGCCCGGGCCCCGGCGTCCGCGGCGGGCACATCGTCGCTCAGGGACCGCCAGGAGAAGTGATCCATTCCCACCAGAGTATCACGGCGAAGTTTCTGTCGGGCCAGGAAGAAATCCAGATTCCGGCAACGCGCAGGCCGGTCAGGGTTCAGGGTTCAGGGTTCAGGGTTCAGGAAGGAGAGGTCGGAGGTCGGAGGTCAGAAATACTAACCCGAAGCGCAAGCGAGGGGGACCAAGTTCAAAGTTCAAAGTTCAAGGTTCAAAGTCGGAAGGGCAAGTCCAAACACGAAACACGAAACACGAAACACGAAAACGACGACCAACCCAAATCCCTGCGGATTCTCGGCGCGACCCACAACAATTTAAAAGACATCGACGTCGAAATCCCGCTCGGCGCGTTCGTCTGCGTCACCGGCGTCTCAGGTAGCGGAAAAAGCTCACTCGTCGGCGACATCGTTGTGGAAGTGCTTCACCGCGATTTGAATAAGGGGGAAGGCAACCCCGGCGCTCACCGGGCCATCGAAGGGATGGAGCACCTCGACAAGCTGATTGACATCGACCAATCGCCGATCGGCCGCACCCCCCGCTCCAACCCCGGCACCTACATCAAGGTCTTCGACGAAATCCGCGATTTGTTCTCAAAACTTCCCGAGGCCAAGAAGCGGGGCTTCAAGCCCGGCCGGTTCAGCTTCAATGTCGCAGGGGGGCGCTGCGAAGCGTGCGAAGGGAACGGCAGCAACCGCCTCGAAATGGATTTTCTCGCCGACGTTTGGGTCACCTGCCCGGTCTGCGAAGGGAAACGCTTCAGCCGCGAGACGCTCCAGGTCAAGTTCAAGGACAAGTCGATTGCCGACGTGCTGGACATGGACGTGCAGCAGGCGCTCGAGCTGTTCGAGAATGTGCCGCACGTCCGCCACAAGCTCCAGACGCTGCACGACGTGGGGCTGGATTACATCAAGATTGGCCAGCCGTCGCCCACCCTCTCCGGCGGCGAGGCCCAGCGGATCAAGCTCGCCAAGGAGTTGGTGAAAAAGAGCACCGGCCGCACGCTCTACCTGCTCGACGAGCCGACCACCGGGCTTCATTTCGCCGACATCCGCATGCTGCTGAAGGTACTGCACAACTTCGTCGATGCCGGCAACACGGTCCTGGTCGTCGAGCACAATCTGGACGTCGTGAAGACGGCCGACTGGATCATTGACCTCGGTCCCGAAGGGGGCGCTGCCGGCGGCCAGATCATCGCCGTCGGCACTCCCGAAGAAATCGCCAAGCATCCGGAGTCGCATACCGGCCGCGTGCTGGCCAAGGTGCTGGATGGGTCGCATACGGCCCATCTGCGGGAACTTGCCGTAGGACAGGTTTCCAACCTGTCCAGAAAAAACGGGAATCGTCGCGGCAAGAATGACGGTGAGCCGAAAGAGGACAGGTTGAAAACCTGTCCGACGACGCACATCGTTGTCAAAGGCGCTCGCCAGCACAATCTCAAAGGCGTTGACGCCTCCATCGAGCGCGACCGGATGACCGTCTTCTGCGGGCCGTCCGGCAGCGGCAAAAGCTCGCTGGCCATGGAC
>DATKDU010000242.1:0-15979 GCA_035512595.1 Pirellulaceae bacterium
CCAAGCTGGCCGTCCGCGGCGCCGTCGGCGGCATGGCCAGCATCATCCCCGCCGGCAAGCGGGCCTATACGATTCAAACCAAGACTGCCGCCTCTAACGTCGCCGGCTTTCTGCTCCCCGGCAACCTGGTCGATGTCCTGCTCACGTTTCGCGGCAACGCCAACGACGAAACGGGGGGCGGGAGCACCACCTTGCTGCTCCAGGCGGTGGAAGTGCTGGCCGTGGGAAGCACGATCGAGCCGGTCGGCAAAGCGGAGACGGTCGATGCCCAGGATGTCGAATCGGTCACGCTGCTGGTGACCCCGGAGCAGGTAGCCCGGCTCGATTTGGGACAAACTCTGGGCATGCTTTCGCTCTCGCTGCGGAACCCGAACGACACGGGGGAAACCGAGACGGCCATGGCGACGATTTCGGACATTCGCTTCGGCCCGCGCCCGCCGAAGGAATCAGCGCCGGCGGCGAACCTGGTAACTGCCGCGTTGCCGGCGGAGGCGGCTGTCGAGCCCCAGCCCCCACCTGCGCCCCAGCGGGAAACGGTCGCAACGTCGATCCTCACGCTGCGCGGCCAGTCCTGGGGGAAGGTAGTGGTCGCCCCTGCTTCGCATGAGGAGCCGGTCGAATCGGCGCCGGCTGGAGCCGAGTGAGAACGCGCGGTGGAACGGGGAGAAGTGGATTCTCGAGAGGCAAAGGGATGGGGACAGATGCCAACAACAGTGCAACCAACGCGGATCATGGTGGCCGGGGATGACGATGCGCATCTCCGTCACGCTCTGACTCTGCTGGGACAGCAGTCGCACACCGTCCCGGCGGGGCTTGTCGTGCGGCTGGCCATGACTGCCGACCGCGCCAGCCGCGCGAGCCCCGATTTGCTCCTGGTCGATCTGACGGGAGACGTCGATCTGGCCTTGGACGCGATCCGCCAGGCCCGCCAAAGCTGCGACGCGTACATCGTCGCCAGCGGACCGGCGGACGATCCGCGGCTGATCCTCAAGTGCCTCCACGACGGCGCGGACGAATACCTCGACGCCTCCATCCTGGCGGAAGAGCTGGCCTGCGCACTCACCCGGTTCGAGACCAAATCCCGCACGCGCCTGGCCAAAGAGTCCCCCGGCAAAGTAATCGGCGTGATCGGCGTCAGCGGCGGGACCGGGGCCTCGACGATCGCGGCCAACGTCGCCGGACTCTTGGCCCGCTCCTACAAAGTCTGCGGGCTGGTCGATCTGCGTCTCCAGTCGGGAGATCTGGCGGCCCTCTTAAGTCTCAAGCCGCAGCACACGCTGGCGGACTTCTGCGGGAATGTCGAGCGTCTGGACCGGAGCATGTACGATCAGATGTTCACCAAGCACCCCAGCGGCATCGAGCTCCTGGCCGCCCCGTGGGACATCCGCCAGGCCCGGCTGGTCACGCCCCAATACCTGCGGCTGCTCCTGGCCATGGGGCGGGCAAAGTACCCGTATTTGATCGTCGATCTGGACAACCGGCTGGATGACCTGCAAATGGAAGGGTTGTGGCAGTCGGACCTGATCCTGCTGGTGACGCGGCTGGACTACGTGGCGATCCGCAACTGCCGCCGCTTGCTCGACCGGCTCCACGAGATGGGGCTGGAATCGAGCCGGGTCCAGGTCGTGGCCAACCGCTACGGTCAGCCGCGCGAGCTGTCGCGCGATCAGGCGGAAGCGGCACTGGGAGTAGGAATTGATAGCTTCGTCGTGGATGACCCGCGGCGCGTCAATCGTTCGGCCAATGAGGGGAAGCTGGTGGCCATGCAATCGAGCTGGTCCACAATCAGTCACAATCTGAGCGCCCTGGCCTCGTCCGTCAACGGCAAGCACAAGTAGAGGTCGGCCATGTTCAAGATGATCACGCGAGTCAGGAGTCAGGAGTCAGGAGTCAGAGATCAGAGATCAGAGATCGGAGGTCCAGACCACTCACCACTCACCTCTCACCGCGCACCAGACCAGCGGCTGCTCGACTGGATCGAGCGGATCGCGGTGCTGGCCTGGTTCTCGTACTTCGCCTGGCGCCAGTTTCCCGGGTCCGGCGAGTCGTTCCAACCAGGAAACGCACTGCTGATTGCGTCGGAAGGTTTGGTGATTGTCCTGTTCCTGATCCGCCGCCCGGCCGTGGCGCTGTCTACCAAGGGGACCGATTGGGCGCTGGCGATTGTGGCCACCCTGCTCCCGCTCTCCACCAGTCCCGCCCCCTGGCAAGCTCCGGGGGTGGTCTCCGCGACCTGCATCGTGCTCATGTTGTGCGGCCTGTTCGTCCAGATTCACGCCAAGCTGTCGCTCGGCCGCAGCATGGGCTTGGTCGCGGCCAACCGGGGCATCAAGCGCGGCGGTCCCTATCAGTTCATCCGCCATCCGATGTATGCCGGCTATGTCATCACGCACGTCGGCTTCTGGCTGCTCAATCCGAGCGGCTGGAACCTGACGGTGTATTTGGTTGCGCTGAGCGTGCAGATCCTGCGATTGCTGGCGGAGGAGCGATTCCTGTCGCACGAGGGCGAGTATCGCCAATACATGTCCGCGGTTCGCTACCGGCTGCTGCCCGGAATTTTTTAACGACAAGTCGGGATTCCCGATCGGTGACCCTAGTATTCAGACGAGGTAACACGTGGCCTGGTTTGCCAAGACAGAAAGCTCCCAGGAGGGCAATGGACATGGCGCCGCCGCGGCAGCGGTGGCCGCACCGCCCGAGAATGCGGCCGAGCCCGCCATTCCCGAATGGTATGTGGCCCTCAAGCGGCAGTTGCACCAGCAGGTGATCGGTGCGATCGACCTGGCGTCCATCGGCACGCTCGGCGAAGAGCAACTGCGGATGGAGGTCCGCCGCAAAGCCGAGGCAATCTGCCAGAAGAATGCCAACCTGCTGAACTTGAACGAGCGCGAGCGGCTGATCAACGAGGTGCTCGACGAAGCGTTCGGGTTGGGGCCGTTGGAGCCCCTGTTCCGCGACCCGACGGTCTCCGACATCCTCATCAACGGCCCCAAGACCGTGTTCATCGAACGCCGCGGAAGGCTGGAAAAGTCGAACATTGCTTTCCACGACAGCCGGCACCTCTTGCAGATCGTGCAGCGGATCGCGGCCAAAGTCGGCCGCCGCGTCGATGAAACGTCGCCGATGGTCGATGCCCGCCTCCCCGACGGCAGCCGCCTCAACGCCATCATTGCGCCGCTGGCTCTGGAAGGGCCGCTGGTCTCCATTCGCCGCTTCGGCGCCCGGCCGCTGCACGTGGAAGACCTGATCACCAACGGCTCCATCACTTCGGAGATGGTCCAGTTCCTGGAGGCGGCCGTGGAGGCCCGCATCAACATCATCATTTCCGGCGGCACTGGCAGCGGCAAGACGACGCTCCTCAACGCCCTGTCGCGCTACATCCCCTCCGACGAGCGCGTGGCCACGATTGAGGATGCGGCAGAGCTGCAGCTCCAGCAGGCGCACGTCGTGAAGATGGAAACCCGCCCCGCCAACGTCGAAGGGCACGGAGAAGTTACCACCCGCGAGCTGGTCCGCAACGCGCTGCGGATGCGCCCCGACCGGATCATCGTCGGCGAATGCCGCGGACCGGAGTCGCTGGACATGCTCCAGGCGATGAACACGGGGCACGAAGGGAGCCTGACGACGATTCACGCCAACAACCCGCGGGACGCGATCAGCCGCCTGGAGATGATGGTCGGGATGGCGGGCTTCGAGCTGCCGATTTGGGTGATCCGCAAACAGATCGCCTCGGCGATCAACCTGGTGGTGCAGGCCTCGCGGTTGATGGGGGGCCCCCGCAAGATCACGCGGATTTCCGAGATCACCGGCATGGAAGGGGACGTGATCAGCATGCACGATATTTTCGAGTTCGTGCAAACGGGCCTGGATGAAAAGCGGACGGCAGTAGGCTACTTCCGCGCGACCGGGATGCGGCCGGAGTGCCTGGCCAAACTGGAAATGTGCGGCGTAGGCGTCCCTCCCGAGATGTTCGAGCGGCGCAAGCTGGAAACCGCCACACCACGCAAGGGGTGACCGATGACGTACGTCCTGTTGGGGCTGGCGTTTGTCGCCGGCTTTCTGGTGATCTTCGGCGTGAACCTGCTGTTTGCCGACATCAGCCAGTCGCATCGCCAGCGGATTCGCGAACGGCTGGATGAGGAGTCGCGGCTGCAGCAGCTCGAGCGCGCTCGGACGTCGCTGCAGTACCGCGATTTGTATGAATTAGCGGCCGAGGAATCGGCCTACCTCCAGACGCGCAAGCCATTGGTGGAGCGCGTCGGTTTGGCCCTCGAGCAGGCCGGCCTCAAGACGCGCCCCAGCCAACTGGTGATTGCCGCGGTGCTGCTGGCCGGCATTTTCGGCGGCGGAGTCGGCCTGCTGACGCAAAGCATCCTGATCGGCGTCTTGGTCGGCCCGGCTTTCGCCTGCCTGCCGTTTTTCTGGGTCAACTTTGTCCGCTCGCAACGGATGAAGAAGCTCCAGTCGCAATTGCCGGACGCCTTCGACCTAATGAGCCGGACGATGCGCGCCGGCCAGACGATTTCCCAGGCGTTGCAGGCGGTTGCCGATGAGGCGGGTGCGCCTCTGTCGGAAGAGTTCGGTTATTGCTACGACCAGCAGAACCTGGGGATGTCTCCGGAGGCGGCCATGCGCGACTTGGCGCGGCGGACGGGCCTCTTGGAGGTCAAAATCTTCGTCCTGGCCGTGATGGTTCATCGCCAGACGGGCGGCAACCTGGCCGAGCTCTTGGAAAAGCTCTCAGCGGTCATTCGCGACCGCTACCGCATCCAGGGGATGATTCAATCGCTGACAGCGGAAGGCAAGCTTCAGGCGGGAATCCTGCTGTCGCTGCCAATCCTCTTGCTGATCGCCATCTTTTTCATCAACCGGCCGTACATGATGCAGCTCTTTCAGTTCCCGCTGATCCTGGTGGGCATGTTTGCCTTCATGGGACTGGGCGCCCTGTGGATGAGTCGGATCATCAACTTTGACTTTTAGCCCCCTGAACCGTGACCCCTGAACCGTGACCCCTGAACCCTGACCCCTGAACCCTGACCCCTGAACCCTCCCATGTACCTCGGCATTATCTTGCTCTTCGCTGCGGCCGCCTCGGTGATCCTCATGCTGGTGCTGGTGCTGACCGGCCGTTCGCAGGACCCGGTGGCGGTGCGGGTGCAGGACCTGCAGGACGGGCCGCGGCGCGCGCCGCAAATGGTTTTGTCGCCGGCCGGACTGATTGTCCCCCCCAGCGCCCCCAATCAGTCGGAGGTCGAGGCGGCCCGCCGCGCGCGGATGGAAGGCAACAAGCAGTCGCTGCGCGACCGGCTCGTGCAAGCGGGGCTGTACCGGGCCTACTCGCCGGCCACGTTCGGTACGGCGCGCGTGATCCTTTCGGTCGTGCCGCTGGGGATTGCTCTGGCGGCCGGCATGACGGGGCGCGCGCCGCTGCTGTTGTCGCTGCTGGGGGGCGCAGCCTTGGCGCTGGTGGGCACCCTGGCCCCGAGCTTCTGGCTTGATTTTCAAAAGCGAAACCGGCAAACGCGGATTCGCCGCGCCCTGCCCGACGCACTGGACGTGATTGTCGTCTGCATGGAAGGGGGCTTGAGCCTGACCGGAGCATTTTCGCGCGTCGCGCAGGAATTAGCGCCGGTTCATCCGCTGCTGGCGACCGAGCTGAGGATCGTGCAGCGGGAAGTGCAAATGGGACGCAGCACCGGCGAGGCGGTCCGCGGCTTTGCCAAGCGGTTCGACCTGGAAGAGCTGCGGAGCCTGGCGGCAGTCATCACGCAGGCCGAGCGGTTTGGAACCAGCATCGTCAAGGCCCTCTCCGTATATGCCGAGACGATGCGGCTGCGCCGTCATCAGCGGGCCGAATCGCTGGCTCATCAGGCGTCGATCAAGATGATTTTTCCGACGCTCTTGTGCATCTTTCCGGCGATCTTCATCGTCATTCTCGGGCCGGCAGCGGTCAACATCTACGAGACGCTTCTGGGTCCCGGCGGTGCATTCCGCCAGTAACTCCACACGCTGCGCGCGACGCCGGCGACGCGCGAGACAGCCGTCACAAGCGGCCAGCCGGTCGCCCCCACGATCGCGCCTATTACCAGCCCCAGCGGGACGCTGGACACGGGCAGGAGACTGCCCGTTTGTTCCATCGTCATCCCCGCCAGCCACCCGACCGTCGCTCCAGTTAGGACGTCCCAAACGCGCCCCCCGAACAGGGCCAGCGGCAAACCGGCGAGAGTCAGGACAATGGCTCCGGCAAGCATGCTGGAGAGGACCGCCACCGATCCAGATCCGACCGTTTCTCGCTGGTGCCAGCCGACCACTAATCCGACAACGATCCAGGAAACGATCCAGGCTCCTATTTTACCGGCCAGGCGATCCAGTCTGGACAACCGGGAAGGGGTGCACTGTCTGGAGTTGTGAAGCATCCCCCGGAGGGGTGCGGTCGGATCGTTTGAAGGGTTGCTCATGTGGACCCTGGCCTTCACGCTGATGCCGCTGGGTTTTATCGGCGGCTGGGGCTCAAGAGGCCAGAAAACGTAGGTCTCGTTTTCCGCAATTACTGCTCCTCAAACTGAAAACTGCCATTTTTCGGTAACTTATACCTTACGCGGCCAGGAGTGAGACGTCGGAGAATCGCTGAAAGTTGTGGGTCATCAGCGATGCGAGCGATCATCCGGTGAGTGGTTGAAAGTTGAGCCAGTTCTTCCTCGATGGCGGCTCAAAAGTCGGCGAATTGGGGGTGATAGGGGGTGATAGCGACCGTAGTGCGCCCTCCGCTTGAGGAACTTCCACAGCCGTTCGATCAGATTCAGGTTGGGGGAGTACGATGGCATGAACAGCAGGTGGATGTTCAGTTCCTTCGCCAAGGCTTGCACCACCGCGTGGCGTTGATAACGGGCATTGTCCAGCACCAGCGTAATCGGACCGACGAGTTGCTGGGCCGTGAACGGAAGCATTCCCATGGTGATCAAGTGCGTCTGGTCGTGCTTGCGGATGCCGGCGGTTAATAATGTTCGTTCTCCTCGAATCCTCCATCGGAAAGTCTGCTGCACTATTCGGCGGAATCGGGGGTATTGGAGCTCGACACTCGCTCAGCCCGCCATTCGAGCATCCCGATGTCGGTGGACCACTGGCCCACAATCGTGTTCCCCTCGTAGGTTCCGGTGTAATGGCTGCCCGCCCTGAAGGAGAGTTGCCCGTTTTTGAACTCACCGGAACCAAGCCCGCTTTCCTTGCCGTCAGCCCATGTCACTGTCCCATTAAGCTCTTCGCCGTCGAGCCAAAGGACGAGGGTGAAGCCGTCGAATTTACCGTTTCCAAGAGCGCGAGTAACTCGCCACGCGCCGGCGGGGTTAGCAGCCGCTTGGTCCTCTCTCCGCTGCCGCGCGAACGAGGCCGCGATCTTGACCTGAATGGTTTGTAGTCCAGCTGGGGTACCGCTCGTTCCACTGATCTCGATGAGACGCCATGAGACGCGGCTGCAAGGGGACTTCGCCTCCTGCGCCACAGCCTCATCCATCTGGCGGAGCGCATCGGCCAGGGCCTCGTCCAGCGAACGCTTGTCGGAGACGCCGGTAAACTGCTGTGTCGTCTCTTGCGGATGGTCTGCCTTCGCAGCCGGTGGTGTCTCCGGAGCGTCTTCCCGGTTGGTGGACTCCCGCTGAAACTCGCGTCGCGGCTTGCCGAGCCGCAGCCCGTCGGCGGTCTGCCGGATCCGCAGCTTCTCGGTTCGCGGGGTGCGGTCGCGGACTTCCTGGCCGTCGACTTCGTGTCGCTCCTCGCGCAGCACCACGTCTCGTCCCTTCAGCGACCAGGTCCCGGACGTGGTTGTCGTGCCGAGGGCGACGTCGCGGTGCTCCAGCCGGAAGCGGCCGTCGCGTTGGAGCTCGAGCGTGGCGAACTCACCGAGTGCCCCGTGCTCGAATTTCCAGCGGCCGTGGAGCTGTTCCGCCGTGACGTCCGCCGCTGCTCGCCGAGCTTCCCAATCGAAAACGGCGATGCTGGCCGCCCATCGGCCGCGGATGACGCCGCCGTCGATTTCACCGCCGTAGTCCTGAATCACGCCGGCCGAAGTCACCTTGAACGACACCCGGGTGCCAGCGATGCGGCCCGCCGCGATCGGCGTCTCCATGCCGTCCGGCCAGACGGCCTTGCCGTGGAGCGTCTCCCCGTCGGACTTGAGGACGAGCTTGAGCCCGGCAAACTTGTGGCCCGTCGCCGTTTCGAATCGGCTGACTTCCCATGTGCCGTCAATCGGCGGCGGCTCATCGGCACTCACGCAGACTGTCCAGGCACCGGCGACCAGAATGGCCGCGACCGACACCGTCGAGAGAGATTTCATGAGAGGCTCCATTGATACGGACGTGACCTAAACACCCCACCGCAGCTGACAATCTTTATCGTGTCCGCCGTGCCGCGAACCGCGTCGATGGTGATCCTGTCTCCGACGCGCAGATAGGTCGCACCCACTTCGAACGGGACGCAGTGGGAGACGGCGCCCAAGTCGCCGTCGCGCGTTTTCGTGGCCAGGCTAGTTATTTAGTGTGGGCGAAGCCTCCGAGCGTCAAAGTCGCTGGATCCCCCTGCATTTGTCGGAGTCGTTGCCAAACATTACGATCACGGTGTGACCGTCGCCCATCGTGATCGAGTACGTCGTTTTGCCATCTGCCGTGGTCTTGTGAACCTTGAGCTTCTGGCTTTCGACGATGGTATGGAACTCTTTCTCAGTCATGCCGAGCGATAGTCCGTGCAGTTGCGGATAGGGCGCCAGAAACTCGAGTCCCTTGGCCGGAGCGCTGGGTTCGTTGTCGACCCTCCTCACGATCACTTGGGCAAAGGGTGAACTGTCAGCGTCTTCTAGCGCGACTTCTACGGACGGGTAGCGGATGTTGTAGCCGGCGCCGTCCACGGTGACCTCGGCCGACTGGTCGCGAGCGATGCTGACGATCGTTTTCGACTTCTTCGCCGCGTCTTGAACCTGCACCGTGATTGCTTCGTCGCTCCCTTTGAGCAGTTTGATGACGCACCGCGGCTGTTTGTCTTCAGTCAACCGGATCCGCGCCTCGCCGCCGATCGTCATCCGCGCCATTACCACCCAATCGGTCTTGCTGAACAGCGACGGCGGCGCGAAGACCGCCCAACTCGTCTTTTCGGGCTGGCCTTCGACGGGCTCGAAGCGCTGCCGCTTACTTGAATTGATTTGCGCGGCGGCTTGTTTTCTCAATGGAGTGACCAGCTTGTAACGGAAATGCATACTCTCAAGGCCGTCACTGAAACCCAAAACCTGCAGAACGCCGCGATTTCCATCCCGGGTTTTGAATACATAGGTCGGGGGAACTTCAGTCGTGAGGACGCCTGGTAAAAGCGGGGAGGGGCGAGCGGCCGAAGCACGAAAGAACTGAACAGGGACTGTCACTTCAACTTGCTTTTGGACGGGTCCGTCCAGGCGTCCATCGGTTGCGATCTGTTGTTCGGTGACTTGATCGAATTCCTCTTCCGCGGCGACCAGGAGCATGTCCAATCCATTGAATGTTCTTCCGCTGGTGTCTCCAAAGAGGTCAATTCCTTCGGTGCGCATCCACTTCAGCGCCCGCTCGACCGCGGCAAAAGAGGGCAGTGCCTCGATTTTCTGATCTTGGGCTGCAGAGGCGGAAATGAGTTTGCCTGAATCCAGATCGATCATGGACGGATTTGTTCGGCTTCCATCCAAATCATGAATTGTGCGCTGAATTACGGGTCCGAATCGTGGAGGAGTTTCTTCTGGCGCCGTCTGAGTGCTTTGCGTCCACACCAAGTCGGCGAGTCGAGGTGTTCCAGATTCCTTGGATTTCTTGTTTGTCGTCCATGCGCCGCGAATCTCATCGCCGACAAGCCGCACCGAGAGTTGGCCCCGACGGTCTCCTCCCTCGCGCCACGTGCCGTTGAAACGGCGTTCCAGGCGGGACCATTTCAATTGAATCTCGCCCGGCTGTTTGCCGAACGTGTCGCTATAGTTGCCCGCGTACTCTGCGTCGCTCGTCTTTTTCAAGACAACCTGGCCCCATTCTTCGCCCGACCATTGGCCGGCGATATCGGGAGGTTCCGACGACTGCCATAAAAACATTCCCAGCAGACTGAATCCGATTGTTCCGAGCATGGCGACGAGTCCCTTACGAGGTAAACTGAAAATCGAAGGTCGGCCAGTGGCCTGAGGCACGAGGGAAGACGGTAGAGGCACGGACGTGGGTTGCTGAAGGTGCGACAGGCATCGTTCGAGCAAGTCGCTGACTTCGCTCGCTGAGGCAAATCGCTGAGCCGGGTCTTTCGACAGCAATCGCTCGACGATCCCGTTGAACCACGGCGGCAATTCAGGGCCGAGGGACGCCATCGCCGCGGGCTTCTCATCCACGATCCGCCGCAGCGTGGCCATCGTCGAATCCCCTCGGAACGGCGAAACGCCGGTCGCCATCTCGTACAGCACGCAGCCGAGACTGAACAGATCGGAGCGCCCATCGAGTGCCTCACCGCGAGCCTGCTCCGGCGACATGTACTCCGGCGTTCCCGCCACGACGCCCAGGCGTGTCATCGAAACGTCGTCCGCCGCACGAGCCAGTCCAAAGTCGGTGATCACGACCCGCTCAATTCCCTTCTCCAGAAAGATGTTCGCCGGCTTGACGTCGCGATGCACGAGGCCCTGATCGTGAGCCGCCGCCAAGCCCGCCGCTGCCTGCATTCCGATCCGCAGAACTTCCGTCAGGTCCAACGGCCCGCGAGCCTTCAACCGCTGCGCCAGCGATTCACCGGTGAGCAGCGGCATGATCAAAAACGGCAGTCGCCCGGTCGGTTGAACATGGTGAATGGCGATCACGTGCGGATTGACGACGGCGGCAGCGCCCTGCGCTTCCCGAGCAAACCGTTTGCGAGCGACCGAGCTATGAGCCAGATGCGGAGCCAATACCTTGATCGCCACGAGTCGTTTCAGCTCGCGGTCGAATGCTTTGAGGACGATGCCCATCCCGCCGCGTCCAACGATGGCGCGGACGTCGTAGCCACCGAGCCGTCCGAGCACGTTCGCATCGTCGCTCGGATCAAGATACCCGACGCTAAAGTCCTCCTCGGACCACGCCGCCGCTACAGAAACCGCTTCATCGAGTTCATCAGCAGTCAGCAATGACGCCGCTTCCTGCTGCCACGCTTCACCGCCCGCCAGTTGCTCGATTTGAGCACAACACAATTCACAGTGTTCGAGATGAACGTGCAGAGCCGCCTCTTCATCAGCCGACAATCCGCGAGACACAGCGTTCCTGAGCAATTCGATCGAACAAAGATCCTTCATGATTCGCTCTCCAAGTCGTTGACAACTTCTTTCAGCCGAGCCAGAACGCGGCACTTGGCGACCCTCACGGCACCCGTGCTCATCCCCAGTCCTTGCGATACGACGGTCGGCGTTTTCCCACCCACCGCAGTTTCCCAAAACGCTTGCCACGCTTTCGGGCTTTGCTCCTGACGCACGACCTCGGAGGCTCGCTGAAAAATCGAACGTCGCAATTCGCCATCAAACTCCGAAGATTCCAGACAGTCTTCCGCCGTCAAGGCGTCGAACATCGACTGCGACTCGGGACCACCCAAGGCGACCATCCGCCGCTGTCCGTTCTTCATCCAGTTGATCACGAGATTTCGAGCAACTCGTCGCAACCACCCGCGAAACGATCCCCGCTGCTTCGCTAGTTCCCACGTCGCGATGTGCCGATTGACCGCCACAAACAACTCCTGCGTTAATTCTCGCGCGTCGGCATCCTGAAGACCGCACTTCCGCAATTGCCGGTAGATGGCCGGTTCATAAATCTCAACAAACTCCACCCACGCCTCGTGATCCTGGGAATCACGAAGCCGAAACAGCAGGCTGGCTCGGGTGGTTGGAACTGGTGTCATTGGTCTTTCCTATGGTATTACACAACCGCGACAGCCTTGCGTTACACATACTGGCCGAATTTGCCGCAGCCGCATCGTGCCGGACGGGCGTAGGCGACGGGAGCGAAGGCGGCTTGGGCGCTGATTGGTCGCTCAAACAGGCATCGGGAGGACTACCGGCCGCCGCATTGCCACGGCGTCTTCGTCGCCGAACCAGCCCTTGAGCGGACCCGCGATCCGGCCGGCGAGGAAGCCGCACCCAAAATAGAACTTCTGCGCCGCGACGTTGGACTCCCGCAGAACTGCGGACATGAATTCCAGCCTTCGGACACGGGCCAGCAGCATCGCATGGGCGATCAACCTCGTTCCGACGCGATGGCGACGGAAGTCAGGGAACACGCCGATCCGCACGACGGACATATTGCCGCCGCCGACGGCCAAGATCGCGTAGCCGACCGGGCGGCGTTCACGCGACACCATCAGGCCGAACTGCTCGTGTCCCTCGTGTGGCACCGTGAGGAACGCCTCGACGTATTCAAGCTGCCACGGATGGGTCTGGCAGGCCCATTCGAGGGCGGCAATCACCGGAATGTCCACCGAGCGGCATTCCCGCAAGACGTAGTCGCCATAGGTCCAGGCCTGGTACATCGGCGCATCTGCTCGACGGATTGCCTGCCGTGGCGGCTGAAAGCTCCACGGGTTCAAACTAGTTGGGAAACCAGCCGCATGCAACGGACGGTAGAATAGGCCATTCAGGCCCAGGCAGACTCAGAGCTCCGCCGCTACTGGCGCGGATCACCAATGAAAAACACATTCTCCAGTCCGGTTTGGCATGGCGCAACTCTCATCCTCCTGTTCGGTTCCTGGTCCGCCGCTGGCGAGCCAGCCGCCGGACCGATCGACCAGCAGGCGGTTCTCAAAGGATTGCGGGACTTCTACGCGAAGACCGCTCGACCCGACGGATCGTTCCAGCCTGGCATCGATCCCGAGTACCGGGGAATGTCGGATAGCGCCTACAGCGACCTGGCAGCGATCACGTATGCCTGCACGATCCACCGGACGTTCGGTTGGCGACTGCCCGATGAGCAGAAGACGATGGAGTTTCTCCTCTCTCGCCAGAAGCCCAGCGGCGAGTTTGTGAACGTGGCGGGGACCGTCGATCCTCTTTCGCCGCAGGGGCGCGTCTACAACACGACGCAGGCCCTGGTGGCGCTGAAATCACTGGGCGTGAAGCCTCGCCACGATCCGCTGCCAGTGTTTGAGGAGATCCTGAAGCAGGACTACAAGACGCTGCCGGCGTACTCGACGAGCTTCTTTCCGCTGGCCTACTTGTGCTACGGCAAGCCCATTCCCGAGCAGGCCGACAGGGCCATTCGCGCTCTCATGATCCAGGATGAGGACGGCTACTTGAACAACCATGTCGCAGCGACCTTTCATGCGTCGCATTACTATCGACTCGTGGGAGAAGTCACGCCCAAGTCACGGCAAATGGTGGCCCGAGTGCTCCGGGATCAGGGAGCCGACGGTAGCTGGCTTCTGAACATGCCGTCGCGCGATCGGCACGCGACATTCGATGCCGTCTTCACGCTCCGCCATGAAGGGGCTCAGCGCCAAGATTGCCAGGCGGCGATCGAGCGCGCAGCGCAGTGGGCTCTGTCCTGCCGCAATGCCGACGGCGGCTTCGGACATTTTCCTGGTTCTTCGTCGGATGCCGACGCGGTCTATTTCCAGGTGGGGACGCTGGTCATGGCGGGTTTTTTGCGGCCCGTTGATCCGCTGCCGCCCGATCCGCATTTACTCTCTTGGGGGCATTTGATGCCCGTCCGGGAGCGAACCGACGACGAGCCGCTGCGCCTGGAGCTGCCAGGTTGGGTCGGAAGCGTCGCCATATCGCCGGATGCCCGCCTCATTGCGAGCGGTAGCTCGGATCGCATGGCACGGCTCTGGGACGCTCGGCAAGGAACGCTGGCGGCGACACTTGAGGGTCACACCAATTGCGTGGTGTCGGTGGTATTTGCCCCGGATGGGCAATCACTGGCCACGGGTAGTTTCGATGGGACGGCTAAGATTTGGGATACTGAACCAGCCAAGATCCGCCACACCTTGCAAGGGCACGTAGGGGGCGTGACCAGCGTCGCCTATGCGCCCGGTGGTTCCCTCCTGGCGACAGCCGGAATCGATGGGACGATTCGGCTGTGGGATACAAAAACGGGCCAGCACCAGCGCACGCTCGCAGGCCACAAGTCGTGGGTCAATTCGATCGTCTTTCACCCAGACTCGCAGCGGTTGTTTTCAGGCAGCTCCGATGGCACAGTCCGGGTGTGGTCGGTACCGGCTGGCGAACCGCTCGGGACGCTGGAAGCGACGAAAGCAGAGGTTCGCTCGGTGGCCCTTTCGCCCGATGGCACCCATCTGGCCGCCGCAATGCGCTACGGCGTCGTCAAAGTGTGGACGATCAATGGCTGGAAGGAAGTGGCCGACTGCTCAGTTCCAGCCGACGACGCGTGGTCGGTTGCCTTTTCCTCCGACAGTCGCCGGCTATTTTCCACGGCTGGCGAATGGAACCGTTCGACGGTCATTGTCGGCTGGAACTTAGCAACCAGCAAACGTGTGGCCGAGTTCAAGCATCCGGGCGAGGTGCTGAGTATTGCGGTTTCCAAGGACGGGAGAGTTTTGGTCGCGGGGGGTGCGGACCAGACGGTTAGCGTCTGGAAGACTGGCGCGGCGGACCGATAGCCCCTGTGGTCCGTCTGCTCGCCAACTAGTGGCTCAGATCCACGACCCGAGCTGACGATGCGCAAGAGAACGTGGCTGCCAGCGAAAACAAAGCGGCAATCGAAGCCGAAACTGACCGACGACGTGCGCCAGGTTGTCGAGGCTCAGCTCCCTCCGATCATTGCCAAGCTAAAGCAGCGGCACTGCCAGAGGCCGAAGTATCCGCAGTTCAACTGGCCCGATGATGTGTTTGCCCGCTGGCATCGGGACGCCTTGTATTTCGTCGTCGTAATGCGAACTCCTCACGGGGGCCCGGCGACGGGAAAACCGATGGCTTGGATGATTTCGGCAACTCCAAATCGCGTTAAACCCACGTCCCCAGGTTGGGGGGAGTACCTTAAGAACCTAAAATTGACACCCAAGTCAAAGTGAAGCAGGCTTGAGGAATCACCCGTGCCGCAGCTCGCAACGGTTCAACTGCCCAACAATGGCCGCGCGGAAACGGTCCCGGAACTTCCTCTTGCCGTCTATGGTTCGCGCTTGGCGGCGACGATCGCCCGCATGCATGAATTGGGACTCGAGGTGCTGGCCGTGTATGGAGATCGGGAGCACTTTGCGAATCTCGCTTTCCTGACCGGCTTCGACCCGCGATTCGAGGATGGTCTGCTTCTCGCTGTCGGAAACACCGCGGCGCATAGCGAATGGTGGTGCGGCTCATGGCAGTCCTGAAATCCGAGGACGCAATCGGTTTGTGTTCTCGTTGTCCGTGTCTCCGGCAAATCGAAGGCACGCCAGGTGGAAGGGGGCATGCCCCCGATGAAAGCGATCCAATCGGCCACGCTTGTGGCGGCGCAGCTCCTGCGAATCGACCACAAGCTGGGGACGCTTGAGGAGAAAAAGCTGGCCGACGTGATCGCCGTGAAGGGAAATCCGCTCGACGATATCCGTGCGATGCACGATGTGGTGTTCGTGATGAAAGAAGGCGTGACGTATAAGAACCCATAGCCGGCATGGGCAACGCTGTCCCCGATTTGTCCCCAAACGTTCCGCGATCAGTCGCATCGGGAAAACCGTAGTTTGGCTAGGCGCGCTCTGTGCGCTGCCGCCGCGCGCCGCTATGCATGTTCGCACAATCTTGGCTCCTGTAACCTGCCAGGAACATCGCATGAAGCTTAAATGGTAAGCTTTCCGCCACCGGCACGCTCTTTGCCTCAAGTTGCCGCCACTCAATTCAAGTCACAAAAGCAGAAAGCACATGTCAACCGAAGCCAAATGCCCGTTTCACCACACTGCCGGCGGCGGCACGTCGAATCGCGACTGGTGGCCGAACCAGCTCAAGCTGGAGATCCTGCACCAGCATTCCGCCAAGTCCAACCCGATGGGC
>DATKDU010000243.1:0-3643 GCA_035512595.1 Pirellulaceae bacterium
ACGAATCACTTGTTCAGCGCCAGTCGAAAACGAATCTGACGCGGCGTCTCTCCCCGAGTTCCCTGCACGCTTCGCCCGGCAACCGTCTTGCCGGCTCTCAACTGGCCGCCAAAGTGGCTCTCTTCTGACCGCCTTCCACAGTCAGGAATCACCCTGTTAATTCTTGACCCGACCGGATCCGTGCAGAATGCGAGACTATTGCGTTCCAGTGACATGTCGTAGGGATGCAAGATGGTTTCGTACCGAGGCAGGATGGAACCGAGAGTCAGCGGGCCGCTGGGTGCCGTCGCGGCGCGATCGTAATGGCTGAAATACAAGCCGTCGGTGTAGCGCATGGCGCAGTCGTACTCGCCGCTATTTTGCCCACCTTCAACGGCAACGGGTAGTCCGGCCGCGGTCTCGATGTTGGTATTGCCGTGGTGGCGCATGCCCACGGCGTGCCCCAATTCGTGGATCGTCGTCGAGCGAGTGGTGTTCGGCGAGTAGGGCTGGTTCATGGCCTCAATGAAGTGGCATTGGACTACATCCACTTGGACGGCCGTCACATTCACCGGCGGACCAAAGCCATCGTCGGGAAACGTACGGCCCACGAGACCGAAGCGCAAGCGACCAGTTTTCAAATGGAGCGCTGTTTGCGGCTTGCTGTGGCGCTGCTCGCTGTTGAAGTTGATCACCCGGTCGTCCGCGTTCACGTAGTTCGTCAGCGGGTCATTGCCCACGCGATGCACTTTTAGGCGGCTGGCCTTCTCGAAGTCGGGCAAGTAGCCGCCCAGCTTCTGGCCGTCACTTTTGGACATGAAGACGAACAGGTCTTTCTTGTCCGGATCGAGTCGCACATGGAGCTGCTGATTGCCGTTGCGCACGACGAAGCCGCGGTACTCCTCGAAATTGCTCAGGCCGTCGCCGTCAATGCCGTTGCCGCGCGGTTCCTTGTCAGCATCGGGTTCCGGGAGCAGGTTGGCGAACTTCGGCTCGCCACCATAGGTCTTGGCCGCCTGGGCCATGTGGCGCTCGGCCTCGTCGATGTTGGAAGCATACGGTAGGTAAGCGACCGGTTCGCCGGTCTGACGGACCACCGCCCGCACCCAGCCGTAGCCAAAGTCTGCCTCAGCAATCAGCCGGCCGTAGGCCCCGAAATCGAGACAGCTCACCTCGAACTGGACTGGGTCGCTGGTGGCCTCCTTGGTTTCCAGAATGTTATAGGGAGGGCCGACCACGCTCTTGAACTGCGGCTCGCGCGAACCGTCGTATTTGCGGAAATCGAACAGCAGGTCCTCGCTCCGCTGGTTGATCTTGTTCTGCCATTGGCGAAGCAGCCGGGGCGGAAGGTCGGCATTGTTGCACATGCCCGGCAGCCGCGAACTGTGCTCAAGCGTGAACTTCCATTTGGCCGGCCGCTTGGCTGGGCCAACCAGCTTGGCCTCGAACTTCACAGTGGTGCCGGCTGAAGTCATCAGATTGGGAACCCACTCCTTCGGGCACGGGGAAAGTTCGGCCCGGACCGATTGCTGCTTGATGAACCCGGCCAAAACGACATGGGTATTGGGCGTGCGTCCCGGCAGGCTGCTAAAGAAGTCGGTAGCGTAGGGTCCATAGGGGGTCCGCCGCACAATCCCGGTGACCCATTCCTCGGTTGCAAAGGGGCGCGGCGCATCGACCTTCATCGCGTACTTGATGACCCTCCCCAGCGCCGTCGCCGCAGCGGCCGTGGTGCCCGCCACCGTTGGCGTCGCTGCGCCGCTCAGCTCCCCCAGCACGAGAATGCGGAGCTGCTGGCTCTGGTTCGGTTTGAGCCTCAGGTTCAATCGCACCGCCTGCGGCGCCAGCAAGGTCGGAACACCTCCGTCATCGCCTTGCAGCTCCCCTTCCAGGATGAACCTCTGCCGCGCCGTCGCCGGATCGAGCACGACGGCAACGCTGGGATCGATCGGCAATCCCATCGACTTGGCCATCGAGACGCCCGTCTTGGTGGCCAGCGTCCAATCGACGCCAAAGTCCAGCGAGTAATCGGCGACCACTTCGCCGCGGACCTTCCCTTTTTCGTCGATGGCCAGCCACAAGTCGGCGGTGCTCGAAATCAACATGCCGATGGACTGGCGGTCGGTATGATAGCGCACCTGCTGCGAGATGAATCCTTCGTACGTTCCCACTGGCGACACGAGGTGGTTGTTCGCCGGATTGCGAGCGGCGGGATAGTTGATCGTCTCCAGCACGACGCTGTGGATGACGATGTGGACGTTGTCGGCGGTCCCTTTCCCGTCGTAGTCGTCCCGGCCCGCATAGAGGTTTGAGCCTGGATCCTTGTGGAGCACAATCTTCGTGCCGTCGCTGCCGAAAGGATACATGGGGGGGATGAGGAGATCCTGCTTGACGCTCCCCTCCGCCGGCTCCTGGCCCACCGCCACGGGAATGCCGCTGCCTGCCGGCGAGCCGCCGACAATCAAGTGGAGTTGGGCCTTTTCGTCCTGCCACTTGAACTTCAGATCGACCCTGGCCGGCTGGGGCTTGTCGCCGGGATTGACGGCAGGCTTTTCGGGGATGAAGGTGCCGCTGACGAGGAACTTATGCGCCGACGTGCTGGGTTTGAGCATGATGGCCACGTTCGGGTCCAGGGCGGCGCCGAAAACGTTAACGTCCTTGACTTTGTTTTTGATAACCAGCGGCCAGTCGAGGGCAAAATCGAAATCATAGATCGCCAGCCCCGCGCCTTTTACCTGGTTCTGATCATCCACGACGAACCAGTAGTCAGCCCGCGAGTTCATGAATATCTTGAGATACTCGCGATTGGTATAGAACTGCGCCCGGTAGCTCGTCGATCCCTCGTAATAACTGCCAAACAGCGGCAGCGTGCGATTTTGCCCCAGAGCCGTCGGGCCCAGGAGAACGGAAAGGATGGCGACAATGATTGCCAAGGTCAGGCGCATGAGACAGGCTCCCTGTACAACGACTCGATTGGCTCGCCGAGCGAATTGGTAGTCCCCGATAGCTTACCCCATGCGAATGCCACTGGCGTAGAGATCGGATCGGTTTCCTGCAGTCAGGGTCGCCTGGCCGAAAAAGCAGCCCCGCGCGGTCCACTCTTTGCTTGTGACGGCATTCTCACTTGCTGTGGTACTGCTTCAGAAATCGGCATCAAATGAGAGCATTCCTTCGCACCAATCTCAGTATCGCAAACTGTTAGACGCATGACCGAATCTCCCCGACGCATCACGTTCACTCGCGCGCTGCGAATTGCCGGGTACAACTGGCCGCTGTATGTTGGGGCCGCAATTGGCATTGCTGCGGGGGTGATCCTGGCCTCCCTCTCCGCTTTGCCTGCACCGGTCCGCTGGCTCGGCGGCGTGGGAGCGTTGATCGCCGGCTGGTTTGCCGGCGCTTCGTTCTGGGCGTTTCACGCGATGTTCGATCGCTCGGAACTTCTGGGGGGCCAATGGCTGAAGGAGGAACTTCCACAACTCCCTGCGCGCTGGGTTCAGATCAACGTGGGCCTCGAAGAAACTTCCCTGCCGCTGGACAGAGTGTTTCCGGGAGCCGAGGGGAAAATGCTCGATCTGTACAACCCCGCGGTGATGACCGAGCCGGCCGTCACTCGGGCGAGGCAACACACTTCCGATGTTGCTGCGTTCGCCGTCGATCCGGAGGC
>DATKDU010000244.1:0-3333 GCA_035512595.1 Pirellulaceae bacterium
TAGCATTCCAAGCGAAACCGGTTTTCCTAGCATTACCGATGAGGACTAGACCGTAGTGCCGCCTCGAAGTCACGCGAGCCGTGAAGGATGCGCGTCACGATTGTCTCGTCAGTCAGGCATTTGTACAGCACAAAGTAGTTCACAAAATTCCCGAGACGCAAAAATCGCCACTCCTCTTGCTCATGCCCAATCCGTGGAAAGGTTGCGCCAAACTGGGGGTTAGAAGCGATTCGTCGGCGGGCGTCGGTTACGGCATCAAGAAATCTTCGAGCGGCCTGAGGACTTCTCGCTGCTAGGTAGTCGAAGATCTCGAGCACATCGAGATCGCACTGCGGGTGGATCGTGAGGCGAGTCATCACGCTGAAGGAGAATTGGGAAGCCTGGCCAGAAGCGATGCCTTCCGTGCTTCCCACCACTCCTCCGTAAACTCAACCGGCGGTCCGGAATTCTCCCCTTCCTCCAGCAGCGTGTTCAGCCGCTCGCGGGCCTCGCGCAGACGAGCTTCCTCCAACAATGCCGAGATCATCGCGCTGGGCGACTCGTAGCGCCCGGACTTGATTTGCTCGTCTACGAACGCGCGAACTTCGTCCGAGAGCAGGACATGCATGGCTGACATAATCTCGTATCTCCTGCTGGAATTATACATCAGCCCCGCGACCACTGGTCGCGGCTTTACAGCGGGTCAAGCAATCAACTCCTCAATCACGTGCGCCTCCTGCACGCCCGTCAGCTTGTGATCGAGGCCCCCGTAGAAGTAGGTCAGCTTCGTGTGATCCAGCCCCATCAGGTGCAGGATCGTCGCGTGCAGGTCGCGGATGTGGTGGCGGCTTTCGACCGCTTCGTGCCCCAGGTCGTCGGTCGCGCCGTGGCTGTGCCCCCCTTTGACGCCGCCGCCGGCCAGCCAGTAGAGAAACCCCTTGGGGTTGTGGTCGCGGCCGCCGTTGGCGCCTTGCGAAACGGGCTGCCGGCCGAACTCGCCCCCCCACACGATCAGCGTCTCGTCGAGCAGCCCGCGCTGTTGTAAGTCGGTCATGAGTGCCGCGATTGGCTTGTCGATCTCCGGCCCGTGGATGAGCAGGTTCTCCTCCTGGCCGTTGTGGGCGTCCCAGTTCTCCTGCTGGTGCCCGCCGCCGGAGTAGATCTGCACGAAACGCACGCCCCGCTCGATCAGCCGCCGGGCCGTCAGGCACTGCCGGCCGAAATGGCTCGGTCCGTACGCCAGCTTGTGCGTGTCGGGCTTGGGCTCGTTGATGCCGTACATCTCGATCGTGCGGGCGTCTTCATCCGAGAAGTCGAGGACCTCCGGCGCGGCCGATTGAAGCTGGAACGCCAGTTCGTACGTCGCCACGCGGGCCGGCAGTTCGCTGTACCCCGGCCGGTCCTTCATATGCTCGGCATTGAGTAGCCCCAGCGTGTCGATCTGATCGCGCTGCATGTCGCGAGTCTGCCCCCCCTTGGCCGACAGGTCGAGGATCGGATCCCCCTTGCTCCGCAGGTGCGTTCCTTGATAGGCCGCCGGCATGAAGCCGCTGGACCAGTTGGCCGCGCCGCTGATCGGGCCGCCGCGCGGATCGAGCATCACGACATACCCCGGCAGGTTCGCGTTCTCCGAGCCGAGGCCATAGCCGACCCACGAGCCGATCGACGGGAAGCCCTGGATGATCCGCCCGCTGTTCATCTGGATCATCGCCGAGCCGTGCGCGAACGTGTCGGCATACAGGCTCTTGATGAGGCACATCTTGTCGAGGTGCTCGTTGATGTGCTCAAAGGCGTCGCTTCCCCACAGCCCTGACTGACCGTACTGCTTGAACGCCCGCTTGCTGGCCAGCAGCTTCTGCTTCTGAATGCTGCGGCGGCGGATTTCGATCTCGATCTCCTGGCCGTCGCGCTTTTGCAGCTCGGGCTTATAGTCCCAGGTGTCCATGCTGCTGGGACCGCCGTACATGAACAGGAAGATGACGTGCTTGGCCTTGGCGGGGAAGTGCGCCGGCCGCGGTGCGAGCGGATTGGCCAAGTCGCCCGGCTTCGGCGCCAGATCCGCGCCGGAGGCGTGTTTGGCGAAGAAGCCGTCCTGCTGGAGCATGGCCGTCAGCGCCAGGCCGGTGAAGCCCGCTCCCATCTCCCACAGGAACTGGCGGCGCGTGCCGGTGCAGCCGCAATTCGTAGTCGGCACACTCCGTGTGCCGCGGTGACGGTAAGCCGACATGCTTCTTCTCCAAGGGCGGGAAAGCGCTGGGCGGGGTGGTCGGTGCGCAGCCTCAGCCCCACTCCCGACCAACTACCAGAATACGCTTTCGCCGGCCGTTTCTCAATGTCGGCCCGATTGGCGCGTAACAACGGGGCATTCTCAAGACAAACGCCGGATGCCCCGCCGTAAACGGCGGCCGACAAGCGTATGCGGTAGCGGCGGCCGTGTTACGCCCGGATGGCCGACACTTCCTGAGGCTTGCGGTCGGCCGGGCCAAGCCGGCGGGTTGCGCCGTGTGCCGCAAGGATCGTGTTGTAGACGTCGATCCCCTCGGCATTCACGTCGAGGATCTGGCCGGTCTTGAAGCGGCCGGCGGCGCCGGTGACGGCGTGGAAAATGCCGGACAGCTCGCGCTTGACGTCGTTGTGGCGTCCGTCCCCCGATTCGGTCGAAATCGTGATCAGGCTGTTTTCGAGGATCGTCTTGCCGTTAGGCTCGACGGCGTCCTGGCCGGCAAGCTGCGACAGGAAATAGGCCACCTCGCGAAGCTTCATGTGGGCGTGGGCGCGAAGCTGCTCGTTCTTCTTCTTCTCGTCGAACTCGTGCCACCATTCGTGGCTGCAGGCCGCGGAGCCGGATTTCTTGCGCTGGCCGCCGTCGTCGAACTCAAAGACCTTGCGGCCGAGGTATTCGTATTTTCCCTTCAGGCGAATCCGCTCGCCGGCGGCCAGGAAGGTGACGGCGCCGAAGCGGACGCGGTCGGTCTGGATCGCCAGGGCGTACAGGTCGGCCAGCAGCCGCCACTCGGCCGTCAGATCTTCGAGCGTGATGTCGATCCCCTCGCCGCCGGGATCGGCTTGGCCCCCGTGAGCGAGCGTGGACTCCGGAGGAATCCCAGGAGCACCGTCACCAGCTTTCTCGCCGCGGGCCGGCAGGGCGATCGCCCGCTGTTCGAATTCGCGGATGCGATCGAGGTGGTCGGCAAGACGGGCCCGCGACGTGGCCCCCAGCGGCGAACGGTCCCCCGTGTAGAACTTGTATTGATCCGCGACGGCATCGAGCACGCTGCGGCGAAGACGCTGCTGCCGCTCGTCGGCCACATCACCGCCGATGGCGCCGAACACGCGGGTGAACAAGTCGCGGGG
>DATKDU010000245.1:0-10647 GCA_035512595.1 Pirellulaceae bacterium
GCGTCTTTGATGACACCGTCTTCAGACTACTCACCCCGCCATCTCTCTGCCTCTCTTCAGAGCCACTAGCCGCCACCCGTCATGGCGGCCAACGGCTCTCAGCTGGCCGCCGAAGTGGCTCTCTTCTGACCGCCTCTGACAGGAAAGTGCAAAATCGACCCGCGCAGCCGAGTTGCTGCGGCGGCGTTTGGCAACGATTCCGCAGGTATTCCGCAGCAGCGGACGCGATACGTTGTCGTTCGCGATGCCGTAAACTTGCACGACCGCTACCGCATCCGCGAATCGGGCTTCGACCTGCACCTGGTCAAGCCGGCCGACGTGGCGGCGATCGAGGCGCTGCTGAAGACCTAGTCGATCTACCGCTTGTCCATCGGCACAAACGGCCGCTCCGTCGGACCGGTGTAAATCTGCCGCGGGCGGTTGATCCGCTTGGTAGGGCTGTTGTGCATCTCGGCCCAATGGCCGATCCAGCCGGGAAGGCGGCCCATCGCAAACAGCACCGTAAACATCTGGACGGGAATGCCAAGGGCCCGGTAGATGACGCCCGAGTAGAAATCGACGTTGGGATACAACTTCCGCTCGATGAAGTACGGATCGCTGAGCGCCGTCTGCTCGAGCTGCTGGGCCACGTCGAACAGCGGATCGCGGATCTTGAGATTGGAGAGGACCTTGTCGCAGGCGGCGCGGATGATCGTACACCGCGGATCGAAATTCTTGTAAACGCGGTGGCCAAACCCCATCAAGCGAAAATTGCTCTTCTTGTCCTTGGCCATATCGACGAACTTGGCGACGTTCCCCCCTTCCTGGATGATC
The DNA here is from genome assembly GCA_035512595.1 of Pirellulaceae bacterium. Classification (GTDB taxonomy): domain Bacteria; phylum Planctomycetota; class Planctomycetia; order Pirellulales; family Pirellulaceae; genus DATKDU01. The sequence continues at coordinate 814 of DATKDU010000245.1, forward strand.
CGGTCGAGCATCAGGACCACCGCCTCGTTCGCCCCGCCGTGCAGCGGCCCCCATAGAGCGCAGATGCCGGCGCTGATCGATGCAAACAGGTTGGCGTTCGACGAGCCAACCATCCGTACGGTGGACGTGCTGCAATTCTGCTCGTGGTCGGCATGCACGATGAGCAGCAGGTTGAGTGCCGCCACCGCGTCGCGATCGACCTCGTACTCCTCGCACGGCGTGGCGAACATCATGTGCAGGAAGTTCTCTGCGTACTGCATGTCGTTCCGCGGATAGATGAACGGCTGACCGATCGACTTCTTGTACGCATACGCGGCAATCGTCGGCAGTTTGGCCAATAGGCGATGGATCGAAATCTCGACCTGCCGCGGGTCCCCCGGATCGAGCGAGTCCTGATAGAAGGTCGAAAGGGCCGACACGACGCTCGACAGGATCGCCATCGGATGGGCGTCCTTGGGAAAGCCGGCGTAAAAGGCCCGCATCACTTCGTGAATCATCGTGTGGTGCAGGATGATGCCGCGGAATTTTTCGAACTGTTCGCGCGTCGGCAATTCGCCGTAGATGAGCAGGTGCGCCACTTCCAGGAAGTCGCATTTTCCGGCGAGCTGCTCGATCGGATAGCCGCGGTAGCGGAGGACGCCCCGATCGCCGTCGAGGAAGGTGATGGCGCTGACGGTCGAGCCGGTGTTGGCGTAGCCTTCGTCGAGGGTGATGTGGCCGCTGGCGGCCAGCAGCTTGGAAACGTCCACGCCCCGTTCGTTTTCGGAGCCGACGACTACCGGAAGCTCGTAATCTTTGCCGCCGAGAGACAATTTGGCTGCATCTGTCATCGATCGGTTTCCTTTGCTCTGCTGCGATCACCGCCACGCCGCTTCAGGGGAAACCCGGCAGTATAGCGGTGCGATCCAGGGGGGTGAAGTAGCACGTTGCAGTGGCAGGAGATGCGTATGATACGACGAACACCTGCCGGCAGTTGCCGTGCGTCACGACCCTCCAGCGACCCCGACCAGTGACACCTTTGGTCCGCGGGCAATAGGGCGAGGGGGGGGGGCGATTGGCGGACTTGCGGCGAGAGCCAATCCGAGCGGACTGACGCAAGTGCCTTTCCTATACACCTTTACAGAGACGCGCCCCGAGTCCCTGGAAGCGCAAGTCGATTCAGACAGAATGTCTGAATGCAATAACCCAAATGGGGGGGTGGATGTGGCCAGCGAGCCAGTCGTTCCAGAACACAACCAGGATGTAAAAGATCAGACCACCGCGCAGCCGCCAAAGGCCAAAACGGCAGGCCGCCGCCTCGGTGGCAAGGTGGTGCAACCGGTATGCAACAATTGTACACATTGAGGCCCCGGGGGCAAGCCCCGGTTATGGACGGGCTTCACAAGCCCGAAGCGCGAGCGAGGGGCAGGCATCCACTCGCCCATCGGCCGTTTCCCTCGCTGGCGCGCTGGCGCGTCGGGCTTGTGCATACACTCGTCCCCAGGCTCTGCCGGCTCTGCCTGGGAACGCAAGTCGCCGAGGCTCCGCCTCGAAAGGCGCTGCCGAGGACGCGGCACCGGGCGCAACCCGACGAGGCGGAGCCTCGTGTTATTGCGTTACGAGGCAGAGCCTCGTAACGAGTTCACCAAAATGCCTTACCCCGCGATGCATTTCACTCCTCAATCCGATACACGGCCGACTTCGTCCGCAAAATGAGCGCATTGCCCGCAACTGCCGGGCTGGCCAGGCAGCCGTCAGGCAGCTTGTTGGTGGCGACCAGCTCGAACTCGGCGGCTGGCTTCACCACGAACGTCGAGCCCTCTTCACTAGCGAAGTAGAGTTGGCCGCCGGCATAGATCGGCGAGGCGGTGAACGTGCCGCCGACGCGCTTCTGCCACAGTTCCTCCCCGGTCTTGGGATCGAGGCAGCAGAGAACGTCCTTGTCGGTAGCGGTAAACAGCAGATCGCCCACGAGGATCGGCGAGGCGTAACGCGGCGCGCCTTTGGTCGCTTTCCAGGCCACGTGCGACTCGGTCACGTCGCCGCGCCCATCAGGCGACGCGGCAAAGAACTTGTACCCGCCGTCGGCAGTCCCCATGAAGACCAGGCCGTGACCCATCACGGGCCGGCCGGAAGCGTTCATCCCGCCGCTGCGCACCCGCCATAGCTCCTTGCCCGTGGCCGGATCGTAGGCGAGGCAGGCCCCGGCACTGGGGCTGATCAGTTGCTCTCTGCCGCCGACGTCGAACACGTGCGGCGTGCTGTAGGCCTTCATCACGTCGCCGTTGTCGGTGCCATACTCGATGTTGCGATCGGTCTTCCAGACGGTTTTTCCATCGTTCTTGTCCAGGGCCACCACGTACTGCAGGTCGAAGCCGTCGAAGGTCAGGATCAACAGGTCGCTCCACAGGATGGGCGACGACGCCGGCCCGCGATGGTGGTTGCACGGCAAATCCTGCCGCGACCACAGGGTCTTGCCGCTGGCCGTGTCGAGACAGGCAGTGCCGTGCGCGCCGAAGTGGACGTAGATTCGCCCTTGTTCGATGACCGGCGTCGGCGAGGCGTAGCTGTTCTTGTCCACCCCCAGCGGCTGCGGCATTGGGATCTCAAACACCAGCAGCTTGTGGATGACTTTTCCCGAATCGAGGTCGAGGCAGATGGCATACGCCTGTTTGCCGTCGAGCGGGGCGGTCGTGACCCACACCTGCTCGTTCCACACGACCGGCGACGAATGGGCCTTCCCCTCGATGGGCGCCTTCCACTTGACGTGCTCCGTCTCGCTCCAGTTCGTGGCTACTTTCGCACCTGTGGGCGCGTGGCCGTTGCCGCTGGGGCCGCGGAACTGGTGCCAGTGGTCTTCCCCGCGCAAGTGGGCGATCAAAAGGATTACGAGCACGGCAATCGAAGCAAGTGAGATTCGCATTGTGAACAATTTAGAATATTGATGGTTGGTAAGTCAGTCTTTCATTTTTCCCCGCCGCGCGAGCCACGATCGGCTGAGCCGCCGTGCGCCGTGGATGATTCCTCGAATTACGACTTCGCTTTCATCGACCGTGTAGTACAGGACATAGCTGCCGACAAAGATTCTGCGAAATAAGCGATTGCGGGGAAAGGCCTCGCCGCTGTAGGGATGTGCTTTGAGCAACACAACACGTTTGTCGATCGTCGTCAACCAATGGATCGCGCCGAACTCTGAAAAGTTTGCGATATACGAGGCAATCGCGTTCAAATCTCGCGAGGCGGCTTCGAGCCAGCGAAGTCGCAGCGGTGCGGGATTCATCGTTTTGCGCTCTTACGAATCGCCGCCCGTGCACGCCGCATCGCCTCCTTGTGCGAAATCGTCTTGGTCTCCTTCAGGCGGCTCTTGAGCCACTTGTCGATTTCCTCGGCCCCCAGCTCCTCGTACACTTCCGGGCCAACGAGAAAGCCAACGACCTCGGAATCCTCCGTAATGGCGATCGGTCCCTTGCCCTCTCCCGCCGCTTGCAGCACCTTGTCGAAGTTCTTGCGGAATTGCTCCTTCGTAATCGGTTCTTCGCGCCTGACGATCATGATTGGTCCCTGCCGGAAAATGAGACAAAAAGACGGCTCGCTACTATCCTGACATCAGTCTTCGAGCTCCGCAATCCGCAGATTCCGGAACGACAAATCGGTCGTCGGGTCGTGCCCCTGGATTTGAATGGTGCCGAGCTCGGTGCGCAGCCCTTGGCGCGGATTATCATGCGGCGGGCGATCGTCGGTCCAGTCGGTCACCTGGTAGCCATTGACCCACACGGCGACGCGCGGCCCGTCGGCCAAAATCGTCTTGTAAAACCACTGGCCGTCGTCGGCGGCAACCAGCCGGGCATTGACGCGGCGGAAAATGCCGCCGGTGCCGCAGTCCACCGGCTGCGTCCGGTCGCCGTTCTTGAAGCCGTTGTGAATCTGGCTCTCGTAGCCGTCCATCAGCGAGCCGGGGACGGTGCGGAAGAAAATGCCGCTGTTGAGTGCGGGCTTGTGACTGATGCACTCGAGCTGCACGACGAAGTCGCCGTAGGATTTCTCGGTTTCGATGCAGCCGCGGCCGTCCTTGACGTTGATCTCCCCCGCGTCGGTGACCGTGAACTTGCTCTTGCTGTCGGGATGGTCTTTCCAGCCGGCCAGGGACTTTCCGTCGAACATCGGATCGAGGTTCAGCGGCCTCAGCTTGAGGTTTTTGAACGCCACTCGTCCTTCATTGAGCTGCAGGCCAATGTGACCGCGGCCGATCGGCATCGGATCTTCGTACTTCAGCACTTCGTCGCCATTGAGCGTAACCGTCACCTTTGGGCCGTCTACCGTCACTTCGAACGACTGCCAATCCTCGCTCTCCGACACCTCCTTGGCCTTCTGCCGGCCGACGAGGCTGCCGGTCGGAAACGGGTTGTCGCTGGGGGCGATGTTCAGCTCGTAGCATTTCGTCGTGATGTCGTCCTGGCCGACGATCGGCGCGGTCCGCAGAAATATGCCGCTGTTGGTTCCCTGCGCCGCCTTGAAATCAGCTTTCAGAACGTAGTCGGCAAACCGCACGCTCGTGCAGAGGAGCCCCTTCTCGCCGCCGGTGACGGTGATCGCGCCGTCTTCAACCTTCCAATCGGCCTTGCTGTGCGGCTGCCAGCCGAAGAGGGTCGCCCCGTCGAACAGGGCGATCCAGCCGTCGGCCAATTCTTCGTCGGTCAGCACCTGGGGTGCAGCGGCGGCTTTGGCGGGCGGAGCAGCATCGGAAACAGGCTGCTCATCGCTCGCCACGGGGGCTGCCGCCTCGCTCGGGGGCGGGGCGTTGCCCACCGGTTTCGCCTCGCAGCCGGCGACCGCAACACACGCTGCCAGCATCATCCACATCGGCGCCGTTCGCATCGTTCACCTTCTCCTCTTTGGATAGTTCGCCGGTCCGCGGCTTGCCCCTGGGCAGGACCGCCATTTATGATAGCCACTCAGGCGCTCACCTGTCTTCTCGCCTCCAATCGGAATCCATTCCATGGACACCATCTCCCGACGGACGATGCTCGAGTCGCTCTCTGCCGCCGCTGCCGCGGCATTGACCCCCGCCCTCGGCCGCGCCGGCGAAGGGAGCCCCGGCCAAAAGGGATATATGAAGGCGGTCAAGCACAACATGGTCCAGATCGAAGGCTCGCTGCTGGACAAATTCAAGCTCCTCAAAGAGTTGGGCTTCGACGGCATCGAGCTCGATTCGCCGGGCGGGCCGACTGCCGAGGAAGTCAACCGCTGCAAGGGGGAAACGGGGCTGATGGTCCCCGGCGTCGTCGATTCGGTCCACTGGAAGGAATGCCTATCCGATCCGAGTGCTGACGTTCGGGGCAAAGGGCTGGACGCCCTCAAGCAGGCCCTCAAGGACGCTAAGAACTACGGCGGCACGAGCGTGCTGCTCGTCCCCGGGAGAGTGACGCCGGACGTCACCTACCAGCAGTGCTGGGACCGGAGCGTCGCGGAGATCAAGAAGGCCGTGCCGCTGGCCGAAAAGCTGGGCATTCAGATCCTGATCGAGAACGTCTGGAACGAATTTCTTACCGACCCCAAGGAGATGGCCCGCTTCATCGACGATTGCGGCTCGCAGGCCGTCGGCGCTCATTTCGACACCGGCAATACGGTCCGCTACTCGCCGCCGCACGAGTGGATTCCGATTCTCGGCAAGCGGATCAAGAAGCTGGACATCAAGGATTACAAGAAGCAGCCGGACGGCAATCTCGGCCAGGGTTTCGACGTCAAGCTCATGTCGGGGGACGTCGATTGGCCGGCGGTCATGCTCGCGCTCAAGCAGATCGAGTACTTCGGCTGGGGAGCGGCCGAGATCAAAGGCGGCGACAAGACATGGCTGGCGGATGTGGCGGCGCGGATGGACAAGATATTTGCGTCGTAGAACGGATTTCAATCCGTTCACCGCCCCCGACCAGGTCGTATTTCACAAGCCTGAAGCGCAAGCGAAGGACCGCACTCCACTCGCAAAAACGGCCTTTCCTTCGCTTGCGCTTCAGGCTTGTGGAGTCTTCGCCAACCGCCGCAGCACCTCGATCCCCCGCTCGATCGTTTGGTCTGGGGCCGCATACGAAATGCGAAAGTGCGTGTCGCGCTGGCTGAAGATGTTGCCGGGGATGACCAGCAGATTGTTTTCGATCGCCTCGCTGACGAACTGACTGCCACTGCCGTGCGGCGCCTTGGGGAAGGCATAGAAAGCGCCGCCGGGAGGGGTTAGTTCGTACATATCGGTCAGCCCCGCCACGATCAGGTCCCGCTTCTTGCGATACGCGTCCATGTAGGACGACGTATCGACGTCCATCGCGGCCAGGCCGGCCCATTGCACCGGCGTCGGCGCGCAGACGAACGTGTATTGCTGGAGCTTGATCATCGTGTCGATCACTTCGGCCGGGCCGTGGACGTAACCCAGCCGCCAGCCGGTCATGCCGTGGCTTTTGGAAAAGCCGTCGATGACGATCGTCCGGTCGTTGTATCTCGCGGGCGAATCAAACGGCACGTCGTAGCAGAACGAGCTGTAGATCTCGTCGGAGAGGAGCGCGATGTTCCTTTCGGCGGCGAGCTGCGCCAGCCCATCCATTTCCTCGCGGCTGGCGATTACGCCCGTGGGATTGGCCGGGCTGTTGAGCAGGATCAGCTTCGTCCGCGGCGTGATCGCGGCCGCCACCTTGTTCAGATCGATGCGAAAGTCAGGGTAGGTATCGATGATCACCGGCACTCCGCCGACGAGCTTCGTCAGGGCGGTGTACATCACGAAGTAGGGATCGAAGACGATCACTTCGTCCCCCGGATTGACCAGCGACCACATCGTCAAGCTGAGGCCGCCGCTGGTGCCGCTGGAGACGAAGACCTTGCGGTCGCTGTGGCCGTACTGGGCGTCGATCCGGGCCTGCAGCTTCTCGCGGAGCTGCGCCATCCCCTGCGTGAGCGAGTAGCTGTTCTTGCCGGCGTCGATGGCGTCGATGCACGCGGCTTTCACCTCCGCGGGCACATCGAAATCGGGCTGGCCGATCGACAGGTTGATCGGCTCGGTCATCTTCGCGGCCAGGTCGAACACCTTGCGAATGCCGCTGGAGTCAAAGGCGCTCGTTCGGTCGGCGATCCAGGACATGGGGGTCGGAGGTCAGAGGTTAGAAAGGGCAAAATGATCAATGCAAAATGCAAAGTGCAAAAGTCAGCAGCGAGACGAACTCATTTTGACTTTTGCATTTTGCAATGGTCATTTTGCATTGCCGGCAACCTGAGTATCGGACGAGAGGAGGCGCCTCACAAGGACAGTGGCGATACGCTAAAAGCCGATTCTACGAAATCAGCATCTGAATCTCCGTCGGCTCTTACGCCGAAGGCGTTGCGTCCTCCAGAATACGAACGCCAATTGATTAATCCCAACCCCGAAGGGGTTGCGCCCGCGACGCCGCACAGTCGGTCCCTTCAATCCCACAAATATCTCTCATCCCACTCCACCTCGTGTTTCTGCAGAAAGGCCCGCAGTTCATCCTGAAACGTCATCCGCCGATGGTGCTCCTCCTGGTTGGCGATGTACCGTTCGACTTCCGGCAAGTTTGACTTGCTCACCGAAAACGTCGCATACCCGCCTTGCCATTCAAAGTCACTCAGCTTCGGTTGCTGCTCCTTCAGCCACAGATTTGAGACGCGCTTGATCTCCTTGACCCACTCGGCCTGGGTGACGGTTCGGCCAAACCTTGCCAGCAGGTGAACGTGATCCTCGACGCCGCCCGTGAGAATCGGCGGGCAGCCCAACCGTTTGGAGATTTCGCCGATCTCTGCGTGCAACCGTTCCCGCAGCGACTTGTCTTGAAGGAAGGGCTGTCGGTTTTTGGTGGAAAACACGAGGTGGATATAAACGGCGGACAAGGACTGGGGCATGGTGCGGCTCCTGAGGCGGGCGCAACCCCGTTGGGGTTGTGTGCCAAAAATTTACACGAATCGTGATCGTTTCCATTCGTTACCCAACGTAGCCGCTGCGCGGCAACGTTGGGCTGGAGGACGCAACGCCTTCGGCGTAAGTTATTGCGAGAATCACGGTTTGGACTGCGCTCGACTCCGATCGACCGGTTGAAACTGCTTGAGAGGCCAATTCAACGCGCCCGAAACGCCCCACACAAAACTCCAATCCTTGTCGCCGTCGTATTCCATGATCAACGGGCATCGTTCAGCGGCCAGTGCCGCCACGACCGAGACGTCCATGGTCCGCTGCACGTTGAGCACTGTCGGCAGTTCGGGGGCTTTTCCGACCGGCGCATTGGCGAACACCATCGTGGCCCGCGGCTCAAAGAGCGCGGTGAGTAGCAGTACGCCGCACATTTCGTGCTCGCCGGTCAGCGAGATTTGCGAACCGCTGAACTGCTCCATCTGCTTCACGGCCTGAATCGCCCGCCGAACGTCGTAGACCTGACAACTCTCAAGCGTTTCCCCAAGCAAATAGAATCGCCGGCGGTTCTGGATCTGCTTCTTTTCACTTTGGTCCCACCGTGTTTTTCCAACTCCTCGAGGCGCGACAAACACCGACGCCCTGCGGTCATGGGTGGTCACCTTTGTAATTTGGCCCAAGAGTCGGATATACTCGTCTGGGGTCGCGGCCTCAGAATTGCCAGGGAAAAGAGTTTGAATGGCTGCCGTTTGTACGTCGAAGCGATCAGCGCTCAATATGGAGATGCTCACCGTTTCCGGCTTCTTGCCCGATGACGCGCTGACGACTAATAACTCCACGACTACTCCCGGCTCGCTCTCAAACTCGAACCGTCTCAGTTTCAGGCCGTCGTGTTGTTGTTCGTGGATCTGCCGCAGCTCAACGTGGCCAGCTCGCTCCGGCCACGCCCGCAGTGATTTCTCCTTGATCTGCTTCATCCACCCCTCCCGCATCTTCTCCCACTCCTCCTTGCTCTCCGGCACTTTCGGCGGCGGGGCGGCCGCGACAAATGTCTCGTGAATTCTCGTGTTGATCTGATCCTCCGGCAGCTTGTCGAAGACTTTCAATTGCTCCGGCTCGAAGAATTTTTCGGCGTGGTTGGTGACCGGGCCGCCCTCGCCCTTGAGGTGGTGGTTGAACCACCGCATGGCGGTGACTTGCAGCTCCTGCGTGTCCTTGTGGCCGCCGCTGGTGATGTTCAGGCCGATCTGGTCGCGCTTGCCCAGTAGCGTGTAGATGCGGCGGGCCTTGTCGAAGACGCGGACGACGCCGTCGAGCGGGAAAATGCCGTCGCTGTCGGTGTTGCTGATGAGCAGCGGCCGCGGGGCGACGAGGGCCGCCACCTGCGGATAATCCCAGCGGTAGGTGTTGACCATGTACATGCAGTCGCAGTGCCCCTCGACGCAGCCATCGACCACGTGGTTCTGCAGGTCCGTGATGCCAGCGACCGGCACCGCGCACTTGATCCGCTCATCGATCGCGGCAATCCACCAGGAATAGGCTCCGCCGCCGCTGCGGCCGGTGACCCCCAGTTTTTCGCCGTCAACTTCGGGGCGCGACTGGAGATAGTCGAGGGCCCGCACGCAGTTCCACGCTTCGACGCCGGCCGGCGTGTAGCCCCGATTGAGCCACCACCACATGCCGTAGCGGTAGGTGCCGTGGTGGATCCCTTCGATCTCGCTGAGCTGGAGCGTGTCGATGACGAGGCAGACGTAGCCGTTGCGAGCGAACCACGCGCCGTGGTGCTGGTAGTGGCTCTTGGCGCCGTAGCTGATCCCGTCCTTTTTGACGTTGCCGTGGCCGCAGACGTAGAGGATGGCAGGGTATCGAGTGTGGCCCACTCGCTCCGCGAGTGGGTCTGTTGGCGAGCGGGGGGCGTCGGAATCAGGCGAGCGGGGGGCGTTAGCCCCCTGATT
>DATKDU010000246.1:0-25707 GCA_035512595.1 Pirellulaceae bacterium
CTGGTCGAACCGGCCGTGCTGGAGACGATACACCCAATCAAGGACGCCGGTGGCACGATCGCCCGCGCATTGGCGCTCGACGCGGCCAGGCAATGCCGCGTTGATGCGATTTTGGCTTGCGAGGCTGCTCCCGGAGGAATGTTTCGCGCCGAACTGATCGATGCTGACACTGGAGATGTGCTGGCAACTTCATCTGCCAAAGACCCGCACGAGTTAACCGCCAAGATCGCTCCCCACTACGAACCGGTCGAAGTCATCCTGGCCCGCCAGTGGTGGGGGGAAGGGAAGGCCAGCGTCGCCGCCGGCAATGCGCTCGCTCGCCAGGGGGACTGGATCGCTGCCGTCGAGAAATGGGAGGAGGCCAAGAAGGCCAACCCGGCCAACCACGCGGCACTCCACAACCTGGCCCTCGCTGCCGAGGCGCGGCAGAATTACCGAGAGGCGTTCACCCTGCTCGATCAGGCCCTCGAACAATTCCCCCTCAATCTCTATCACCAGACCCGCAAGGCGATGGAGCAGCGGCAGACGACGTTCCTCGCCGCCGCCAAACAGGTCGAAGCGATTCGCGCCGCGGCACTTGCTCATTCCGCGCCGCCAGGAAAGTCGCCCGTGATTCCCGCCGGGTATCAAACTGCCCCAGAAGTGGCACCGCAGCCCGCCGCGCATCAATAAGTCGCGCTTTCGAGTCTGGCGGGGTGAGAGGCGTTCTCAATAAGCCGGCGAAGTTGCCAATTCGCTCCCCAGCCGTCTGTGCGCAGGTTGAACGCTTCGGCAGTCGTTCATAGAATCCCTAGCTCAACGGGTTTCATTCCGCACGACGCGAAGAACGCATTCCTCGGTTACCAAAGGCTCCCATGCTCGAGCGCAGGCAAATCTTCCCCGGCGTCATCGAGATGAACTTCCAGGCCGGCCAGATCCTGGGGTGCAACGTCTACCTCGTCTTCGATCAGGGGGAGTGGATTCTCATCGACATCGGCTTTGACGAGACGGTCGAGGAGATCGTCGAGTTGATCCGGCAGATGGATTTCCCGCTCGGCAAGTGCAAAATGCTGATCGGCACGCATGCCGACGTCGATCACATCCAGGGGCTGGCCAAGGCGAAACACTTGCTCAAAGCACCGGTGTACGCCCATCCGAAAGCGGTGAAGCCGCTGGAATCCGGCGACAAGCTGCAAACGTTCGCCGAGATCGAGGCCCAGAACATTCACATGGAGATGCCGCCGGTCAAGATCGACCACACGATCGACGAGGGGGACAAGATCAAGGTCGGCGGCAAAGAGTTGGACGTGTGGCTCACGCCGGGGCACACCGACAGCCAACTCAGCTTCCGGATGGGGGACATTCTCTTCTCCGGCGACAATATCTATCGCGACGGCTGCGTCGGGGCAATCGACGCCCATCACGGCAGCGACATCCCGTCGTTTATCAAGTCGCTGAAGCGGATCCGCGAGAGCAACGTGAAGTGGCTGCTCCCCAGCCACGGGCCCTTCTTCAAGAAGGACAATGCCCTGCTCGACAAGACGATCGCCCGGCTGGAGGGCTACCTCCACATGGCCGACTGGGGGACCTGCGCCACCGACTGGCCCCTCTTGGATGAGTGGGAGCAGGAGATCGCAGAAGGAATGCTGCCGACGTAACTCGCTGCCACGCTCCTCGTGGGAACGCCAGCGGGAACGCTCCGCGTCCTGTTATCCGCGCGGGGGGACGCGACGCAGAGCGTCGGATCTTGTGTTCGCGCGCAGAGCGCGGGAACAAGACCCACTACGGATGCACCAGCTCAAACCGCTCCCACTCGCGCCGCGCTTCCTCGCCGTCCATATAGTGGGCGAAGATTGCCAGCCGCTGTGCTTGTCCGCTCCAGGCACTCTTCCCGTCGGCGTCCGCTCCCAGAACCAGCGGGCCGCTCTTCCAGCTTCCCGTATCGACCAGGATGTCGTTCCTTTCGGCTGTAGGATTGCCGTTGAGTTGAGCTGCCACGCGGCCGTTGCGCCCGGATAGCAGCACGTGAGCTCGCTGGCCGGCCTGGACCTCGCCGAGTTCCAACTCGATCACTTCGCCGTCGCTCGCTTGCACGCGTGCCAAGATCCCCCTCCCCTCCTGACGCAGTCCAACGCCTGGTTCCGATTGCGGGCCTAGGCTGAAAATAATGCCCGCAGAGTTCTCTTCCGCGGCCTGCGGAACGAAAGCGATCTCCACGGTGAATTCCCCCGATCTCTGCACCAGCGTGGCGAGGTCCGCGCCGTCGTCGGCCGACCCAAGCGCCCCTTCCTCTCCGAGGATCGTCAGCTCCGACTCGCGGAAATTGCCGCTGGCCGGATTGCGGCACAGGACATTGTTCGGATCCCCCTGAAAGAGGTATATGGCCCGCGCCCTCGTTACAGGCCACTCGGGGAGCTTGATCTCGATCCGCTCGGCCGACGCCACTCCCGTTTCATTGGCCGCCACCGGGATCGTCCGCCCGTCGGCAAGTCGCGTCAGATCGACTTGCCCCTGCGTGACGTCGAGTTGTGTGTCCGCCTGGCCGACGACCAGCCGCAATTGAGTGCCGCGGACGGTGGCGGTGGCGTGCGGCGTGGCAAAGACCATCGGCCCGCGGACCTGTTTGGCGACGCTGGCCACCAACTCTCCCTGGTCAAGCGTGACCTGTTTGGCCCCCGTTCGTGCGTCGGCAGTCACGAAGCCGACGGTATCGCCGACGAGGCGAACCGTCGTTTCGTCCTTGTACTTCCACTCAATCGTGCTCCCCGCCGTGGAAACGATTTGGTCGGTCGTATAGATTGCCTTGCCGAGCCGCGGCGCGATTTGCTCCTGCCCGCGAACAATCGTCACCTCCCCGCTGACCTCCTCGATGAGCGCCACGGCTTTCGGACCCGTACCCGGCCATTGCCAGGCGGCGACTGCCGCTATCAGCGACAGGGCGATTGCCGCCGCCAACGAGTATTTCAGCCACGCTCCCCGCGGCGGTTCGCTCAGCGGCTTGTCAATCTCCCCCTCGGCAATCGCCCGCAATTCGGCGACGTGGTCGAACATCTCCTCCTGGCCCCGCTCGAAGTCGGCAATCCGCTGCTCGATCTGGGCGAAGAAGTTCTGCCGGTCGATGGCCAGCTTCTGGCTCAGGTAATCATCGAGCAAGAGTTGCTCGCGGAGTTCGACCGCCCGGAGAGGATGCTCGCGCAGGTACGTCACCAGCCCGTCGAACTCGGCTTGTTCCAGGCCGGAGGGATCTTCGAGAAAGCGGTGAACGAGGGGATGTACGCGGGACATGGTCGATGTGGTCCACTCGCTCCGCGAGTGGAACGGACGGGCGAACTGAGCCGACACCGCGTGAAAACATACGCACCAACTCGCGGAGCGAGTTGACCACATTATGCTTCACACGCCAGCCGTTTCGTAATGCACTCCTTCAGTCCCTGACGAATCCGAAATAGCGCCACGCGAATCGCCTCCGCCGTGGATGCGAGCCGCTCGGCAATCGTCGCGCTCGGCAGTTCCTGCTCGTACTTCATTTCCAGCATCCGCCGGCTCTCCGGCGGCAGTTTTTGATAACAACCATCCAAGGCCGCTCGCACCGCCCCTTCTGCCATCAGCGGCTCGCCCTCCTGCTCGGCCCGCAGAAAAATCTCCACGAGCGCCTCCCGCTGGAGCCGCGCCCGCCGCGACGTTCGGCGGAAGTAGTTCAGGCACAAGTTCCGAGCAATCCCCTTGAGCCACTGCTTGGGGTGGACGTTCTCCGGGATGCGGTCGAAGAAGCGATACAGCTCCACGTACACATCCTGGGCCACGTCGTCCACGTCATGCCGCGGCACCCCCATCCCCGCGATGTACGCACGGATATGGGCCTGCGTCTGATGCACGACCTCGTCAAACGTCAGCGGCTGGGCGTCGTCCATCCTCTGCTCCCCGTAACAAGTGGTCGCGCTCCGCCTTCATGTTACCGCGAGACGTCCCGGGCTGCCTCCCGAGAGAGCGGACCAGGCGCAAACTCTTTGCCATACGAAACTTGCGACGATAGATGCTACTTGCGCGGCGACGCCGCGAAGTGGTGCTTCTGGGCCGACTTCAGACGGCATTGGTCGGGCTGGACGTCGAGGACGACGTAGTAGATGAAGTTGAAGCCCATCTTGGTCTTGTCGAGGCGGTCGAACGTCCCTGCACCTTGAGCAAATACGAACAGCTCGCGGGCCGACTGCCAGCGCTTGGCCTCGATGTGGTGCATCCCGAACCGGACGCCGGTGAACTGGGCCTCGCGGGACAGGAGACTTTCCAGATTGAGTTCCGCAGGGATCGGAATCGGCTTCACCTGCTGGCCCGCGACGTGCCACAGCGTGAACGGATCGTCTCGCTCCCCCAGCGATGCATTCATGGCGACCAGAGCGCCGCTCGCGTTCCAGAGCACCACCCGCTCGTAGCCCTCGATTGGAAAAAGGCCGATCTCGCGCCCCTGCGGCTGCTCGAGAAACTGCGCGAGCCGGTGCTTGCCGTCGGCCGGATTTCGCTTGTCGCACAGGACAAAGCGGCCGTCGGGAGAAGTCCAGCGGCGCTCATAGCCGGTGCGGCCGTCGGCATAGACGTGCTTCTCATAGCCATCCTTGCGCGCCTGCCGGAACAGGACGGCATCCGGCGGCGAATCGGGGCCGATGGAAACGTACTCGTAGCCGTATTGCTTGAGGATGGCCGCATCGTCGTCGCTCACGATACCGGCCTGCCGGAGATCGCCCCAAAAGTGTCCGTCGGGCTGTTTCGGCGGGGCGTCGATTCCGTCGATGATCTTCTCCTGCAGCGCAAGCAGCTCCGCCAGCTTCTTTGCCTCGGCCATCATCTGCCAATGGGCGAAGAGATAGAAGCCGAGGATGAACATCGCCATCAGGAAGGCACCGAGCGAAGTGCGCCGAAACATGGGTCACCGAAGAATTGCCGCAGTTGTCAATCGCCGCCAAGAACTCGGAGCCCGAGTGCCGCCGATCTTTCGGCGGTCCCGGCTCTCCGGCAAAGATAAGTCACGCGGGCGGGCCACTTCGTTCCGAGCATGCGGCCTTTGACGGATTTTCGGTCAATGCAATATCGCGGAGCTAGTGCGCTACAACTCCCGGCTCCAGAAGAGCGTCTCCGGCTCCGTCCCGCGGAAGCCGCAACGGCGGTAGAGGTCGCGGGCCAGGGCGTTGTCGGAGCGGACTTCGAGCGTGATCTTCGCGCAGCCGCGGCGGCGGGCTTCTTCTTCGACGGCGGCCAGCAGTGCCCGGCCGATCCCTTTGCCCCGGTGCTCGGCAGCGACGGCAAGGTCGTGGATGTTGAGAACCGGCCGGGCGCGAAACGACGAATAGCTCGGCAGGCAGATCGCCAGGCCCACGAACGCCTCGCCGTCGCTGGCGAGGAAGCAGGTGCCGCCGGCTTCTTTCAGGCCGCGAATGACCCGATAGCGGACTTCGTTCTCCAGCGGCGCGTGCTTGCCGAAGAAGTCCTGGCAGTACATGTCCAAGAGTTCGACGACCGCGTCGGCGTGCAGCGGCTGGTTCAGATCGGCAATGTGGACTTGCATGTTTCCGGCGAGCGGGGGGCGTCAGCCCCGTGATGGCCCAATTTTTCGATCGTAATACGCCTGCGAGCGTGTGAATGAATCGGGGGAAATGCAAAATGATCAGCGCAAAGTGCAATATGCAAAATGCAGCAAGGCAACTTCATCGACGCATTTTGACTTTTGCACTTTGCATTGGACATTTTGCATTGATTGGAACTCCCCGCTGCCGTTTGATTCACGCGCTCTGAGGCATCCCAAGACCGCATCAGCGGGCTAACGCCCCCCGCTCGCCGTTCAGAACAACCCCACGATCGGCTTGCCCCGCTCGACCAGCCGCCGCGGGCGGTTCAGCGTGTCGTGATACTCGGTCTGCGGATCGATACCCAGGGCATGGTGGATTGTCGCCACCACGTCGTACGGATGGACCTTGTCGGTCTTCGGCCACGCCCCATGGCGGTCCGATTCGCCATACACCTGCCCGCCTCGCACGCCGCCGCCGGCAATCAAAAAGCTGTAGCACTCTGGCCAGTGGTCGCGGCCGCCGGGACCGACGTTATCGGTCGTGGGCGAACCAATCTTAGGGGAGCGGCCGAACTCGCCGATGGCGATGACGAGCGTCTTTTCCAGAATGCCGCGGGCGGCCATGTCTTCGATCAGTGCCGAGAGCGACTTGTCGAAGACGGGGCAACGATCGTTGCGCAGCGTGGGGAAGTTGTTGCGGTGCGTGTCCCACGAACCGTCGGGACCTGGTGCTGGCTCGGCGTCGGAACCAGCGGGCCAGGTGATCTGCACGAAGCGGACGCCGGCTTCGACCAGCCGCCGGGCGAGGAGGCAGCTTTGGCCGAATTTCGTCATGCCGTACCGCTCGCGCAGCTCCGACCTTTCCTGGTCGAGTTGAAAGGCGCGGATCGCACGGCCGGATTGGAGGAGCGACAGCGCCTGGTCGAAGAACGGGCCGAGGCCTTTGGTGGCAAATGTAGCCCCGTAGGACGGCCCTTTCGGGCCGTCATGGTCGGCCTGGAAAGACCGACCTACGTAGGCGTCAAGCTGGCTCCGTAGATCGACCCGCGACTGGAGCCGGTCGAGCGTCACGTCGCCGGGAAGGGTGTACGCCTCCAGCTTCAGCGGCTGGGTCGGGTCGCCGTACATGCGGAACGGGTCCATTGCCGGCCCGAGCAAGCCCGCCCCTTGGGCGACGCCGATTTGCCCCCCTTCCAGCACCGGGCCGCAAACGGCCACGTTGCTGAACGTGCCACGTTCGGCCGGCCGATATTTGGCGACCACCGCCCCCACGCTCGGCAAATCTTCCCGCGACGGCGGCACCGCCAGTCCCGTCGGCGAAAAATTGAGCGGATTGTGCCCCGTCAGCAGCATGTAGATTGCCGCCCCATGATTCCGCAGCCCCTTGGGATCGACGCCGATCGACCGCACCAAGGCAAAGTTTTTCGCCTGCTGCGCGAGCTGCGGCAGCACTTCGCCCACCATCATCCCCGGCGCTGTGGTGGCGATCGGCTTGAACTCGCCGCGAATCTCCGCAGGCGCATCGGGCTTGGGGTCCCACAGGTCGATGTGGCTGGGCGAACCCTGCAAGTGAATCAGAATCACCGAGTCGGCCTTGCCAAACCCGCCCGCCGCACTTGTCGCCGGCTTCTCTTGTGCCGCCGCCTCCCGCGCTAGTAACTGCGGCAATGACCATCCCAGCAGCGACAACCCGCCCACCGTCAGCAGTTCCCGCCGCGAGGGCCGATCGCACAATCTTCCCGTAGGTCCCAGGATGGTGAGCATGATGGGGTGATTATCGCGACCGGGCGGCAGACAAGCAAGCGTTGCCAGCGGCGGAAGCCAACGCCGATTCAACGTTCGCGACTGACAATGATGTCCTCGGGCGTTTGCACGCAAACGGGAGTTCCGAGACTGGCGATCAGGTCGGCCGGAAAATGACGTACCGATTGAAGGTCCCGGAAGAGGGGCGTCGTGTCGTCCGAGAAGAACAGCACGCAGTGCCCTCCAGCCATGATTCCTAGCACCGCTTGCCAGAGTGCCGCGTCGCGAATCGGCCGGCTAATCATCAGCGAGCGGACTCGACCCGTTTCGGCGGCATCTTTGTCGCAGAACACATCGCACACATTCGGCGGACCGCCAAATTGGAGAGGCAGGCGCCCGTGCTCCGCGTCCCAGTCGAGAGCGGCGTCACCGAATGACTTCAGCACCGCCGCGAATTCGAGACTCGCCGGTTCCCCATTCTCAAACGGCCAAATGAACGCTTCGATACTCATCGCGCAAGTCGTCCCGGTCGCACAATCTTCCCGCAGGTCCCAGGATGGTGAGCATGAAGGCTTATTATCCCGAGACTGCCGACGCGCTCAAGGCGTACCTGGGGATCTATCCCGACGACACGTTTCGGGGCCCCGCGAGAGACCAGCGCATCTGGCTCGTCACGGCGACGCGCTGTTGCGACACGTGTTGTGGAATGCCGCCAAGGCCGCGGTCATCGTCAAGCATCCAGCCAATCCTTTCCACAAGAAACCCCGGAGCATCGTTCGATCGTCGGCACTAGAAAATCAGTAGAGAAAGTTTTTTTTTCTTGCACCAGGGACTTTCACCCCCAAAACGCCGGCTTGGCAACGGCCTTGTCAAGAAAAACAGTTCTAATGCGAATAACCGAAACATCAACTAATTGCGCGGGGTTCATTGCCCTAGTGAGACCGTCGGCACAGGTGGCTCGTGCGCCGACGAGGAATGGAGCCGGAACGATCGAGAAGGGAGGAGCCTCAGATGGGTCGTGTTTCGTGGGCGCTGGTGCTGTTGCCGCTGGCTGGCTGCGTGGCCGTCTGCCTGTGGATCGGCTCGATGCCTTCTGCGCCATCAACTCCCGCCGGCAAGCAGGTGCCGAAGGTTGACGTGGCGCGGCCTCCGACCCGCCATATGCCGCTGCGATTGGACGTGCCGGCGATCGAAAATCCGCCGCTGGAATATGCCGACGAGGTCGGCCTGGATGACGAAGCGATCGTGATCGGGATCGTGGTCAACGGCGAGCCGCGGGCGTACTTGCGCGAGGCGTTTGACACGTCCCCCAACTTCCACGTGGTGACCGACACGATCGACTCGACGCCGGTGGCGATCACGCACTGCGACCGGCTCCGCTGCACGCGGGTGTTCACCGGTCCGCAACTGGAAGAGCCCGGCAGCATTCGCGGCGGCGGCTGGCGCGTCGATCAGACGCTGGCGCTGATCGTGGACGAGCAGGAATATTCGCAGAAATCGCCGGAGATTCCGCTGGATGAGGTCCCGTTTTTGGAACTGCCGTGGGGAATGTGGCGGGAGCTGTTCCCGGATACCTTGGTGTACGTCGGGCAGAGCGGAGCAGGGTAATCCTGGCGATCCTGATCTTAATCCTGATCTTGCTCTTCATCTCATTCCTACTCCTACTCCTACTCTCTCGCCGTGCGACGTCGCTGCGGCAGGATCAAGAGTAAGATTAGGAATGAGAGTAAGAGCAAGATTAAGAGAATGAGTTCGCGGCTGCTACGTCACCAGCCCCTTGGTGACCATCATGAATACATCCTCCAGCGTCGGGTCGCGCTCGGAGAAGCTGCGGAGCTGCACCTTGTTGGCGACCAGCTCGTTGAGCAGGTCGGCGATCTGCTGATCGCTGGCGTCGAGCTCGATGACGCAGCTATTGACGTCGGCAGCCACGTTGCGGGTGTGAGGGCTGGACCGGATCACCGACAGGCCGACGTCCATGCCGTTGACGAAGCGGACCTCGACCGTGCGATTGGCCCGGATGCGGCGATACACATCTTCGATCGGGCCGCTCATCAGGAGCTGCCCGCGCTCGATGATGCCGATGGCCGTGCAGCAGTCGGCCAGCTCCGACAAGATATGGCTGGAGATGAGGATCGTCTTGCCCATCCGCCGCAGCTCCTTGAGGAGCGCTTTGACCTCGATGCGGGCCCGCGGGTCGAGGCCGGCGGAAGGCTCGTCGAGGATCAGCACCGGGGGATCGTGCAGCAGCGTTTTGGCAAGACAGAGCCGCTGTTTCATTCCCTTGGAAAGACCGTTGACGAAGTCGTCCCGCTTGTGCCCCAGGTCGAGGAGCTCCAGCACGTCGTTGATAACCTGCTTGCGCTTCCCTTTGCCGATCTTGTAGGCCACGGCAAAGAAATCGAGAAACTCCCAGACTTTCATGCCGTCGTACACGCCGAAGTTGTCGGGCATGTAGCCGATCGAGTAGCGGACGCTCATCGGGTCGCGAGTCACGCTGTGGCCGTTGACGATCCCTTCGCCGCGGCTCGCCTTGAGGAGCGTGGCCAGGAAGCGGATGGTCGTGCTCTTGCCGGCGCCGTTGGGGCCGATGAACCCGAACATCTCCCCCGCCTCGATCTTGAGATTGAGGCGCTCGACGGCGCGAAATTCGCCGTAGTCTTTGCCGAAATCGATCAGTTCGATCATGGATTGCTTTCGCAAGTCCAAAGTCCCGAGTCCAAAGTCCGAAGTCGGACTCAGGAATCGACTTTGGACTTTGGACTTTGGACTTTGGACTGAATACTCGTCTGCGTCGCATCGATTGTCGTGCCATCTCCCGGCACTGGCTCGGATTCATCGAGCGGGTCGGGGACCTTGAAGTCGTCGCTGACGTTCGCGTCCCGCTCCGGTACGGGAAGACGGCCGCGGTCCAGGTGCGCCAGCACCAGCGTCTGCATCGTCGTTTGAGCCGGCCGAGGCCAGACTTGCATCCCCGGCAGTTCGTCGTTGGACCAGGCCACCAGCCGCACCTCCCCTGGATTGAGGCGCAGCCGCTTGACCGTCAGGTCCACCAGCCGGTGCAGCCGCACAGTCCCTTTGTCCTCCTCGCCGACCGCCGGCTTGGACGACATGACCGGCGACTGGTCCCACTGCCGCACCCACGGCGTGCGGTAGGCAGGCCAGTTGCGCTTGGCTTCTTCCTCCTCAGGCGGAGTGTATTCGGCAAACGACAGCGAGACCATCGTCTGCGGCCGCATTTCCGCCACATAAGCCACCTTAAACCGCGGGAATGGCGTCCCTTCCAGACGGCCGATGATCCCCACGTCGCGGAGCGTCAGCGCCGACGAGTTCTTCAACCGCGAGCCGCCGGCCGCATCCTGCACCAGAGAGATCGGCCCTTTGAGGTCGAGCATCTGCTCGCTGTGGACCTTTTCCGTCGAGTTGGAATTCACCTGAATGCCGGACAGGAGCGTTCCCTTGTCGCGGTGGAACTCGGCCACTTGCGGCCACTCGTTCGGCTTGCGGACGAATTTCTCATCCACGACGAACGGCAGGGACACCGCGGAGGGATCGTCGAACGACACCTGATAGGGGGTGGACAACGAGGTATACAGCGTGGTGTACCGCGTCAAATGGGCTCGGGAATAATCGCGCTGCACTTCCAGGACGGCGATTTCCGTGCGGCTGCGGACGAAGCCGATGTTGAGCTGCGCCAGGCGAATGACGCACACGGCGCCGACGATAGCGATCACCGGCGCGGCGGCCCACGACCATTCCACCCGCCCCAGCAGCCAGAACACCAGCCAGTTGAGCGGCACCAGCACGATCAGGTAGACCGCCAGCACCTGGAGCACGAACCCCGCTTTGGGAATTTCGATCTTGGCCGACTCGTCGAGCGAGTCGCGAGCGGCGTCCGCCGCGCCGCTGAAGTCGTTCCAGCCGCCGACGCCGGAGCTGGGCTGAGCCTGGTAGCCGGTAAAGTGCCAATCGTCGATGTCGGGATGCTCCAGCGACGTGTACTGCGCCGCCGGCCGCTGCGGCTGCGGAAAGGCCGGCCCAAACTGGTTGTAAGCCGGCTCCTCGGTTTCCTTGGGAGGAGGTGCGGTGGCCGCGGTGGGCATGTCCTGCCCCGTCAAATAACCGATGTCGCGGGTAAAGATCCGCAGGGTCGTGGAGAGCCGCGGATCGCGAATAAACGGCGACAGCGTCCCACCCGCCCATTTCATTTCCAGCGTTGCCAGATCGTTGGACTGGTCGAACTCGCGCCCCGGCCGCCGGAGCAGCACGGAGTTAAAGAAGCCGTCAAAATTCTTCCAGTAGCGAATCCGCAGGTCGGTGAGCGGGAAGGCGGTCACGACGATCCGCCCGCCGCCGATGCGGCGCTCCGCGACCAGCTCGCCCGTATGCGGCACGAACTGTGCCTCTTCGTGCTTCTTCAACTCGACCCCGACCATCGGCCTGTCGGGGAGAATCTGGATCTCGCGGTTCTCTCCTTTTTTCTTCGACGGGAGCGACCAGTGGCGGCTCATCTCGTCCACGTCCGCCTGCGCCAGCTTGCGAACGGCGCCCGCTTGCGCCGGCAGATAGGGAGCCAAGAAGCTTCCCCGCAATTTGTCGAGCGAATTGGGGCCGCTGACGATGATCTGTCCTCCCCAGTGCAGCCAGTCGATCGTGGAGGTTCGCTGCTCGGGGGTCAGCAATCCCGGGTCGATGTCGTCCCACACCAGGTAGGCGATTGTCGTCCAGGTTTGCAGGTTGCTCGGGAGCGGCACGCTGCGGTCGATCTTGGGCAGGATGACCCGGTAGTAGCGCAGCCCCCCGAAGTCCGAGATCTGGTCGTCGGTGACGACCACCGACTTCAGATTGTTCATGTAGACGTAGCTGGAGTTGTTGCTGGCCAGGACCAGAATGAAATACTGATATTCGTCCAGCGAGGTTACCAGCCGGAAGCCGGCGTGCTGCGTCCCTCCGCCGCGATCCGAGAGCAGTTCACTGTTGAGGTTGTACGCCCCCTGGACGTTCCGTTCGCGCCGCGGCAGAAAAAACAGCGTGTCGATCTGCTTGGCTTGTCCTTTGGGAAGGACCGCCTTGCGAAACGACACCAGCCGATAATTCGTCCGCTCGACCTCCAAGGGAAGCCGGCGGGCATCGATGGGGCTGGTCCGCAGCCGGCCGGGAAAGTCGAAGTTGTTGGCTTTCATCTTGTGGATCGCCTGCCCCCAGTGGCCCGGCTTCACGTAGGTGAAGGCGGACTGTCTGGCAGCCGGGTCCGCATCCTCATCCTCCTCCTTCTCTTGTTCCTTGTCCGGATCGGGCTCGACGATCTCGTAATTCGGCAGAACCTGGATCGCCATCTCGAAATTGGGCTTGGGCTCCTCGGCCTTCTGCTTCCGCTTGCGTTCCTCCTCCCTTTTCCTTTCCTCCGCCTCCCGCTTCTTCTTGGCGATCGGATCCTCTTTTTTGCACCCGCTGCAGCCGGGAAGCGTGGCCCCCAAGACGACCAGCAATGCCAACAGCAGCGTCGCCCAAAGGGACAGACGCCAAGGGGCCACTGACGCGCGCGAATTCATGGACGCAATCCTGTGTTGGTCGAGCGGGCAAAGCGGAACGCCTTGCGCAGACTCCATGCGCCCTCTGCGGCGGGTTCACCCTGCGGGGAATTCGGCGGAGCGAACATCTGCTTGGCTCCGGCAGCATTCGTCCCGAAGGAATTGGCCAGAAACTCCCGGCCTGACTGTTCCTGCCGCGGACGGCACCCATCAGTCTAAGACGGGGAAAGGGGGAGGGAAAGTCTCCCGGGACGATAATATGCCGGCAGGATTTTCTTAGCGTGGGGGATGCTTGCGGGCCTCATCGTACTGCTCGGGCGTATCGACGTCGCAGAACGCCTCGCGATCGACGCCGAGCTGCTCGCAAGGCACTTCGCGAGTCGGATTCTGCCAGTGCATCGCGTTAATGCCGCGGTCGGCGGGCAATTGGGGCACCTGCTCTGCCAGCGGCCAGGGAAAGAGGACCGGATGCCCGCGGCGGCCGGCCAGGGTCGGCGTGAGAATGGCCGGCGCATCGGGCGAATGCGCCGCCAGCAGGTGGTTCACGATTGCCGGGGAGAGTTGGGGCATGTCGGCCGGCGCCAGCATCCAGACGTCTTCAGCGACCGGGTGGTATTCTTCGGCGATGAAATTGAGTGCCTGCTGAACCGAATCCCGCATGTGAGGCGGAGCAACCGCGGGGACAACGACTTCCGCTCCGGACCGGCGGCAGATTGCCGCCAACTCCGCGTCGTCCGAGCGAACGACAACGACGACGGCAGCGACGAAGCTGGCCTTCCAGGCGGCCAGCGTCGCCTCGATGATCGTTCCGTCGCTCCACGGCAACAAGAGCTTGGGCTGCCCCATCCGCCGGCTTTGTCCCGCGGCAGGTACGATGGCAAACGCACGGCAAGGGGCGGTCATGCGGCGACTTAGAATTCGATGCTTCGAGGCCGGCCGGGAACCGTTCCCAGATTGCGATGGGCGACCAGTTCGGCGCAAATGCTGACGGCAATTTCCGGCACGGTCTGCGAGCCGATGTCGATCCCCAGCGGCGCATGCACTTTGGCCAGAGCGTCGCGCGAGATCCCTTCGCCGAGCAGGTCGCCGTAGATCATCTTAATCTTCCGCCGGCTGCCGATCAGGCCGACGTAGCGTGCGCCGCGGTCCACCAGATGGAATAACGCTTCCTCGTCGTGATTGTGTCCGCGGGTCACGATCAGGCAGTATGTGTCCGGGGTGATTTCCAGCGTGGGGAGCACCTGGTCGATCTGGCCGGTGATCCGCCGCTCGGCTCGCGGAAAACGCTCCTGGGCGGTGAACTCTTCCCGGTCATCGACCACCCACACGTCAAACGCCAGATCGACCGCCAGGTCGGCGACCGCCTTGCCCACGTGGCCGCCGCCGACAATCACCAGCCGGCAGCGGGGCAGGATCGGTAAGTACGCAATGCCGTGCGCCGCATACGGACGCGGCCGGGAGGCGAGCGGACGAATTGGATCGGTCACCAATCCCGGGGGTGGCGAACTGGCCGTGTGCAACCCGGCAATGAAACGGCCGGCCGCATCGAACAGATAGCTCGTCGGCGCTGGAAGCGTGCTGGCTTGTGCATCAAACACGATCGCCTCGGTGATTCCTTCGCCGCAATCGACCAGTTCGGCCAGCCTACGAAAGTAGCCGCGTGCCTCTCCCTCGGCGGCAATCGGCTCGACGAGGATCTGCATCCGTCCGCCACAGATCAGCCCGTCGTCCCACCCATAGTCGCTGTCGAGTTGAAACGTGCAGACTTCGGACTTTCCTTCGCTCAGCAGTGCGATTGCCCGCCGCTTGACCTCCGCTTCCACGCAGCCGCCGCCGAGCGTCCCCGCTTGCGACCCGTCGGGATACACCAGCATCATCGCCCCGGCCTTTTGCGGGGTCGAGCCGCGGGTTTCGACGAGGCGGCAGTAGGCTACCGGGCGGCCCGCATCGAGGGCGGCAATCAGTTGTCGGACGACTTCACGCATAGGTTGTAGGACGGCCCTTCCGGACCGTCCACGATCTGGACGGCCCGGAAGGGCGGTCCTACGAGGAGGCGATGCTCAGCCGGCTGCTTCCAAAATCTGCAGCGTCACCTGCTTTACATAATCCTTCACCTTTGGCCGATATTCCACCATGTGCGGAGCGGCCAGATGAGTTTCGAGGGCCGAGACGCTTTCCCATCTCTCGACGACCATGACGGCGTCAGCACCCAGCGGTACCTGCGATTTGATCTCGGTGCCGTGGTCGATCGCCGGGAAATACTCGATGCATCCCTTTTCCGCCCGTACCTGCGGCACGAGCTTGCGGAACTCGCCGAGGAACGCTTCGCGGGTGCCCGGGTTGAGCTCGATGAATGCCAGGACGACGATCATGGGTGGCGCCTTGTGTTTTGAGTGGCGTTCCTCATTGTGCGGCTGGCGGCAAATCGGAACAATGGGGCCTTTCCAGGGAGAATCGAATGGAGCTTCCGATCGTTGGCGGTGGACTCGATGTCGAGCAGGCGGTGCGCGAGCGTTATGCCGCCGCTTCGCAGCAGGTCGAGCCAGCCCTTTGCTGCCCCGTGCAGTACGACAGCCGTTACCTGGCGGCATTGCCGGCGGAAATCCTGGAGCGGGATTACGGCTGCGGAGATCCGTCGCGCTACGTGCGGGAGGGGGAAACGGTCCTCGACCTGGGCTCCGGCGGCGGCAAAATCTGCTACATCGCTTCGCAGATCGTCGGCAAACATGGCCGCGTGATCGGCGTCGATAAGAACGAGGATATGCTGGCCCTGGCGCGGAAATACCAAGGGCAAGTGGGAGACGCGATCGGCTGGGACAACGTCGAGTTTCGCCGCGGCCGGATTCAGGACCTGGCGACCGATCTCGACGATCCGGGTAGCAGTCCCATGATTGCCGACGGGTCGATCGACGTCGTCCTTTCCAACTGCGTCCTGAACCTGGTTGCGGAATCCGACCGGCGGCAACTCTTTGCCGAAGTCTTTCGCGTGCTCAAGCCCGGCGGACGGGCTGCGATCAGTGACATCGTCAGCCATCAGCCGGTGCCGGAGCGGCTCAAGCACGATCCGGAGCTATGGAGCGGCTGCATCAGCGGGGCGTATGAAGAGTCCGCTTTCTTAAAAGCGTTCACTGCCGCCGGGTTTGTCACCGTGGAACTGGTCGCCCGGCAAGGCGAGCCGTGGACGGTTGTGGAAGGGATCGAGTTTCGCAGCGTGACCGTGAGGGCCTACAAGCCGCTGGCAGATGGATCGGCCCCTACCAGCGGCTGCTGTGAGCCGGGCTGCTGCTAATAAGTCGTAGGCACACTCCGTGTGCCGTTGGCGTCCGGGAGCTGACGCCAACCCTTAGTACCACCCAGCGGTAACGTGATTCTTCCACCAGCCAGGCCGATCGTTCGCCTCGCCGTGCATTGCCAAATGTTCGTTGCTTACCCGGCAGCGAATGAAAAAACCGTCACCTCTCGGATGGACCGACAAGGCTAACTCCGCTCCGCATATAGCGCAGCGCATCTCGGCGAACTGCTGTTCGGAGCACCCAGCAGTTATTGCATTTTTGATTTGGTTGTGGAGATCTTCGACCATTCACCACTCGCTCTTTCGGCGGCTGAGCAGATTCGCATAAAAACGCGTACAAGGTCCCGCTCGGCAAGCGGGACCTACTTATTGGTCCGCCGCTGCGTCACCTCGATCGCTTTCAACAAACCCTGCGCCTTGTTGAGCGTCTCCTGGTACTCGCTGGCCGGCACGCTGTCGGCCACGATGCCGGCGCCGGCCTGGATGTAGGCCTTGTTCCCTTGGACCACGAGCGTCCGCAGGGCGATGCAGGTATCCATATTGCCGCTGTAGTCGATGTAGCCCACCGCCCCGGCATACGGCCCGCGGCGATGGGGCTCGAGCTCGTCGATGATCTGCATCGCCCGCACTTTCGGCGCGCCGGAGACAGTGCCGGCCGGCAGACAGGCTTTGAGAGCATCAAACGCATCGCAATTGTCGCGCAGGGTGCCGGTGACGTTCGACGTGATGTGCATCACGTGGCTGTAGCGCTCGATGACCATCACGTCGGAGAGTTGCACGCTTCCGAATTTTGCCACGCGGCCGACGTCGTTGCGCCCCAGATCGACCAGCATCACGTGCTCAGCCCGCTCTTTTGGATCAGCGAGCAATTCCTCGGCCAGCCGCCGGTCCTCTTCTTCCGTCGCTCCGCGGCGGCGCGTGCCGGCCAGCGGACGGACGGTGACTTTCCCATCCACCACGCGGCACATGATCTCGGGCGAGCTGCCGACGAGCGTCACCTCCGGCGTGCGGACGAAGAACATGAACGGGCTGGGATTCACGACCCGCAGCGTGCGGTAGACCTCAAATGGATCGCTCGTCAGATCGACTTCCAGCCGCTGGCTGATCACGACCTGAAAAATATCGCCGGCCCGGATGTACTCCACGCACTGCCGGACGGCATTTTCAAAATCCTCGCGGCGGAAATTCGAGCGGTACGCCAGCTTCGGCTCGCCGGTGGAGGCGATGTCCGCCGGCGGGAGCGGCGACGGCGCACTGAGCTTCTCGACCAGCTCATCGACCCGTCGCTGGGCGTCGGCATACGCCTTGTCCGCATTGCCGGTAGCCAGATCGAGCCGCGCCATGGCGATCACGTACATCGCTTTGCTGACGTTGTCGAAGACCACCATCCGGTCGTAGAGGCCAAACGACAGGTCGGGCACGTTGCGGTCGTCGGGTGGAGCATTCGGCAAGTTCTCGACATAGCGGACGACGTCGTACCCTGCGTAGCCGATCGCCCCCCCAATGAACGGCGGCATTCCGGGCAAATGGACTGCGCGAAACGGCGCGAGCCGCTTGCGCAGCTCGTCGAGCGGGTCTTCGCAGTCAAATTCTTCGTGGGACAGGTTTTCAACCTGTCCTGGTTTTTGGGACAGGTTGGAAACCTGTCCTACGGTGACGTGTTTCCCCCGCGCCGTGATCGTCAGGAACGGATCGACCGCCAGGAAACTGTATCGCCCCACCTTCTCCCCGCCGATCACGCTCTCAAACAGGCAGGCACTGCCGCCGTGATCAAGGGCGTGGAATGCCGAGACGGGGGTCAGTGCGTCGCTCAAGAGGCGGCGGTAGACGGGGACGAGCGGATATTCGCCGGCGAGGCGGTGAAAGGTTTCGGGGTCGGGGAGATAAGCCATGGAAAGGTTGCCGGCGAGTGAATCTTGCTCATTCTCTCTTACTCCCCGCTGGCGACCCCTGTCGCCAACTGAACCCGGGCAGCAGAAAGCGAAGGAGAAAGAGTAGGAGTAGGATTAAGATTAGGAAGAGGATTAAGAGGAAGAGCAAGAAGAGTTCGGCCCAATCTTACTGGCGGCTCATACCGTCAACAACGGCCGGCCAGTGCCAGCATACGCGTTAACCTTGACACCCCTGCACTCGTCCCTAGAATCACGATGGGCAGGCGCTGCCTGAAGTTCAAGCATGGGGGGCACTTGCGCCCGCTGGCAGCGCGATTCGTTGCCAGAGACATTCCCGGAGGCCGTGCGGTTCACGCGCGGCCACGCCTGCTATGAAATGCCAGCATTGCGAGAAACCCGCGACGTTCCACATCACGGAACTGACCGGCCCGCAGCCGGTGGAGCATCACCTGTGCGAAGGGTGTGCCAAGCTCTACCTGTCCGACACCGACCCGTCGGCCCCGCCGGAGCCGACGCTGGCCAACGTCCTGGCTAAACAGCTCAAGCTCGGCCAGGCCGCCGAAGAACTCGCCCGCCTCGACCAGCGGGCCTGCCCGGTCTGCGGCATTACCTTCCACGAGTTCCGCACCAAGGGGCGGCTCGGTTGCCCGCATGATTACACGTTCTTCGAGCGGGAGCTGACGCCGCTGATCCTCAACATTCACGGCGAACCCAAGCATACCGGCAAGCGGCCGCGGCGGGGCGTCGTGGCGGCCGACCAGCAAACCGAGCGAATCCGCATCCGCCGCGAGATGAAGGAAGCGATCGACAAAGAAAACTACGAGCGGGCCTCGCAGCTCCGCGACAAGCTCAAGGGGCTCGACGAACTGCCCAGCAGCCACGAGGAGCCTCACGCCGAGTAAAATGCCCGTTTGCGCGTGCAGCGGTCACCTCCTCGCGGTATTTTCCATGGCGATCAATCTCCAAGAGCTGGCGTCACGCTGCGGCGAATGGCTGCGAGGCTCCGGCCCGCAGTCGGACATCGTCATCTCCAGCCGCATCCGCCTGGCCCGCAATCTGGCCGACTTCCCCTTCATCCGCCGCTGCAACGAGATGGACAAGGCGGCGATCGAGAAAGCCTGCCGCCACGCCATCGAGCAGGTCGATACCTGGCAAAGCCTGATTTACGTCGATGTCAACACGCTGAATGCCGTCGATCGGCAGTTCCTCGTGGAGCGGCAGCTCATCAGCCGCGAGTTGGCGGATACCACCGGCACGCGGAGTGTGGCGATCGAGCGGCAGGAAACGTTCAGCATCATGGTCAACGAGGAGGATCACCTCCGCATCCAGGTGATGCACAGCGGCCTCGACCTGCCCACTGCCTGGGAGCAGATCAACCAGATCGACGATCTGCTCGACGAGCGGATCAACTACGCCTATCACGAGCGGCTGGGGTATCTCACCGCCTGCCCCACCAACGTCGGCACCGGCATGCGGGTCAGCGTCATGCTCCACCTGCCGGCACTCGTCATCACGCAGCAGATCGAAAAAGCGTTCCGCAGCCTGCAGAAGATGGGGCTGGCGGTCCGCGGACTGTACGGCGAAGGCTCGCAGGCGATGGGAGACTTCTACCAGATCAGCAACCAGGTCACGCTCGGCAAGAGCGAGGCCGATCTGATCAAGCAGGTAACCGACATCATCCCGGCCATGATTGAGTACGAGCGGCAGGCGCGAAACTTCCTCGTCAAGGAAAGCCGCAAGGACCTGCACGACCGGGTCAGCCGCGCCTACGGCATTCTTTGCACGGCCCAGACGATCAGCAGCGAAGAAACGCTGCACCTTTTATCTAGCGTGCGGATGGGGGTCAACCTCGACCTGATCAAGGACCTCGACATCCCGACGATCAACAAGCTGGTCATCCACACTCAGCCGGCCCATCTGCAAAAGCTGCGGGGCCTCGAGCTGGAGACGGCCGACCGCAACGTCGAGCGGGCGAACCTGCTCAAAAGCCAGCTTAGGCGCGGGCTGGGGGCGTCGGATAATTGACACCAACCCGAAGCGTCAGCGAGGGAGACGCGCGAGTGAACTCAAAGAAAAAAGCCGTTCTTGATCGCATCAAGCATCTTGAAGAGGCGATTGCCAAAGGACGTGAGTATTTGGAAAGCGGCCAACATGCGGATTGGTGCGGCTTCCGGCCCTTGTTTACCGCCAAGAAGAGGGATGGAAAGGAATTGCCACCTCACAAAGATTGGGTAAGGAACGTTTTCCTTCCCAATCGTGAAAAGGCATTGAGGCAAGCAGAGATTGTGCTTGAAAGACTAAATTAGGCGCGAGGATTCCCTCGCTAACGCTTCGGGTTAGTATCCGCTGACGCCGGCCTCTTTCCAATACTCCGGCAGCGGGGCCAGGGCTGTGACCGTCTCCTTGGTTACCGGATGCCGGAACTTCAGGCTCCGGGCGTGCAGCGCGATGAACCGCATCCGCTCGTCGTCGCTGGGAGGGCCAAACGGCCGTTGACTGCCGTAGAGCTCGTCGCCGAGCAGAATGTGGCCGCGGGAAGCGCACTGGATGCGAATCTGGTGCGTGCGCCCCGTTTCGAGCCTGATTTCCAGCAGAGACACGTAGTCCGCTCGCTCCGCGAGCGGACCACAAGCCTGAAGCGTAAGCGAAGGAAAGCGATCCATTGGCAAGTCGGCTGTTTCCTTCGCTTGCGCTTCAGGCTTAATGGCCGAGGTGCTCTCCAGCACCTTGTAGTGCAGGATCGCAATCTGCCCCAGCGGATCGCTCGCCTCGACCACCTGCGACCGCGGCTTGCCGTACACTTTCTTGAGGTGATCGGTCCACGTTCCTTCGTCGGGCTGGACGTTCCCTTCAACCAGCGCCCAATAGGTCTTCTCGACCTGCCGCCGCTCGAACTGCTGGCTGATCCGCCGCGCAGCCTTGCGATCCTTGGCCAGCACCAGCACCCCCGACACGGGGCGATCGATCCTGTGCGGCACTCCCAGGTAAACATCCCCCTGTTGGCCGCCGTGCTCCGCCAGGTACCGCTTGACCTGCACTTCCAGACTGTCGATTCCTAGCGGCGCCTGCGTCAAAAGGCCCGCCGGCTTGCTGACCACCAGGCAGGCGGAGTCTTCGTGCAAGATCGAGAACGATGGCGACATCAGCTTTACAACGGCGGGTTCAAAGTTCCCAGTTCAAGGTTCAAAGTTGTGACATTGCTGCGGTAACTTTGAACCTTGAACCTTAAACATGGAACCCGTTCCGCTACGCCGTCCCCGCCCCAGGTACTTCAAAGCCCTTGCGGTAGTCGCGGGTCAGCATCTTGTTGGCCGCCTCGTTCTCGGTGAATCGCTCGGTTTTGGGATTGAGCGGCAGCACCGGGCCGACCGACAGCTCGACGCTCGCCAGGTCGAGCTTGTTGTCCTTGAGGTGGGCCATCGTCCGCTCGAACGTGTCCTTGGCGTTATCGGTCGTCTTCGCCTTTTCGATCGTCTTCCAGGCCGCCTCGGTCCCCATCTTCGTTCCCAGCCGGTACGAGATGTTGCCCAGATGGCACAAGGCGCTCGAAAGATGCCCTTCCAGAATGTCGGCAGTCAGGTCGGTGTGCTTGCGGCTGCGGACGGCGGCCAGGAAGTTGGCAAAGTGGTCGGCACTGCCGGTGAACTCCTGCACCTTGTTGCCATCCTTGTCGAAGGCGACGCCCGTGTCGTAGCTGGGGATGACGAGGTAGCCGTCGGTCCCTTCAAAAATCACGCCCACGCCGGCCCCTTTGTAGTGCTTGGTTTCCAGGCCCCGGACCTCGAACACCAGCGATTGCTTGTCGTAGTCGCAGACCACGACCTGCGTGTTGGCAGTCTCGCCGGCATCTTCATAGCCGAGCCGGCCGCCGTAGCTGAAGACCGACTTGCACAGCTCGTCAATGCCGAGCCCCCAGCGGGCGATGTCCATCTGGTGGATTCCCTGGTTCCCCAGGTCGCCGTTGCCAAAATCCCATTGCCAGTGCCAGTCGTAATGAAACTTGGGCCGCGTGAGCGGCCCCATCGGGGCCGGGCCGCACCACAGGTCGTAGTTGACCCCCTTGGGCACTTCGTACACACCGCGGGGGCCGATCGACGGCCGCCGCTTGTAGCACAACCCGCGGGCCACCTTCAGCTCGCCGATCTTGCCGGACTTGACGTAGTCGATCGCCTGGATCAGCCCCGGATTGCTGCGGCACTGCGTCCCGGTCTGGCAGATTCTCTTGTGAACGCGGGCGTTTTCGACCACGCGGCGTCCTTCGCTCACGTTGTGGCTGACCGGCTTTTCGACGTATACATCCTTGCCAGCCATGATCGCCCAGGCGGCGGCCAGCGAATGCCAGTGGTTCGGCGTAGCGATGGTGACAATGTCCACTGACTTGTCTTCCAGCACCTTGCGGATGTCTTCTTCGAACTTCGGCGTTATCCCTCCCTGACGTTTGCCGACTTCCTCCGCTTTCTTGCCCCCCACCCCCTGATCGACGTCGCAGATGTGGGTGATGACCGTGTCCTTGCGGCCGGGGCCATTCGCAAACGCGCCGAGATGGCTGCTGCCGCGGCCGTTGACGCCGACGACGCACACGTTGAGCCGCTCGTTGGGGCTCTTGCTCTGGGGCTGGTCTTGGCCAAACACTTTGCCGCCGGAGTTCGCGGCGACGGCGGCCGCCGTGGCGAGCATCGACTCTTCCAGGAATTGACGACGATTGCGCTTGGACATGGGAAACTCCACAGAATATTCGGCGGGGCGTGAGGGTGGGAAGGAACGGGTCTATCTTAACGTAAGGAAACGCCAGTTCGCCAGTGTTGGCGAGGAGTTCAAAGTTCCCGGTTCAAAGTTGAAGGTTGCGCAGTTTGAACCCTGAACCCTGGGCCGACTACGCGGCTCTATTCCCAAAACGGCCCAATTGCTATATTTAGCCGTATCCAGGGGGCGTAGCTCAATTGGGAGAGCGCAGCGTTCGCAATGCTGAGGTTGAGGGTTCGAGCCCCTTCGCCTCCACTGGCACCGCCGGTAACTCACCGGCGGTTTTTCTTGCGCTCGCCCCGTGAATATTCTCGGGCGGTGCCTCCGCTGGTGCCTACCGGTTCCTGTTCTCAGATTCATGGATCTGCTTGCGCAACAGTCGCAATTCTGCTCGCAGCATCGATGCGGCCCCGAGCAACATGAACAGACCGGCTACGATTAATCCACCCGCGATGCGAATATGCCAATTCATGTGTTCCAGGGCATTTGCGGTGGCCCCGTAGGCATTGTCGTCCTTGAAGCGGTCAATAAAAAACAACGCCCAGACAAACCAACCAAACAGCGTCACCATGAGCATTACGGCACCCAGCGATGACCAGGCAGAAGCCCAGGGACCCTCGACAAATGGACTCGGTTTGCGGTTTTTGGGCTGAATTGGCCTCGCCGCCTCAATACCGGCCTTCACCGCTTCCGCCAGTTTTCCGTGCTCGCCGCCGTCCGTCCATTCCGGCGGCTCCCACGATTCTGCCGTTAACCCTGGAGCGTGTTGCGAATCCTGCTCCCCCAATGGCGGCACGTCGAAGGCCTTATTGCAATTAGGGCACGGCATCCGACGACCAACGAGCTTCTCAGAATGCTTCAGACGAGCCCCGCAGAAGGGGCAGGGGAACGAGGCCATCGGTTTGCCCTCCGGTCCAGGAAGTTGCGATGCCCATCTTCATCCGACCAATGGTCTCTGTCAACTTCTGCACAACCGGGCCAACGGTCCAGATTGCCGCACGACTCACCACTCACCACTCACCACTCACCGCCTTCCCCAGCCGCTCCATCCCCTCCGCGAGGCTCACGGTCGGGGCGTAATCAAGATCCGCTCGGGCGCGGCTGATATCGAAGTAGTGGCTCGTGGCCAGCTGCGCCGCCAGAAAGCGCGTCATCCGCGGCTCGTCGGTCCGCCCCAGCAGCCACCACACCCCTTCCAGCATCGCGCCGGCCATATACGCGGCACGGAACGAGATCGATTGGCGGATCGGCGCGATGCCTGCCAGCGCCAACACCTGGTCGATCCACTCCCAGCAGTTCACCGGCTCTCCCTGGCTGAGAAAATAGGCCCGCCCGCAGACCGGCGAGCTCGGCTTTAGCCGATCCGCCGCGAGCAGGTGCGCCGCGGCGGCATTCTCCACATAGATCGTGTCGATCAGGTTCTTCCCATCTCCCACGCGGCGCAGTTGTCCCTTGCGAGCCCGGTCGATCAGACGCGGGATGAGGTGCTGATCCCCCGGCCCCCAGATCAGATGGGGCCGCAAGGCGCAGGTCCACAGTCCGTCTTTGCCGTTGGCCTCCAGGACCGCTTGCTCCGCCAGCGCCTTGCTGTGCGGATAGTGGGCCAACCAGCGCTTGGCGTAGGGAGCCGATTCATCAATGCCGCACTGGTCTCGCCCGTCGAACGTGACGCTAGGGCTGCTGGTGTAGACGAGGCGGGGGATGAGGAACTCGCGGCAGGCGGCAACCACGTTCAGCGTGCCGTTGACGTTGACGTCGAGATACTCGTACCAGCTTCCCCAAATGCCGGCCTTGGCGGCAACGTGGAAGACACAGTCGAGCGGCTGCGGGCCGCGGCAGGCGTCCATGACGTCCTGCCGATTCTGCACGACTCCCAGGCGATACTCGACGCCCAGCCGATCGAGCTCGGGCTTTTTGACGCGCGTCAGCACGCGGACCCGATCGCCGCGGGCGACAAGTTGCTCTGCCACGGCGTGGCCAAGAAACCCTCCCGCGCCGGTCACCAGGGCGTGCAAGCGGAAACTCCTAACGCCGTGAGGTGGCGTGCATAGGTCCTATAGGTCTCATAGGTCCCATCGAACGCCATGGGACTTATACGACTAATAGGACTCATGCTTACTCCTCATCCTTTGGCACCACCGATAGCGGGTCGAGCGGATTGGCGCCTTTGGGTTCAAAGGGGTTCTCGGAGTCCTTTGGCTTCGCG
The DNA here is from genome assembly GCA_035512595.1 of Pirellulaceae bacterium. Taxonomy (GTDB): domain Bacteria; phylum Planctomycetota; class Planctomycetia; order Pirellulales; family Pirellulaceae; genus DATKDU01. The sequence continues at coordinate 24,944 of DATKDU010000246.1, forward strand.
GGTTCGTCCTCCTTGGCCTCTTTACCCTTCGGCTTCTTGTTTTTGTTTCCCTTGCCATTCTTCTCATCGGGCATGTCGTCAGGCCGGGCCGGCGGGCCGGGCTCGCTGTTGATCATGTCCCGCAGCGACTTCGGTTGGCTCGGCTCTTTGGCTTTGGGTTTGTCGGCACTGGCGGCCGGGGCGGAATCCGCTTCAGCGGCGTCCGGTGGCTCAGCCGCCTCCGCAGGCTCGGGCCCTGTGGGCTGGCTGCCGACAGCCAGGTCCACCCCCATCATGTCGGGGGTCAGCTCGAGCGCCCGGTGCGGCGGCCGCACGTTGCTGTAGAAAACCGAGTACGGCAGCACCAGGTGCAGCACCTCCTCTTCGCTGGCCGGCGCTGCAAATACCAGGAGCTCGGTCACCGAGCCTCCGCCCGGCACGCTCGTGCGCGTCAAGCGCGTCAGATCGGGGGTCTTCTCCACCGGCACTAGCGGCAGCACCTGGTCGTTCTCGTCCGCCAGGATCGCGCCGTTGTCGCCGAACGAATTCCACCCCTTGTATACGAGCGGCGAGCGCGACTTGTTGCGAATCGTCACCTCCACGCAGACAAACGGCCCGACGGTCTTTTTCTCGTCGTCGTCCGGATCGAGCCGCCAGACTCGCGCCACCTGCAAGCTGGCATTGGAAACGCCGAACGATTTCACGCCGGCCACGCTGTGCCAGCTCGAAATCGACTTCACCGTCTTTTCCTGGGCGGCCAGCTCGGCTTGCGTTGGCCCGGCCGA
>DATKDU010000247.1:0-3158 GCA_035512595.1 Pirellulaceae bacterium
CACCGGCGAAGTCCCTTCCGCCGACCGCGTCTACGCCGGCTGTCAATTCGCGGACCGCTGCCCGATTGCCGAGGGCTACTGCCGCGAGTCCTCCCCGCGTCTGAAAGGGCTGGGTCACAAGGTGGCGTGTTTTAAGGTCGAGACGTAGACGAGCGATTCCGTTTACAAGCACGTTGCAGTGGCGTCCTCCCTGCCCCCTCGCCTATAATAGGGTGACCTGCCGACGCCACTTTGCCCACGAGCGTCACCTGCCTGCCAAATTCAAGCCATGATCCTGCGCCACCTGCTTCCGTTTTCGCTCGCTGCCGCGCTAGCGTTGCCGGCGCCGGCCGAGGAGACCAAGACGCAGGTCCGCAACCGCGAGTTGAAAGGAGAAATTGGGCCGCTGCTGGCGAAATACTGCACCGAGTGCCACGGCAAGGACGAGCCGCAGGCTGACTTTGCGATTGTCGGGGTCGAGTCGGTCGAGCAAATGCTCGGCGATCGCAAGCGGTGGCTGACCGCCTTGGCCAAGGTGCAAGGGGGAGAAATGCCGCCCGAGGAGGCCGAGAGCAAGCCGACAGCCGGCGAGCGGAAGCGGCTGGCGGCCTGGCTCGATGACGCCCTCCACAACCTCGACTGCGAAGGCAGTCCCGATCCGGGTCGCGTCACCCTCCGCCGGCTCAACCGCCGCGAGTATCGCAATACGATCCGCGACCTGGTCGGCATCGACTACGAGCTGGCGATGGATTTTCCCGGCGACGACAGCGGCTACGGCTTCGACAACATCGGCGACGTGCTGACAATGCCGCCGGTGCTTCTGGAAAAATATCTCGACGCGGCGGAGCAGATTGCCGAGCAGGCGATCGACGCCGACGGGGGGAAAGCGGAGTTCGAGCGGATGGTCGAAGGGCAAGAGCTGTCGGGTGACGGTAGCAAGCGCGGGGCCGCCCATCGAATTCTGACCAGCAACGGCGAAGCGCACTATCGCTTCGATGTGCCGCAGTCAGGCAAGTACGCGATCTATGTCGCGGCTGGCGGCGAGCAGGCCGGCGACGAGCAGGTGAAAATGGGAGTCATGGTAGACGGCAAAGAGGTCGGGAAGATGGAAGTTCGGGCCCGTGCCAGCCAGCCGCAAGAATACGTCGCTCACGCCCAGCTCGAAGCGGGCCAGCGGCGGATCGGGGCTGCATTCCTGAACGACTTCTACGACCCCGACGGGCCGGACCCCCAGCGGCGCGACCGCAACCTGATTCTTGCGTCGATCCGCGTCCGCGGGCCGCTCGACCGGGTCGATCTGCCGCCGTCGCACAAGCAGATCATTTTCATTAATCCGGAGGAAGTCGATCGCCAGGAGCGGCGGCGGGCTACCGAGCAGATACTGCGGAAGCTGATCACGCGGGCCTTCCGCCGCCCGCCGACCGACGAGGAAATGAAGCGGTACTCCGACCTGGCATTCACCGCGCGGCGTCAAGGGGAGTCGCTCGAGTCGAGCGTGCAGCTCATCCTCCAGGCGCTGCTCGTCTCGCCGCACTTTCTCTACAAGATGGAGCTTGACCCGCCAGGGAAGGAGGGGCAACCCCGCGACTTGAGCGACTTCGAGGTCGCCTCGCGTCTGTCGTATTTCCTCTGGAGCAGCATGCCGGACGACGAGCTGTTCGAGCTAGCCGCCCAAGGCAAGCTCAAGCAGGACGGCAATCTGGAAAAGCAGGTTCGGCGAATGCTCGCCAGCCCCAAGTCAAAGGCCCTCGCCGAGAACTTTGCCGGCCAGTGGCTGCAATTGCGGAGCCTTGAGATCCGTACTCCCGATGGAGAGTTGTTTCCGGCCTGGAACGACGACCTCCGCCGCGCGATGCGGACGGAGACGGAGTTGTTCTTCGACGCGGTCGTCCGCGAAGATCGCAGCATCCTCGATCTGCTCGCCGCCGATTTCACGTTCGTCAACGAGCCCCTGGCCAAGCACTACGGGCTCAGCGGCGTCAGCGGCAGTGACTTCCGCCGCGTCTCGACCGCCGGCACTCCCCGCGGCGGCCTGTTGGCCCAGGCCAGCTTTCTGACGATCACCAGCAATCCCAACCGCACGTCGCCGGTCAAGCGCGGCAAATGGATCCTGGAAAACATCCTCGGCACTCCTCCTCCTCCGCCACCCCCCGACGTGCCGGAGCTGGCCGAGGCGAAGAAGGGGGAGGATCTGGGCTCTCTGCGGGCGCGGCTGGAGGAGCACCGGGTGAACCCGGCCTGTGCTTCGTGTCACGAACGGATGGACCCGCTGGGCTTTGCGATGGAAAACTTTGACGCCATTGGGGCCTGGCGCGACAAGGACGGCAAATCGCCGATTGACCCCTCGGGCAAGCTCCCCAGCGGCGAGTCGTTCCGCGGAGCGACAGAATTGCGCGACTTGATCGTGAAAAGCCGCCAAAACGAGTTTTTGCACTGTCTGGCCGAAAAGTTGCTAACCTATGCCCTGGGGCGGGGTTTAGAGTATTACGACCAGTGTGCGGTCGATACAATAACCAAGGCCGTGCGGGAGGATGGCCACAAGTTTTCCCGCTTAGTTTTAGGAATCGTCCACAGCGACCCGTTTCTGAAAACGGGTGCGTCGGGCTTAGGCCCGCCAAAGTAACGAGGAGCCAGCCATGAATCTCCCCCTGTCGCGACGAACGGTCCTCCGCGGTCTGGCCACCGCCATCGCATTGCCGCTGCTGGATGGGATGCTCCCTTCGCCGCTGGCCCGGCTGGGGCATGCTGCCGAGGCATCCAAACCCCCGGTCCGCATGGCCTTCCTGTACGTGGCCAACGGCATTCACATGCAGGACTGGATTCCCGACCAGGAGGGGAGCGAATTCGTCCTGAAGCCGACGATGACACCGCTCTGCCCGTATATGGACGATCTGCTGGTGCTGTCGGGGCTGGGGCTCGACGGGGCGTATGCCCATGGGGACGGCGGCGGCGACCATGCCCGCAGCGTGGCGGCCTATCTGACCGGCGCTCATCCGCGGAAGACCGACGGCGCGAACATCTTAAACGGCGTGTCGGTTGATCAGGTCGCGGCCGAGAAGATCGGCCAGGCGACGCGGTTCCCGTCGCTGGAGTTGGGCTGCGAGCCGAGCGCTTCCAGCGGCAATTGCGACTCGGGCTATTCCTGCTCGTACACATCGAACATCTCCTGGCGCACGCCC
>DATKDU010000248.1:0-2656 GCA_035512595.1 Pirellulaceae bacterium
TCTTCCATGACACGCGTCCTTTTGTAAGAGAATCCGTTCTCCAACCAACCACATCCCACGCAGCTTACCAAACAATTCCCAGATTCTCCTATTGACCTTTTTCCTCCGTCGCCAACCAACGCAAAAGCTGGGATGCACCCCGTGGAAATGGCAGCGTCCCTTTTCTCTCGACGGCAGCGGCCCTCGTGTCGTAAGATGAAGCGTGGGTTGCGACGGGAACTGGAGAACTACGCCATGCCGGGACGGAATGGACTGCTTGCCGCCAGTGCGGTCTTGATTGCTGCGACCGCCTGGTGCGACGATGCCCTCACGCAGCCCCCCAGCGCGAGCGAGCTGCGAAACTGGGTCGCCGAGCTCAATCACGACGACTACGCGGTCCGGGAGGAAGCAGCCCGCCGCCTGACCAAAGCCGGACCTGCGGCCATCGCCGATCTGGTGGAAGGGCTGGCCAGCGACCAGGCGGAAGTCGCCTGGCGGTGCGGAGCGGCACTGGAGCAAATCGGCCTGGCGGGGGACGATGCGACCGTCGAGCAGATCGTCAAGCACCTCGATGCCGCCTGCGCGAAGACCGGGCGTACGGGGCTCAAGTCGCTGGCGACCGACCTGCACGCCCGCCAAAGGCAGTTCCGCCGCGAGCGAGCCGTGGCTGCGATTCGCAAACAGGGGGGACAGATTTCAGGCTCAGGGTTCGATGGAGGCATGGAGGCCATGTTGGCGGATCCCTTCGGCCCGGTCATCGTGTTCGATGGCCCGGTCGTCATAGAAGATTTCGCTCCCGACGCATTGGCAGTCCCTGTGCCGGAAGTGGAGGCACTGCCGCGAGCCGAAGTTTTCGACCTGTTTGGGGAGATCGGCCGCGTGATGGCGAAAGTCCTTCTGCCCGGCGGAGGTGACAAGGAGGGTGCGGACGAGCCTGCGATGGAAGGAGGGGGCTTTGGCGGACGTGGATTTCCAGGCGGAGGATTTGGCGGCGGCGGCTTTGGTGGTGGATTTGGCGGAGATGCGTTTCCCGGAGGTTTTGGTGGCGGCGGATTCAAAGGCGGCCGCGACGCGGCGCCGGACACTGAACCGGATGCCAAAGCCATCGACGAGGCGGCTGCTGACGAAGCGAAGCTCACTGACGAAAAACCTGCCGAGGAAAAACCTGCCGAGGCGCCAGCACCGCCGGTGGTAGAGGCGAGCGAGCCTGCTCCGGTCGATGCAATTGAAGTCGTCGGCGGTCGGGCTGTGGCTCTGGCAGAGGTTGACTTTGCAGAAGTCATGGTCGCTGCGGGCGCGGGTGCGGCGCTTGACGGCGAATGGGCGCAGCTCGCGCTCGATTCGAACTGGCGCGGCGGCGACGACGGGCTGGCGGTGCTCAAGGACTTGCCGGAGCTGGCGCAGATCGATCTCAATCAGACGAAGCTGAGCGACAAGGCGCTGGTCCATCTGGCAAAACTGCCCAAGCTGCGGCAATTGAATCTCCATCGGGCCGGGTTTTCGCGCGACGCCCTGCTCAAGTTCCACGGTCAGCGTCCGGGCCTGGTGATCTACGCCCGCGGCGACGCGATGATGGGGATTCACGGCGACCTGAGCAGTTCCCCGCTGGTGCTGACCACGGTTCAGGAAGGCTCCGGCGCGGCCCGCGCCGGACTGCAAGAAGGAGACCTCATCCACCACATCGACGGCGTCAAGATCCGCGACTTCTCCGACCTGACGATCTGCGTCGCCGCCAGGCAGCCGGGGGAGAAGATCGAGGTCCAATACGAGCGGGAGGGGAAGAAGCGGACCGTGCAGGTTTCCCTTTCGCGGCGGATCGAATAATGGTGTGGCGAGCTGCCCGGCGTCACTCCAGCAGCTTGCCGATGATCTGGTCCAGCTCCGCCAGCCCTTCCTGCGGCGTCACGTCATAGAGGCCGGCGCGGTACTCGGCCACTTTGCCGTCCCGGCCGATGACCACGAACACGGGCAGTTTGCCGCCCGCATTCCGCGGGTCGCCGAACCGCTTGAGGAACGAGCCGTCGTCGAGGACGATCGGGTAGCCGACGTTCATGAAGTCGCGGAATTTGCGGGCGGCGGCTGCCACGCTGCGGCGCTGCGCTTCATCCGCCACGCGCTCATCGACGGTCACGCCGATCACCTGCACCGGGTCATTGGCCCGCTTGCGAACGAGAAAATCGAGATACCCGACCTGCCCATACGGCTCTTCCAGCGGCGTGTCGCGATACGGCCAGAAGTGCAGCACGGTCACCTTGCCTGCCAGCGCGTCCTGCGTCAGCGACTTGCCCGCCAGATCGGCCAGCACGAATTTCCCCACTTGCTTTCCCACGATCTCCTCCCGCAGTGCGGCCGCGGCAGCACTCCGGCCGCGCTGCGCCTGAAGGTCCTTTTGTGCCGACGCCAGCACCGGTTCCAGCGGCGTCTTGGCCGCGTCCTTGGCCAGTGCCGACAGCTCCTTGCGAATCGCGGCAAGCTGCTCGTTGGACAGCTCGCTCCGGTCGTTGCGGGTCTTGTGCCCGACGGCATCCCGCAGCTTGACTGCCGCCGCAAAGGCCTTTTCGGCCGACTTGAGCGCATCGGCCGCGAGGGTCTTCGACTCCGCCAGCTCCAGCACCAGCTCGTGCTGCTCCCCCTGGCCGATGAACACGGTCTCGCGGACGGCGACGACCAGCGGCGA
>DATKDU010000249.1:0-18266 GCA_035512595.1 Pirellulaceae bacterium
CCCGACTCAGCACCTCCAGCCGCCTCCGCTCCTTGCCACTCATCGACAATGTCTCCATGACCACCTCCTTTGGAGGTGATTGTCTATGGGGACATTTCTATCTGCGCCTTATGGGGACATTTCTATCTGCGCATTACAGCCTGACTCCTGAGCTACAGCCACTTGGCCAGCGGGCCGCCGCGAGCGGCCAACGCGTCCACCTGCTTGCTGATCTGGGGATCTTCCACCAGCGGCGGCGCGTGGTGCGGCTTGATCCGCGCGTCGATCAGCAGCGATCCTTCGCACCCCCAGTGCTTGTCGCGCGTGAAGGGGCCGATGCCGCCGATGTCGCTGGCCGGATTGCTGCGGGTGAAGGCGACCCACAGGAAGTTGTTCAAGTTGCGAGCGGCGAAGTCGCTGTCGTCCACGAGCACGATGAGCGGGAAGCGGCAAATGGGGTCGCGAGGCGTGAACGATCGGCAGAAGTGGTCCACTTCACCCGAGTGAGTGGGAGAGGGGGAGAGGGGGAGAGGGGGCGATGAGTTCGCGAAGGTCCTTCCCCGCTCCCCCTCCCCCACTCTCCCCCTCTCCCCCTCGACAAGTAGAATTCCCGGCAGCACCACGCGCGGATTGGAGAATCCCTCCGGCAAGCGCAGCTCCCCTGGAATCTCCGTCGGCAATTCGCGGATCGCCGGTCCGCAGGCGGCCAGCACGACCTTCGAGCCCATGTTCAGCCCCTGGCCCGAATAGTCGAGCGTGTCGATCGTCGTATTCGTGTGGAAGTGCAGGTCGCGGCGCCAGTCGATCCGCTCCAGCACGTGGCGAAAAAAGCCGCCAATGTCGTGCGTGCTCAGCCGTTCGTCGTCGTTGCGGCTGGCGATCCACAGGTACTTGGCCAGCGAAAGCTGCCCCTGACCGAGAATGGCGCACGCCTGCGTGAGAATCTCCTGCGGACGCGGATTATCGACAAACGGCATATACCGTTCACTCCCGATGGCCAGGAGCAGCGGATGGACGCCGGCCGCATCGACCGCGTGGACTTCCTTCACGCCGTGCAGCACCGTCGGGATCACATCGCCGGTCAGCTCGTGGATGAGCTGGCCGAACGTCGTGTCCTCCTGCGGCGGCCGGCCGACAACCGTGAACGGCCAGACCGCATCGCGGCGATGATAGACGTGCTCCACGTTGAGCACGGGAAAGTCGTGCGCGAGGCTGTAGTAACCGAGATGGTCGCCGAACGGGCCTTCGGGCTTCTTCGCTGCATGCGGATCGACGTAGCCAGTGATGCAAAAATCGGCGTCGGCATAGATCGGCAGCCCAGCATCGCGCCGGATCATCGCAATCCGCTCTCCCGCCAGCGCACCGGCAAACGTCAATTCGCTCATTCCTTCCGGCAGCGGCATCACCGCCGAGAGCATCATCGCCGGGTGCCCGCCGACGAAGACGTTCACCCGCAGCGGCTGGCCGGCGCGAATGGCCGCCGTGTGATGCACCCCAATGCCGCGGTGCGTTTGATAGTGCAGGCCGATCTCACGGTCGGTGATGTACTGATTGCCGGCGAGCTGGATGCGGTACATGCCCAGGTTGCTCTTGGGCAGCCCCGGCTCGTGAATATCCTGGGTGTAGCACTGCGGCAGCGTGACAAACGGCCCACCGTCGTCAGGCCAGCAGACAAGCTGCGGCAACTGCGAGACGGTCGTCTCGTGCTCGATGACCGGCCCGCGTCGAACGACCTTGGGGCGCATCCGCCAGGCGGTCAGCGGCGCGGAGAGATACCGCAGCGGCTCTTTGAGGCCGCGCGACGGATCGATCTTCAGCTCGATCGCCCGGCGGACCGACTCGTAGGTGTTTCGAAACAGATACCGCGCTCGTTCGATCGTCCCGAACAGGTTCGACACCATCGGGAACCGGCAGCCTTTGACATTGGCATAAAAGACGGCCGGCCCGCCGGAGGCATACACCCGCCGCTGAATTTCCGCCGCTTCCAGCCGCGCATCGACTTCCTCCTCCAGGCGCACGAGATGCCCGGCTTTGTCCAGTTCGTCGCAGAGCCGGCGGAGGGAGAACATCGGGGAGCGTTCAGGGTTCGGGGTTCGGGGTTCGGGGTTCAGGGTTCAGGGTTCAGGGTTCAGGGTTCAGGGTTCAGGGTTCAGGAGACAGGAGTTAGGAGTCAGGAGACAGGGGTCCGTATTGAGCGTTTCCGACCTCTGACCTCTACTCTCTGACCTCTGCTCTCTCCACTCTCCTGCTACCGCGGCAAGCCCACTAGAATAACCTGCTTTCCGCCATCTTGGACTCGGAACCGCTCCATGCCTGTTACTTCATCCCAGATTCCCATCACTCAGGTCGAGGCCGACGCCGTCGTCGTCGGCATTGTTGCCGACAGCGCTCTGACCGGCGCGGCCCACGACCTTGACGAGGCCAGCGGTGGCACCCTGGCCAGGTTGATCGAGAAAAAGGAGATCAGCGCCAAGCGGCACGACGTGACGACGATCCTCGCACCCTCGGGGATCAAAGCGCCGCTGGCCGCCGTCGTCGCCCTCGGGCCGCAGGACAACTTCGACCGCGGAGCCGCCTTCCGCTGTGCGGCCGCCGCTGCCAAGCATTTGGCCGGAAAGGAACGGGCCAGGGTCGCCTACTACCTGGCCGACGGCTGGTCGCGGGAGCAGCTCGAGAGCGGCATTGCCGGCAGCCTGGTCGGCTGTCTGGGCCAGGACATCCACCGCAGCAAGAAGAACAAGCACGTGCCCGGCGAAATCGTCTGGGCCGGCGCCGGCGACGACGTGCTGCGCAGTGCGGAGGCGATTGCCGAGGGAGTGAATCTCGCCCGGCGGCTGGTCAATGCGCCGCCGAACGAGATCTATCCGGAGTCGTTTGCCGAGGAAGCCGTGCGCGTCGGCCAGTCGTGCGGACTGGGAATCGACATCTGGGACAAAAAGAGGCTGACGGCCGAGCGCTGCGGTTCGCTGCTCGGGGTCGCGGAGGGATCGGCTCGCGAGCCGCGGCTGATCATTTTGAGATACCAAGGCGGCAAAGCAAGCGAATCGCCGATCGCCTTCGTCGGCAAAGGGGTCACGTTCGATTCCGGCGGCTTGTCGATCAAGCCGACCGACGGCATGACGACGATGAAGTGCGACATGGCGGGGGCCGCGGCCGTGCTCGGCGCGATGCAGACGATCGCCCAATTGAAACTGCCGGTGAACGTCGTCGGTCTGTGCGGCCTGGTGGAGAACATGCTCTCGGGTACGTCCTACAAGCTCGGCGACGTCCTCAAGGCCCGCAGCGGCAAGACGATCGAGGTGCTCAATACGGATGCCGAGGGCCGGCTCGTTTTGGCCGACGTGCTCAATGTGGCCTTGGACCAGAACCCTTCGAAGATGATCGATCTGGCGACGCTAACCGGCGCGTGCGTCGTCGCGCTGGGCAACGATGTGGCCGGCATGATGACCAACGATCAGCCGTGGTGCGACACGGTGAAAGCCGCTGCGGACGCCTGCGGCGAGCCGATGTGGCAGCTCCCGATGTTTGCCGAGTTTGCCGAGCAGATCCGCAGCGAAGTGGCCGACATCAAAAACGTCGGGAACGGTCGCTGGGGGGGCGCGATCACCGCCGCGAAGTTTCTGGAAGAATTCGTCAATGGCAAGCCGTGGGTCCATCTCGACATTGCCGGCCCGGCCTTTCTCGACTCGGCCAAGCCCTGGATCGACGCCGGCGGCAGCGGCTTTGCCGTCAGGACGCTGGTGGAGGTGGCGCGGCGAGTGGCGTGAAGGAGCAGGTGAGTGGTTCGCAAGCCGCTGATCGTTATCGACACAAATGTACTAGTATCGGCTCTGCGCTCGAACCAGGGCTGGTCGTTCCAATTGCTGTCGCGCATGGGCGGAGAGACCTTGGATCACTGCGTTTCCGCGCCGCTGCTGCTGGAGTATGAGGAAGTGCTCAAGCGAGGGGCGGTTCCGCTCGGGTTGGAAGTGGTGGAAATCGACGATTTGGTGGATCGATTGGCTGAGACAGGCAGAAAATGCTTGATACACTTTGAGGTAGGACCGGTGACACCCGCTCAGGACGACGAAATGGTCCTGGAGCTTGCCGTCTCGGCCAGTTGCAGCAGCTCGCCATAGTGCTCGCGTCGCGGACGACGACGGTGCAGCTTGCGGCGCCGCTGCTGTTGCCACAGGCGAGCCGCCGACAGTCAGACCCGTAGCGCCCTACGGCACATCTTGGACTCGGCTACGATGGTGGCATGAAGCGCCCCGCCGATCAACTTCGCCGCGACGCCCTGGCCATCTTCCAGGCTGGCGTGAATGCCGTCCGCAGCGACCAGTTGGTGCGCCAGAACGTGCGAATCGATGGCGACTGTCTGATCGTGGGGGACGAGGAATTGCCGCTGGCCGAGATCGACCGGATCGTGGTTGGCGGCGCGGGGAAGGCCGGCGCCGGCATGGCCGCGGGACTCGAAGAAGCGCTCGGGGCGGAGATTCTTCGCGACAAGCAGGTTACCGGCTGGCTGAACGTGCCGGCCGATTGCGTGCGGCCGCTGTCAGCCATTCATTTGCACGCCGCACGACCGGCCGGCATCAACGAGCCGACGGAAGAGGGAGTCGCCGGTTCGCGGCGGATTCTCGAGCTCGTTCAGTCTCTTGGGCCACGCGACCTGTGCTTGTGCTTGATCTCCGGAGGCGGCTCGGCACTGTTGCCGCTGCCGGTGGAGGGCGTTTCGCTGGCAGACAAGCAGGCGCTCACGAAGCTGCTCGCCAGCCGCGGGGCGAACATCCGGGAGCTGAACACGGTCCGCAAGCAGCTCAGCCGCATCAAAGGAGGCGGACTGGCCCGGGCCTGCCGCGCCGGCCGATTGATCTCGCTGATCATCTCGGACGTCTTGGGCGATCCGCTCGATGTGATCGCTTCGGGGCCGACGGTGGCGGATACTGCCACGCCGCAGGAGGCGCTGGCGGTGCTGGCAAGATTCGATCCGCACCAAGAGCTGCCGGTGGCCGTCTACGACTACCTGGAGAGTGCCGAGTTGCAGGCAGGTCCAGGCCACTCTGCGCCCGCCCCAATCCACATCTCTCATTGCATTGTGGGCAATAACGCCGTGGCGGTCGATGCGGCGGGAATCGAGGCGGAACGCCGCGGCTACAGCCACGCGATGAACTCCGCCACGTCGCTCGAAGGCGAAGCGGAGGAAGTGGGATTCAGCCACGCCCAAATGGCCAGCCAGATGCGGCACAAGAAAGGCCCGGATGCACTGATCACTGGCGGTGAGCCGGTCGTCAAGCTCGCGCCCGCTGAAGTGCGCGGCCGCGGCGGCCGCAACCAGCAGCTCGTCCTGGCGGCACTCATCCGGCTGCTTGAGTCGCAGCCGTCGGAAGCCAATCCGCTGGAGGGTCTGGCGATCCTCTCCGGCGGCACCGACGGCGAGGATGGACCCACCGATGCGGCCGGGGCGATCCTCGATGCCAGCGTAATCGCGCGGATGCGGGAGTTGGGACTCGACCCCGGCTCGTTCCTCGTTCGCAGCGACGCCTACTCCTTCTTCGAGCAATCGGGCGGTTTGATCAAAACGGGGCCAACCCACACCAACGTCTGCGATCTGCGGGTGGTGCTGGTCGATCGCATCGAGTCGCCCCGTTCCGTTTGACAGCACGTTTGCCCGGTCCGTTGACCAATTGCAACATCTACTACGGCGGCCCCTCGCTGGCGGCGAATCCCCCAGCTTCACATGCCGGCTAAGTCGTTATTTCCGCAGGGCATAAGCGGCCTTCAACCGGCTCGGGCGAACCGCCGCACCGTTTGGCATCGCGGTTGCACTAGGGCAGGTCGTACGACGGAACCCCGGAACAAGGAAGAGACCGATGACGATTCGCATCCATTGCCAGGCCGTGGAAGTCCCTGCCTTTGACGAGCTCGCTCCGCAGGAAGAGGGGACCTGGCCGCGCGACTTGCTCCCGTGGGCCGATCCGTACATCGCCGCGCTGATGATGCAGCTTGGCAAGCGCCGCGGCGAGACCGAGGGGCTGCTCGACGATGAGCTGACCCTCTGCCGCTTTGCCGCCGATCCGTGGCACGGCCGGGACTGGGAGGCCGCGCCGCTGCCGCCGCAGGACCGGATGAACGTCTTTGCCGATCCGCCTTTTCCGCCGATCTACGGCGGGTTTCCGCTGCTGGAGGATTAGGCGCGGACTTTTGGATATGGAGTGCGGCGACTCGTCGCCGCTTTGGGACTTTGGGTTTGGCAGAGCTCCAAAATTATCCAAAAGCGGGGACAAGTCCCAGCACTCCAAATCCCAAAGGACGTTGTCCTGACGCGACGGAATCCTTACGCTGATGGCTGTTCAGGGTCGCCTCTCGAATTGCCGCAGAAAGGATTCCCGGCGTGCCGTCGTCTCGCCCGCGCCTGCTCATGGCGCTTGTAACTAGCGTTCTCCTCACTTGGTGCTTTCCTTCCGCGCTCCTGGCTCAAGGGGAATCAGGCTCCGCCGCGCCGGCCGGTGCCAGTGGTGCCGATCCGGCGGACGCGCCGCACGAGCCCGCCCACCGACCGCCGCAAGGCTTCTTCGGAATCCTCTTCTCCGGCGGACCGATCGGCATTGCCATCATGCTGGTCCTGATCGGCCTGTCGCTCACGGCGGCGTATCTGGTCTTCGAGCAGATGATGAGCCTGCGGAAGAAGGAGATCATTCCGCCGGAGCTGTCGGACGAAGTGCGGCAGCTTGTGGCGGCCGGACAACTTGACCGGGCGGCGGCAGTCTGCCGCGAGCAGCCGAGCTTGCTGGCGTTCGTCCTGTCCCACGGGCTGAGCGAGGCGGAAGGGGGCTGGAGTGACGTCGAGAAGGCGACGGAAGACGCCCTGGCCGAGCAGTCAGCGCGGCTCTTTCGCCGTGTCGAGTACCTGGCCGTGCTGGGAAACATCGCCCCGATGGTTGGCCTCTTGGGGACCGTCACCGGCATGCTCATGTCGTTCAAGGAGGTGGCCGACACCTCGGGGCATGCCGGCGCGACGCAGCTCGCGGAAGGCATTTACCAGGCGCTGGTCACCACGGTGGTCGGCCTGATCATCGCCATCCCGGCGCTCGGCGCGTTTGCCATCTTCCGCAACCGGGTCGATCAGTTCGTCGCCGAAGCGGCCTATGCGGCACTGCACGCCCTGTCGCCGCTGAAGAAAGGTGTGAGCACGGTGGCCGCACCCGCGCAGCCGCGGCGCGTGCAAACGCCACCATCCACGCCGCAGCCGCCGCCGCCGCCCGCTCCGCCGCGGAAGACCTCGCCGTAGGACGGCCTTTCCAGGCCGTCCGCCAACGACGGCCTGGAAAGACCGTCCTACTGAAAATACATGAAAATCCCTCGCCGCGCGCTGAGTACGGACGCCAGCATCAACATGACGCCGATGATCGACGTCGTGTTTCAGCTCATCATCTTCTTCCTGGTCACCAGCCATTTTGCCAAGCAGGAAGCCCATCTGCCTTTGCCGCTGCCGGCAGCCGATTCGAGCGAAGCAGCCAAAAGCGACGATCGGCCGCGGCTGGTGATCAATGTGACCGGCGACGGGACACTGCTGTTTGCCGGCCGGTCGCTGACGGCAGCAGAGCTTGAGCAGCGGCTGGCCGAGCGGATCGGCGAGGTGGGCAAGGACATCGAGGTTCGCATCCGCGCCGATCGCAGTGTGCCGTATCGCCACGTCGAGCCGGTGCTGCTGTCCTGCGCGCGCGTCGGCATTTGGAACGTGAACTACGCAGTCTTTCGACGGGAGGACGTGAAATAGGGTTCAGGGTTCAGGGTTCAGGGTTCAGGGTTCAGGGTTCAGGAGTCAGGAGACAGCATCATCAGTCCCATAGGTCTCATGGGACAGTTCAGGTTGCAAGCCCATGCGCACACCTTCCACCTTCGCCAGTCGCCGCACGCCGATCGACCTCCAGCTCACGCCGATGATCGACTGCGTGTTCCTGCTGATGGTCTATTTCATCTGGTCGTCGAGCTTCACGATTGCCGAGCAGAGCCTTCCCAGCCAGCTTTCGCCGCTGCCGTCGGGAACTGGAACGTCGGTCGATACGGTCCCCGATCCGATCGAAGATTTTGAGCCGCTGGTGATCCGGCTGTCGCTGGCCGGCGGCAGCGTGGCGTGGACGGTCCGCGACGTGCCGATGGAATCGCTCACCCAACTTCGCGCCGCCCTGGCGACTGCCGCCCGGATCAAGCGCGACGCGCCGGTGATTCTGCACCCCGACCCCGACGTGCCGCTGGGGGACGTGATCGACGTTTACGATCTGTCCCGGCTGGCGGGGTTTGAAAAGGTGCAGTTCGCGGCGAGCGAGGGGTAGCGCGCGGCGATTTTCGGCAATCGGCAAGAAACAAAAAAGCCCGGTCGGTACGACCGGGCTTGTTGCGATTCAGTTTTGGACGGCCTGGAAAGGCCGTCCTACTTACGCAAACAGCTTCGAGACCGGCTCCGCCTTCACCAGTTCGCGGGGCTGGTTCAGGTGGTTGTAGACGATCGTCTGCGGGTTGATGCCGACGGCGTGGTAGATGGTGGCCACCAGCTCGATCGGATGGACCGGATTCTCCAGCGGCGCCGAGCCGGTCTGGTCGCTCTTGCCGAGGACGAAGCCGCGCTTCGTGCCGGCGCCGGCGACAACTGCCGTGTAGCAGTAAGGCCAGTGATCGCGGCCGTCGTTGCTGTTGCTGTTGCCCGACGTGCTCACGCCGCGGACCGGGCTGCGGCCGAATTCACCGAGGGCGACCACCAGCGTCTCCTCCAAGAGGCCCCGCTCGTCAAGGTCGCTGATCAGTGCCGACAGGCCAGCGTCGAGCATCGGGGCCGACTGCTTCTTCATCCGGTCGGACAGCCCCGTGTGGACGTCCCACGAGTGGTTGTCGCTGTTGGCCACCTTCGGCCAGATCACCTCAACGACGCGGGTGCCGGCTTCGACGAGCCGGCGAGCCAAGAGGCAGCATTGGCCGAACGTGTTGCGGCCGTAGCGTTCCCGCATCTCGGCCGATTCCTTGTCGAGCGAGAACGCTTCGCGGGCCTTCCCCGACAGAATCAGGTTGAGTGCCGAGTCGTAGTACTTGTTGAGATCGTACTTCGCGACCGCCTTGTCGATCTCCGGCATTCCATCGTTGATCAGGTCGCGGAGGCGGGCGCGGCGGCCGAGGCGACCCTCGGAAACTTCCTGCCGCAGCGTCAGGTCATCGACACGGATCTTGTCCATCTTGGTCATGTCCATGTCGTCCCCCGGCGGGAACAGATAGTACGGGTCATACGCCCGGCCCAAGAAGCCGGCAGTCCCCGCCTTGTTCACCACGTTGCTCTCCTGGAGCGGACGCGGCATCATCACGAACGGCAGCATGGGTTCTTCCGGCGGCTTGAGCCGGATGATGTTGCTGCCGAAGGTTGGGAAGTCTTTTGGCGAGGGAGGCTCGAGTTGGCCCGAGGGGCTGACCTTGTCGGCCGTGTAGCCGGTGTGAATCTGGTAAATGGCCGCCGTGTGATTGAACAGGCCCACCGGCGTGTAGCTCATCGAGCGGATCATCGTCAGCTTGTCGGTGACCTGGCCGATCTTCGGCAACAGCTCCGTCAACTCCATGCCAGGGACCTTGCTCTTCTCCATCTTGAAGACCGACTTGACGTTGTCAGGAACGTTCTCCTTGGGGTCCCACAAATCGAGATGGCTCGGTCCACCCTGGAGATAGACCATGATCACGCTCTTGGCCTTCCCCCAGCCGGGGCCGCCGCTGATCTGGGCGTTGTTGGCCTTGGCCTGGGACTGGAGCATGCCAGCCAGGCTCATGCCCAGCATGGCCGATCCGCCGACGCGGAGAATGTCCCGGCGCGTGACCCCCAAGTGTGGATCGCACAGATCCTTGCCTGGCTGACCTGGGACGCAGAGCATGAGAGCCTCCAGTTGGCGGGAAAATGCGGGCCGGTATCACCGCAGATGAATAGGCAGGACGACGCACGTTCAGGCGCGCAGCCTGACGCACATCGCTTTGGTTCGGACCTACGTGAGCCCTCAATATAGCGAATCCGAAATTCAAATGTCAATCTTTTGATGGGTTTTGGACCGAACCTATTGCTCCCCGCCGGTCTCTCAGTTAATGTTTACTTTCTAAATCATCTTAATGAACTATTGGCCGAAATGCCGAAACTCCTCCGTAATCCCTAACCGCGCGCAGGCTTGAACCCCCATGTGGCCCCTGCTTGATATTTTCCCGCTCGCCTGGTTTGACCCGCTGGCTGCGCTCGGCGTCGGTCAGCAGGGAAAAGCCTGGTTCACGATGGGGGTCGTCGGCCTCGTCTTCCTTCTGCTCGCGGCCAGCACGCTCACTCCCGACGTGATTCTGATGGGTGCCCTCGTGGTCTTGCTGGCCAGCGGCATTCTCACGGCCCCCGAGGCCCTGGGGGGCATGTCGAACGAGGGAATGATCACCGTCGCTGTGCTGTTCGTCGTCGGCGCGGGGATGCAGGAGACCGGAGCGGTCAACTGGATTGCCGCCCGGTTTTTTGGCCGCCCCAAGACCGAAACGGCGGCCGTGGCGCGGCTCACGATCCCGACAATGTTCCTCAGCGCCTTCATGAATAACACGCCGCTAGTGGCGATGCTCATCCCGGCGGTGAACGATCTGGCCCGCGCGAATAAGCTGGCCGTCTCCAAACTGATGATCCCCCTGTCGTATGCCGCCATTCTCGGCGGCACCTGCACGCTAATCGGCACGAGCACCAATTTGGTGATTCACGGCCTGCTGTTGAAAGACGGCCAGCGCAGCTTGGGGATGTTCGATATCAGTTGGGTCGGCGTTCCGGCGGCCGTCGTCGGGGGGATCTATCTCCTCTTCGCCTCCCGATTCCTGCTCCCCGATCGCAAGCCGGCACTCAGCCTCCAGGACGACATGCGGCAATACACGGTGGAGATGCAAGTCGCGGCGGACAGCCCGCTGGTGGGGCAGTCGATCGAAAAAGCGGGGCTCCGCCATCTGCCGGGCTTGTTTCTGGCGGAAATCGACCGCAGCGGCACGGTGCTGCCGGCCGTATCCCCACAAGAGACGCTCCATGCCGGCGACCGGCTGCTGTTCGTCGGTGCGGTGGAGTCGGTGGTCGAGTTGCAAAAGACGCGCGGACTGTTGCCGGCGACCGACGACATCTTCCACCTCAAGGCGCCGCGTCCCCAGCGGTGCCTGATCGAGGCGGTGGTCAGCAACACGTGCCCCTTCGTCGGCATGACGATCCGCGACTCGCGGTTCCGCAATCATTACAACGCGGTCGTCGTCGCCGTGGCGCGAAACGGCGAGCGGCTGAAGCAGAAGATCGGCGACGTCGTGCTGCGGCCCGGCGACGTGCTCCTCGTCGAGGCGCATCCGTCGTTTGCCGACCAGCACAAGGCGTCGCACGACTTCTTCCTGGTCAGTGCCGTCGCCAATTCCAATCCGCCGCGGCACGAACTGGCGGTGATCGCCATCCTGCTCGTCGCCAGCCTGGTCCTGGTGACGACGCTCGGCTGGATGTCGGTGCTGGTGGCGGCTTTCCTGGCGGCCGGCCTGATGCTGCTGACCCGCTGCGTGTCGATCGAGACGGCCCGCAAGAGCATCAACTGGGAGGTGCTGCTGGCGATTGCCGCGTCGTTCGCCCTGGGGCTGGCGCTGGAAAAGACGGGAGCGGCCGAGATGACGGCGGACAATGCGATTGGGTTTGCGGGCCAGAACCCCTGGCTGGCGCTGGGGATTCTGTACTTCGTGACGGTGCTCGTCACCGAGCTGATCACCAACAATGCGGCGGCGATTCTGATGTATCCGTTTGCGATGGAGGTGGCGAACAAGCTCGGCGTGGATCACATGCCGTTCGTCGTGGCCGTGATGATGGCGGCCAGCGCGGGCTTCGCCACGCCGATCGGCTACCAGACGAACCTGATGGTCTACGGCCCGGGCGGCTACAAGTTCATGGACTACGTAAAGGTTGGCCTGCCGCTGGATTTTCTCATCGGCGTCGTGACGATTGCGATTGCGCCGTGGGCGTTTCCATTCAAGTAGCTCCTGGCCCCGACTCACTCACCCCGCCTCCGCATCCAGACGGCCAAATGCCGACCAGTTTGGCCGGCTGCCGAGCGAGAAGACGCAGCCGTACGCGGCAACGAGGATCAAGATCGCCAGGTAAACGAGGCTCTTGTCGAAATACCAGGCCGACGCATCGAGCGTCAGCGGTGCTGTGGTCAACAGCACGCTCACAAATGCATGGGCGGAAATGACAAGCAGCCCGTAGCGAAACAGGACTACCATCAGGATGGGTATCAGGATCGTTATCGACAAGGCTTCCCACCAGTTGTCGTCCTCAGCAACCAATAGCACTATCACCAGAAAAAGTGTGGTCACCACGATCGTGAGCCACTCCCGCCGCAGCAGCAAGAACAGGATGAAGAAAAACAAAAAGTAGGCCAGCGGCGGCAGCAAGGCGATCATCAGGCTAGAGCTGACAAGCCCCACGACTGGCAATTGGAAAGTGAAATCGGTTCGCGCAAAGGGATACTGCAGCGGGTAACCGAGCCAAAACTGGATCAGCTGATAAACGCCGATCGCACATTGGGTGGCCACCGCGGTGAGGGCTCCGATTAGAATACTTCGCCCCACCAGCGGATCGCGCCAGCGGCCCGCGAGCAACCGGTTCCACGCTACGACGCGCCACGGCCAGCGGCGGCGGACGGCCGGCTCGATCGCCAGATAGGCCAGGGCAATTTGCAGCGAGAGAAACGCAGCCCCTCCGACCGCCCCAACCAACAGGTCCAGTTCCTCGAAGAAATCGGGGACGTGGTGCGACGCCACCGACCATGTCACCAGATAGGCCGCGAAATTGATCCCCGCGATCCATAGTGCGCCGCGAACGTTCGCCCGCCCCAGCCGCCAGTTTCTCCACGAGAAAATCGCACCCAGCGACAAGATCAGCGCCGTAAAAACCAGGATCGGAATCTGCATCGTCCGGTCGTAGCTCTGCTTGCGCGGCGGAGCTGTGTACCAGGCAGCCGTCCCCTCCGCCAGACCGACGTGAAAGAAGCAGACCTTTCCCTGTCGCCGCGCCCCAACCACTTGCAAGCCGATCGACGGCAGTTGGGGGTGCGCCCCCGACCACTGCCAGACTTCGTCGCAGTACACGGGCGGCGTCACAAGCGCGGGGCCGTCGCTCTTTCCGCCGCTGAACTTTTCCTGCGCGAGACCGGCACGGTCAAACAGAGTTTTCCAATCCCCGCTCGCATCCTCGCGGCTCGGTTTGACGGGCCCTTTGTACAACACGTCCGGCACTGCCGCAAACTCGACCAGCCGCCCCTGCATATCGAGGCATACCGTCGTCATTCCGGGGACCACGTGCGCGGGCTCCCTGGCGGAAACCCGCCCCGGCATTCCGTCGAATCGCGGCAGCCGCGTCCCCGCTTTCACTAGCGGATCGGGGCTCTGTCGATGCCAATAGTACATGGTTGCCGGCCGCCCGGTCGCCAATGAGGTCCACCGCTGCATTGTCTTGTCGCGCACGCGCAGCCGATCCAGGGTCGAACCGCTGATGCTGATTCCCCGCGCTGTGTCAAACGCGGCTTCCTCGTGCCCTAGCTCCTTCAGAATCTCGTTGGCAACAATTCCGAGCTCCCGTGGCGAACGGTCCATCGGCGTCATGCGATAGAGCGTCGTGTAGCGGCTCAGCGCGATGTGCCCGAAGATTCCCGCGATCACGACCGCCAGAATCGTGAATGCCGCCCAGGGGGCGAGAACCCCTTCTTGCGCTGCATTGGCCACCAGCTCCGGCGACGGCGTCTCTCCCGCGGCAATCGCAGCCTGCAGCGGATCGCCGCCCGGAAGCGCCGACAGGACTTCGTAGGCGGACCGCGGCCGATCGGCCGGGTTCTTCTCCAGGCAGCGGAGGATTATCCGCTCGATCGCCGCATTGAACTGGGTGATATGGCTCGACGGCTTGGAGGGAGGATCTTCGGCATGTCGGCGGGCGAACTCTTCGACGGTCGTGGCTGCGAACGGGCGGCGACCCGTGAACAACTCGTACAGAATTGCACCGAGCGCAAAGATGTCGCTTTGCAGCGTGACCGCTTTGCCGGCCGATTGTTCCGGAGATTGATAGGCGGGCGTGCCGTCGCGCACGTCAGCGGACGAAACTTCGCTGGCCACCAGCGCCAGGCCGTAGTCGCTGAGCCGCACCTGGCCGCGGCCGTCGAGCAGGATGTTGGCCGGCTTGAGATCGCGGTGCAGCACCCCCTGATCGTGCGTAGCACCGAGCCCCAGACAGATTTGCCGCGCGATCTCGACGCCGCGTTCTTCGGGCAACCGCCCTACTTGCTTGAGGAGCGACGCCAGGTCCTGCCCGTCGATGTACTCCATCGTCAGGAACGACTGCCCCTGCGATTCGCCAAGATCGTACACGCGGCAGACGTGCGGATGGGAGACCTGGCGGGCCGTCTTCACCTCGTCGCGCAGCCGGCGGAGACGATCGGCATCGGCGGTCAGGCGCGGCGGCAGAAACTTGAGCGCCACTGACTGACCGAGCGTCAGGTCGTCGGCCCGATAAACCTCGCCCATCCCCCCTTTTCCCAGCGCGGCGACGATGCGGTATCGGCCGGCGATGACGGTCCCCGCCGCAAAGCGCTCTCTGGCCGGTCGCGACGAAGGAGCCGGCGAATCGATCGTTTCGTTGCGCCCGGCTGATTTTGCCGCGCCGTTCTGTGCCGCCCCACAATGATTGCAGAACCGCGCGCTGGGATTGACGGGCTCATGGCAGGCGGAACAGTTCACGCGCAAGCTCCGGCCGAAACTCCTTCCCATCCGAGGCAACTGGGGACCCATTATAATCCGCAAACTGGCCCGCTGCTCCTGGAATTGCCGCCACGGCCTTTGTGGCTGCCGCTTCACCCTTTCCGCCGCTGGCGCGTGTAAACTAATGCGTGACCGGTTACTGGTTTCCCTGCGACGATTCCGCCACGCCATGTCGTTCACCATTTTCCATTCCGCGCCGCCCACCGCCCTCCTCCTGGGGTGCCTTGCGCTCGGGTCGTGCGTTCCCCCGGCCGTAGCACAAGACGCCCCGCCGCCCTCACGCGTCAAGGACGGGCTGCAGGTCCTCTACGAATTCGGCGACGCCAAACCACAAGGGGTGAGCGATCGGGCCGGGCACAAGACCCCCATCGACCTGAAAGCCGCCGATCCGGCGGCAATCAAGCCAGCCGATGGCGGGGTCACCATTGCCGCCAAGACGCTGATCCGCTCCGAGAAGCCGGCAACGCGGCTCAGCGAGGCGATCAAGAAGTCGGGGCAGATCACGATCGAAGCCTGGGTTCGCCCTGTGGACACGGCACACAGCGGCCCCGCGCGGATCGTCACGCTCTCGAAGAATGCCAACGAGCGCAACTTCACCCTCGGCCAGGAGAAGGACAAGTTCGAAGTCCGCCTGCGAACCACCAAAACCACCACCAACGGCATTCCGTCGCTCCTCTCGCAGCCCAACAGCGTCACCACCGAGTGGGCCCACGTCGCCTTCACCTTCGGCCGCTCGGGGCAGGCGCGGCTCTACGTCAACGGCCGCTTGAGTGCCGAGAACAAGGTCGGCGGCGACTTGTCCAATTGGGACGGCGGCTATCCCCTCGCGCTGGCCAACGAGTTGAGCGGCGACCGGCAGTGGCTGGGGTCGCTGAAGCTGGTCGCCGTGTACAGCCGCGAGCTGTCGGCCAGCGAGGTGGAGCGGAATTTCCGCGCCGGTACCGCTCCCGATCCCAAGCGCGAGGCTCTATTGGCTGAGCAGGCCCGCGCCCGCCGCTTCGAGACTAAGATCGCTCCCCTCCTGGCGAGCCATTGCCTGGAATGCCACGACACGGCCACGAAGAAAGGGGGGCTCGACCTCTCTCGCAAGGAGGGGGCATTGGCCGGCGGCGAGCGGGGACCGGTGATCGTCCCCGGCAAGTCGGCCGAGAGCCGGCTGTGGGAATTGGTCTCCGCCGATGAAATGCCGCAGGAGCGCGAGGCGTTATCCGCCGACGAAAAGAAGCTCCTGCAGTCGTGGCTCGACGACGGCGCAGCCTGGTCGCTGGCGGCGATCGATCCGGCCGTGTACGCCCTCTCCAGCGCCGTGCAAAAGGTCTACGTCCAGCGGCTGACGGTGCCGGAGTACATCGAGACGGTCAAGAGCACGCTCGGCGTCGATATCGCCAAGGAGGCCCGCGAGCTGTTGCCGCCGGACCTGCGAGCCGACGGCTTTCGCAACACGGCCTACAACCTGAACGTCGATCTGGCGCACGTCGAGGCGTACGCGAAGCTGGCCGAGATCATCGTCCAGCGGATCGACGTCAAGGCGCTCGCCAAAAAACACACAAACAGCCGCGAACTGACCGACGAGAACGTCACCAAGTTGATCCAGCCGGTCGGCAAGCGG
The DNA here is from genome assembly GCA_035512595.1 of Pirellulaceae bacterium. Lineage (GTDB taxonomy): Bacteria > Planctomycetota > Planctomycetia > Pirellulales > Pirellulaceae > DATKDU01. The sequence goes on from DATKDU010000249.1 coordinate 16,379, forward strand.
CTGCTGCGCGGGCCGGTGGAGCCCCAGGAGGTCTCGCTCTACTGCGGCATTTCCACCAGCGTGGCGGCGGCCGGCGGCAATTTCGACGAAGCGATCGGCCGCATCCTGGAGACGATGCTCCAGTCGCCGCGGTTCATTTACCGCATCGAAGGGCAGCGCGGCAGTGGCACTCGGCCGCTGAGCCAGTTCGAGCTGGCCTCGCGGTTGAGCTACATCCTCTGGGGCGGCCCGCCGGACGACGAGCTGTTGGCGGCGGCCGAGAAAGGGACCCTCGACAAGAGCGCCGTCGCCGCCCAGGCGCAGCGGATGCTCAAAGACCGCCGCGCGATCAGCCGCTCGCTTCAGTTCATCTCCGAATGGCTGAACTTCGATCGGCTCGACAGCCTCCAGCCGGGCCGGGAAAGATTTCCCCAGTGGGATGCGGCCCTGGCCGCCGACATGCGACAGGAGACGCTCGCCTTTTTTGAGGAGATCGTCTGGAAGCAGAACCGGCCGCTGGCGGACCTGCTCAATGCCCAGGTCACGTTCGTCACGCCGCGGCTGGCAAAGCACTATGGCCTGCCGTTGAAAGATTCAGCGGAGGGGGACAAACCGGTCCGCGTCGATCTGGAGCCGGTCCCGGCTCGCGGCGGCATTTTGACGCACGGGAGCGTGCTGACCGCCGGCGGCGACGACGCCTCGATGGTCACCCGCGGCCTGTTCGTAATGCACGAGCTATTGCGGGGCGTGGTCCGCGATCCGCCCCCCTGCGTCGATACGAGCCCGGTGCCGAGCAAGCCGGGGCTCACGCAGCGGATGGTCGCCGAGGGCCGCATCGCCAACAAAAGTTGCAGCGGCTGCCACAGCAAGTTCGAGCCCCTGGCCTTCGCCCTGGAGAAATTCGACGGCCTGGGCTCATTTCACGAAACCGACGAATTTGGAAACAAGCTCCGCGAGGACGGGAACATTCTTGTCCCCGGCGAGGGAAGGAGCTTACCATACAAGTCTTCCGCCGAGTTGATGGACCTGCTCGCGGCCAGCGAGCGCGTCCGCGAGACGATCACCTGGAAGCTGACTCAGTTCGCGCTGGGCCGGCCGCTGGCGGCGGAAGATGCCGCCGCCGTCGCCGAAATCCACCAGGCCGCACAGAAAAGCGGCGGCACCTATGCCAGCGTGATGACCGCCATCGTGACGAGCGACCTGGTGCTGCGAGGACGGACTGAATCCACCGACCCCTAGGAGTATGCCAAAGATGCGATATCCCCTTATCAGCCGCCGCACCATGCTCAAGGGCACGGGAGCAGTCGCGATCGGACTGCCGCTGCTGGAAGAGATGCTCGTCACGAGCGCCGCGGCGGCCGAGGCGGCCGCTCCGCCGGTGCGGGCGTTCAACATCTTCTTCGGCCTGGGGATTCCCGCCCCGCTGCAAAAGGAGGGCTTCGATGGCGTCCTGGAACCGCTCAAGCCGCTGGCGGACAAGCTGCTTATTCTCCGCGGCGTGGACCAGGTCCGCTGCGACCGCTCCGGCATGAACGCCCATTACGACGGTGCGACCGGCGCGTTCACTGCCGAGCCCCCCGACGGCGAGGCCAAGGCCGGCGGCCCCTCCATCGACCAGGTCCTCCGCAAAACTCATTATCCCGATGGACTCCCCGCCGGCATTGTCCCGACGCTCGTCGCCGGCACCTTTTTCCGCCGCAGCCGCGTCGGCCGGTACGTCCACAGCTACAACGACGACGGCACGGTGGCCGCCGTTATGCAGGAGACACCCCGCGACTTGTTCACCCGCGTGTTCGGCGCCATCGGCGGTGATGTGGCCGACGAGCGGCAGCAGCGTCTTCGCCGCAGCGTGCTCGATGCCGTCGCGGATCAATACAAGTTCTACACGGGGGACCGTTCGCCGCTGGGG
>DATKDU010000250.1:0-7587 GCA_035512595.1 Pirellulaceae bacterium
CGCTCCACCACCCCCGCCCGACGTGCCTTGATCGGCTCGCCGGCCAGGAACCGTCGCAGATCGGCCGCCAGGTCGCCGGCGGTCTGGTAACGTCGCGCCGGCTCCTTGGCCATGGCTTTCAGGCAGATCGTCTCCAGGTCGCGGGGAATCCCTTTTTCCAACTTCCGCGGCGGCGCAGGTTCTTCATGCAGCACCTGGTAGATCAGCCCCCGCGCGTCGCCGAGAAATGGCCGCGTTCCCGTCAGCATCTCGTACAGCGTCACGCCCAGCGAGTACACGTCGGTTCGCGCGTCGGCACTCCGCGCTTCGCCGCGGGCCTGCTCTGGTGCCATGTAGGCCGGCGTGCCGAGGATTTCCCCCTCGGTCGTGATCGTGAATTCCGTCGCGTCCTGCTTGGCCAGGCCGAAGTCCAAGAGGTGCGGCTCCCCTTGCGCGTCGAGCATGATGTTTCGCGGCTTGAGGTCGCGGTGGATCACCCCCTGCTCGTGCGCGTGCTGGAGGGCTTCGGCAATCTTGGCCGCCAACTCGGCGGCGTGGCGCGGCTCAAGCGGCCTGCTGGAGAGCCGATCGGCCAGATTGACGCCGTCGATGAACTCGCTGGCGATGTACAGCGTCTCGCCGCTGGAATCGACATCGTGGATCGTGACGATGTTCGGGTGCCTCAAGCGGGCGGCAGTCCGCGCCTCGCGAAAGAAGGCTTCCTTCTCCATGAAACCGAGGTCGGCGGCGCGAGGCACCTTCACGGCCACGATCCGCTCCAGACGCGAGTCGTTGGCCTTGTACACGTCGCCGAAATGCCCCCGGCCGATGTGCGCGAGCAGATCGTAGTGCGCCAGCTTCCCCAGCTTCGGCGGCCGGTATTCGATCGTCTCCTGCGAGCCGCTGATATCGACGACGCTGCCGCACGAGGGGCACTTCACCTCGATCGCGGCCTGGGCGGGGATGATGTCCAGATCGGTGCGGCAATTGGGGCAGCGGAGGCGCATGGGAGAACTCCAGATACACTGTCCCCCAACAGACAAGTACCTGCCAGCCTATCACGGCCGCTGTCGGCGGCAAGCTTGGCCGCTAAAAATTCCCCGGCTTGGTCATCTCCATCACGTCGTACAGATTCTTGAACAAAAACAGGTACGCCAGGCGGAAGATCATCACCACCATGATGCCGCCGATAAAGATCCACAGGCCGATGCCGGTCAGCCACGTCAGCCACTTCAGCGCGCTCTTGGCACGCTCTTCATATTCGCGGCAGAGCATCTGCATCGATTCGCTGGTGGTGCCGGCAATCTCCGCCGTCTCGAGCATTTGCAGGAAGTCATCGGGATAGACGCCCGCTTCGGCAAACGCCTCGTGGAACTGGCGGTTGCGGACGACGGCCATCGATACGGCCGCTTCGCGAGACTGATAATACGGGTTCTGCGAAGCGCGGATCGCCATTTCCACGCTGCGGCGGGCGTCGATGCCGGCGTCAAAGGCCATCGCCAGGGACCAGGTCAGCCGCGCCAGCGCCAGCGAGGAGAGCGCGCCTCCGAGCATGGGAATCCGCATGGCCAGCATCACGGGCGTCGGCCCCAGCCAGCCGCGCATGACGGCAATCACCGCCGTGACGATGCCGGCGAGGACCAGCGCACAGATCCCCCAGAACGTCAACATGCCGGTGACGCCGGTCAGGCCGATGCCGAGCACGTCGATCGGATTGCCGTGGACGTCTTGAGCACCAATCCCGCCCAGGATCGCAATCAAGACGCCGATCACGAAAATGCCCATCGCCAGTTGCAGCGACGGCCAGGCGATGCCGATCAGGAAGCTGCGCGTGAGGGACTGCTGGTGCTGGAAGTGATCGGCCAGCTTGAGAAAGACCTTGTCGAGCTGGCCGGTGCGCTCGCCAACCTCGACCATCTCGCAAACCAGGGGCGGGAAATACCCCTCGCAGGCCCGCATGCCGTCGGCAACCGTGTCGCCGCCGGCGACGTGCTGGCGGATCGTTTCGACATAGTGCTTGTGGGTGCTGCTGCCGTAGCGGGCTTCGGTTTCCCACAGCCGGCGGGCTTCGATGCCGGCACGAATCGCATTGCCGACGCGCTGGCAGAAGGGGATCAGGGTGTGGTTGCGAATGCGGGGGGACATGGTCGGGGGTCAGGAGCCAGGAGCCAGGAGCCAGGAGCCAGGGGACAAAGGACAGGGACTAAACACCGAACACAAAAACACTAGACCCGCACTCACCGCTCAGAGCGTGTGAAACAAACGGCAGCAGGGACTTCCAAACAATGCAAAATGCAAAAGTCAAAATGTGGCAGGGAAACTTGCCTGCCGACTTTTGCATTTTGCATTTTGCATTGATCATTTTGCATTTTCCCCGATTCATTCACCCGCTCTCACCACTCACCGTCACATAATACGCCCCCCGCGACTTGCCGTCGGCCTCGATGAGCCACGTTTGCAGCATGACGTGCCCCGATTTCTTCAAGGCCAGGCGGATCGTCACGCTGTCGGCATTGGCCGGTATATCCGCCGCAGCCTCGGTGTCGCCGATCTTCACGCGGGCTTTGCCAGGAGGGAGCTTGTACGGCGTCCCTTCCGGCCGCATGCGAAGCGTGAAGTCGTAATTGCCGTCGGCGGCGATTTCCACGGCCCATTGCCCGTTGGCCAGCGGGTCCATCGAAACCCCCTGCTGGCCGCTCTGGTTCCACGGGACATACCCATCGTCGGCCGGATGCCAGTCGTGGCAGCAAAGCTGCTGCACCGGCGCGGCCGGATCGCCCAGCGGGATGTCGCTGTACTCGTCAAAACGCTTCGAGACGTCGGCCCACCACTTTTCGTAGAAGTTCCGGAAGGCGTGGACAGCGTCAGGATATTGTGCAGAGATGTCTTTGGTTTGGCCGGGGTCCGTCGGCAGAAAGTACAGCTCCTTGCCGTCGATCAGCCGATGATTGTCATCCATGACGCACGATTTACGCCATTTCTCGGGATGTTCAACTCGCTGGGAATGCACGACGAGCACTCGTCGCCACAACTCATCGTGCGTCCGATGCAAGAGCGGCAGCAGTGATTTGCCGTCAAAGGGGGACGGCCCTTCAGGCAAAAGGCGGCAAAGGTCCAGCAGGGTCGGCAACACGTCGAAATGAGCCGCGAGCCGATCCATTTCCTTGTCGCCGCTCACACTCTTGTCCTGCGGCCAACGAATGAAGCACGGCACCCGATGCCCCCCTTCATACTGCGAGCCCTTTTGTGCCCGCATGCCGGCATTAAAGCCCTTCCACCTCTCCCCCTCTCCCGCTCTCCCTCTCTCCCCCTCGTTCTTTTTCCCTATCGGGGGGCTTACGCCCCCCGCTCGCTTTTTCGCACCGCCGGCGCCAGCGCCGACGACTCCTGCCGCCGTCCCGTTGTCGGTCATGAAGACGACGATCGTGTTCTCCGCCAGGTTCCATTCGTCGAGTTTGCCCAAGAGCCGGCCGATGTTCTCGTCGATGTTGGCGATCATGCCGTAGAAGTTGGCCATCGGCTGTGGCACGCCTTGCTTGAGATACGGCTCGGCATATTGGGGATCGATGTTGTAGGGCGAGTGCGGTGCGTTGGTGGCGACGTAGCAGAAGAACGGCTCGTCCCTGTGTTTCTCGATGAACTTCGTCGCCGCGCCAAACCAAACGTCGGTGCAGTAGCCGGTCTGCCTCTCCGGCTTGCCGTTCCGCAGGTAGGTATCGTCGAAGTAATCATTCCCCCACGCATCGGGGGACTGTCCCACGCCGCCGCCGCCGTGATAGAGCGCTTCCTGAAATCCCCGGTCGTGCGGCCGGTACGGATAGTTGTCCCCCAAATGCCATTTGCCGAACATGCCGGTCTTGTATCCGGCCTCGGCAAAGTACTGCGGCATGATCTTCTCGTCGCGGCGCAGGATCGACCGCCCCATGATCGTGTGCCAGACGCCGACGCGGCAGGAGTATTTCCCCGTCATGAGTGCCGCCCGCGATTCAGCACAAGTCGGATCGACATGAAAGTTCGTTAGCCGCACGCTCTGCCGGGCGAGCAGATCGAGGCTCGGTGTCTTGAGCATCGTGTTGCCGTGATAGCCGATGTCGCCGTATCCCTGATCGTCAGTGATGATCAAGAGGACGTTGGGACGCTGCGATTCCGCCGCGATCACCAGACTGCCGAGTGCCGCCAGGAACCATAGAGTCGCCGCTGCGAAGATCCGCCAACTCGTGGCCAAAACGTTGAACCTCATAACGAACTCCTGGCAATAGACGCGCGCTGCCGACGTTCCATCATCCGAGATCAACGCGCGCCAATCAACCGTGCCGCGTTGACTTCGCGCAGACCGTCAGCCGTCTGCATCACATTTGCCGCAATACCGAGCTTCTGCTACCCTGGCGTCACGCGCCAGCGATCGTTTTCGCCTGCCCCGAAGGAGCGGATGTTGAGCCTGGCCCTGGTACTTCGCTGGCTGCTGTTCGCATTGGCCTTTCTGGGCTGCGCGGAGTTGGGGCATTTCCTTTCGTTCCCCGGCCAGCACCGGTTCGCGATGTTCTGGCCGGCCAGCGGGCTGTTCCTGGCCGCGCTGGCGATTTCCCCAAAGCGGCATTGGCCGGGATACATTGCGATGGCGATTGCCGTCAACGTTCTGTCGGAGTGGATGTTGCACGGGAAGGGCGTCACGCTGGTCGCAGCTTTTGTCACCGCCAATACCCTGGAGGCGGTCGGCGGAGCGACGCTACTGCAACTGGTGCATCGCCGGCCGTTTCGCGCCGAGACGGTGGCCGACACGCTGTGGATGGTCGGATTGGGAGCGCTTCTGGCGCCGCTGGCCGGAGCGGCCATCGGAGGCGCCGCGGTGACGGAGGCGTTTGCCGCCAGGCCGTTTTGGTATAGCGCCGCCGTCTGGTGGATGGCCCACGCGGTCGGCGTGTTGGCCGTAGCGCCGATGCTGCTGATGTTCCCCAGCGAGATCCCCTGGAAGCGGGTCAGGGAACCGAAGGTCTGGCTGGAAGGGACCGCGACGCTCTTGTTGGTGGTGCTGTCGTCGCTGGTGGCCTTTGGACCAAAACTGGGATTCGACCGGCCCCTGCCGGCATACCCGTTTGTCGTGGCGCCATTTCTCATCTGGTGCGGCCTGCGCCTGGGTCAATTCGGCACGGCGGTGGGAGTGTTTCTGGCCGCCGTCGTGGCCGTGTGGGGAACCGCGCGGGGCTATGGCCTGTTTGCCCACATGGAGCAGACGCTGGAGACGAAGTCGGTCGCACTGCAGGTCTACCTGACGGTCGTCACCGTCACGCCGCTGTTGTTCGCCACGGCAATCCAGCAGCAGCGGATGGCGGAAAGCATCTTGCGCGCCAGCGAGGCCAAGGCCCGCGCTATGTTTGAAATGGCGGCGGACGCCATCATCTGGATCGACGAGCGGGGAACCATCGAGGCCTTCAATCCGGCGGCCGAGCGGATGTTCGGCTATGCCGCGGAATCGATCCTCGGTCAGAACATCAAGCGGCTCATGCCGGCTCCCTATCGCGACGAGCACGACGACTATCTGGCGAACTACTCGCGATCCGGCCAGCGGAAGATTCTGGGCGCGATGCGCGAGGTGGCCGGATTGCGCAGCGACGGCACTCAGTTTGCGCTCGAATTGACGGTCAGCGAGGTGCTCCAGGGGAACCGCCGCACGTTCAGCGGCGTCGTGCGCGACATCACCGAGCGGCGGCTGGCCCAGCAGTCGCTGGAGGATGCCAAGGATCAACTGGAGCGGCGAGTGGTCGAACGAACCGCCGATCTCCGCCAGGAAATGGCCGAACGGGCTTTGGCCGAGGAGCGGCTTCGCGAGCAACAGAGCCAGTTGGCTCGCGCGGCGCGGCTCAGCAACCTGGGGGAGATGGCGGCCGAGCTCGCGCACGAGGTCAATCAGCCGCTGTCGGCAATCAGCAACTACGTTCGCGGCACGCAGCGGCGGCTGACCGCAGGAAATGTCTCGATCGCCGACATTGAGCCGGCCCTGGAGTTCATCGGCAAAGAGGCGAACCGGGCCGCGGACATCATTCGCCGGACCAAGGATTTCGTACGGCAGCAGTTTCCACCGCGGGTTTTACTGGACCTGTCGGCCGTGGTCCGGGAAGCGCTGGCGCTGGTGGAGCACGATCTTCGCGACCGCCAGGTGCAGTCGCAGCTTATCCTTCCCGATTCGCTCCCTCGCTGTCTGGGGGATGCCATCCAGCTTCAGCAGGTGGTGGTGAATCTGGTGCTCAATGCGGCCGACGCGCTGCAAGGCGTCCCGGCTGACCGGCGTCAGATTACCGTGACGGCCAGAGGGCACGACGGCTGTTTGGAGCTGGCCGTTGCCGACAGCGGTCCGGGGATTCCGCCAGTGGCCGCCGAGCGGGTCTTTGAGGCGTTTTTCTCCACCAAACCGCAAGGACTGGGGCTGGGTCTGCCGATCAGCCGCGGTATCATTGAGAAGCACGGAGGAAAGCTCTGGGTTGAGCGGGAGCTGTCGGGGGGCGCCTGTTTGCGATTCACGATCCCCGCGTGGGAGGAGTCCCAGGATGTCGGCGATGTCCATAAGCCCGATTGTGTTCGTGGTGGATGATGACCCCAGCGCCCTGAAAGCCGCTTGCTATCTCATCGAATCGTTTGGCCTGACCGCCCGAGGATTCGGTTCGGCGCACGAGTTCCTCGACGCCTATGATCCGGAGCAGCCTGGCTGCCTGGTGCTCGACGTGCGGATGCCGGGGATGACCGGCCTGGAGCTCCAGGAGAAACTCTCCAATACGAGCTATTCCCTGCCGATTATCATGATCTCCGGGCATGGGGACATCGCCAGTTGTGCCCAGGCATTCCGGGCCGGAGCGATCGACTTCCTCGAAAAGCCCGTCAGCGACGAGCGGCTTCTCCAGCGACTCAAGGAGGCCATTGCCAAGGATGCCCGCACTCGCCGGGCGCGGCGGGACAACCCCCAGTTCTTCGCCCGTTTGGCGCTGCTCACGCCCCGCGAGCGGGAGGTCATGGAGCTCGTGGCGCAAGGGCTCACCATGAAGCAGATCGCCATGGATTTCGGGATCAGCATCCAGACCGCGTCCAAGCACCGCATCCGGCTGCTGGAAAAGCTGGGGGTCGCCAACGACATCGAGCTCGTCAAAACGCTGCTCAATACCACTGCCGCCCCTGGGCCGGCTTAGCCTTTGTGCGAAAATTTCGCATGGCGCTTGCCGGTGCGTTGCCAGTCAGTACAGTGATTGGTGTCGATGATTGCTGGGTGCATTTGGGCTCCCCATCGTCGTCCAAAAGTCATCATTAGTCGCCAGTCGGTGTATGGTTCCTGCCCCACCATACTCGGCTGGCGGCTTTTTTTGCGCGCTGGCAGCCGAATTCGCCGGCGCGTAACCCAAGCTCGAATCGCCAGCGAAGGAAAGCTGGATTCGGCAACCAAGGAACCGCCGACAAATAACTTCGGTGTTTTCACAAGCACGAAACCACCAGCCGACCACCGCTCCGCGGCGGTGTCCAGCACCAAACAATTCCCAAGGGACCAAAAGCGCCAATGCCAGAAGTGGTCCTGGGGCGACGTGATTCGTCTTTGGACACAGAGGCTCTGAGGCGCGGGGGCACAGA
>DATKDU010000251.1:0-7392 GCA_035512595.1 Pirellulaceae bacterium
CGAAGTTCGCTGGTCTTTCGAGGCGGAACGGCGGATTCGGGCCCGGCCGTCGGCGGAGCCGTCACGGGCGCCACCTGCTTAACTGAATGTGACGCGGAAGAAGTCTTGCGGGAACGTGGCATCATCGTGGAAGACATCGGCAGATCCTTTCGCACAGAGAAAAGAGGGTGAAACTCTTTACGAAAGCAGACGACATCGCGTGACCCGCCGCGACCACCTCCCTACACTAAAGGCTGCTGAATCAACCTGCCGCGCAGCGGCTTACTTGAACCCTGGGCTGGAGGATGTAACGCCTTCGGCGTAAGGCACCCCTCACGCCGCACTTCCCCGGGCAAACTGCCGCACCAGCCCGGCGTAGAGTCCTCCCTGGGCCACAAGCTGCTCGTGCGTGCCGCGCTCGATGATGCGGCCCTGGTCCAGAACGATCACGTGGTCCGCGTGGCGGATCGTGCTCAGGCGATGGGCCACGATGAAGCTGGTGCGTCCTTCTAAGAGCTTGGCCAGCGCTGTCTGAATCCGCACCTCGGTCAGCGTATCGACGCTGCTGGTCGCCTCGTCGAGGATCAGAATCCGCGGGTTGGCGAGCATCGCCCGGCAGAAGCAAACGAGCTGCCGCTGGCCGAGGCTGAGCTGCGCCCCGCGCTCCCCGACTTGCGTCAGCATGCCCTGCGGCAGCGATTCAAGCAGATCGAGGCAATCGAGCTGCCGGGCGGCGTCGATCGCCTCGTCATCGCTGGCGCTGGGCCGGCCGACGCGAATGTTGTCGAGAATCGTGCCGGTGAAGAGAAAATTCTGCTGCAGCACGATCCCCATCTGGTGGTGGAGCGAGTCGCCCGTGATCTGCCGCGTGTCCAAGCCGTCGATGAGGACCTGCCCCTTCTGCGGCAGGTAGAACCGGGCGATCAGGTTGATGATCGACGATTTGCCGCTGCCGGTCTTGCCGACGAGGGCCACGCTTTGGCCAGGGCAAGCCTCCAGGTTGATGTCGTGCAGCACCGGCCGATCGGGCTCATAACCAAACGTCACCTCCCGCATCTCGACGCGCCCCGTGATCGGCGGCAGGCTGACGGCGTCAGGCGCATCCTCCCATTCCGGCGGCCGGTCGAGCAGCGCGAACACCCGCTCCGCCCCTGCCATGGCGGTCAGCGCCTGGTTGTATTGATTCCCCAGCATCTGGATCGGGCTGAAGAAGTTCGTCGCCAGGAAAAAGAAAAAAATCAGTGCATCGACCGACATGCCGATCCCCGGCGTCAGCACCCGATAGCCGCCGACCAGCAGCAGTGCCGCGATGAAGACCTGGCTGTTGAACTCCAGCAGCGGCAGCAGCATCCCTTCCATTCGCACCGCTTTGACGACGTTGTCGCCGTGCCAATCCAGCAGGTCGCGAAACAGCCGCTGGTTCACTTCCTCGCGCACGAAGCCCTGCGTGACGCGCACGCCGTTGATCGACTCGGCCAGCGTGCTGGTCAGGCGGCTGAAGCTCTCCTGCACGATGCGATAGGCGCTACTCAGTTTCCCGCGGAAGTAACGGTTGATGACCCACAGGATGGGGCTGATTGCCAGGACGATGGAAAACAGGGCCCAGTCGAGATAGAGCATGAGTGCCGCCGATACGATCATCTGCCCCAGGCCGACGAGGCTGACGAACAGCACATCCTGCACGCCGACGCGGAGGGCCTCGCAGTCGCTGGTGACGCGGCTGATGATCCGGCCGATCTTGGTCTTGCTGTAGAAGCTCATCGGCATCCGCTGGAGGTGCGCGAAGATCGCGCTCCGCAGGTCGTGAATGACCATTTCGCCCAGCTCCAGTGCCCACCGCTGGCGAAAGTGGAAGACGACCTGCGTCGAGCCGGCCAGGACGAGGAGCGCCATCGCCCCGGCCAGGATGGAACCGAACGGAGCGTGCCCCTTGATCGGCCCGGCAATCACCGCGGAGATCGTCCAGGCCACGAGCGGCAACTGGATCGCCCGCAGCGCCGCCATGACGAGCAGCCAGTTGCGTTTGGCCGCATAGGGGCGGGTGTAGGTCAGCAGCCGCACGATCAGGCCCAGATCGAGGGGCCGTTTGTCCGCCTCGCGGTCGTCGTCCCGCCGCGGTGCGCTGATCGACAGTTTCTGGATGGCCGGCTGCTGCTCGGCCGGATCGGTCCTGCTAGCAGGGGGAGACGTTGCTTCGGCCGCCGGGGCGGAAGGGGGTATGGCAGCGGTGTCGGCAGCATCCATCACGGCGGACGGTAAGAGGCGCTCCCTGCCAGCAGGTTCAGGAAGCCAAGAGCTTTCTCTTTTAAGTGGCCTCAGCCGCGGCTGCAAGGCGACGACGCTTGCCCTTCCCCAATTTGCCTCGTTTTGCTAATGAATCGCACCTTTTGCCGGTGATCCGTACGAGCCCGACGCGCCAGCAGGAGAAAAGGCCGTTTGGCAAGTGGGTGCTCGTCCCTCGCTTGCGCTTCGGGCTTGTTGCCGACCGACTCACACTGCCTGTCCATCGACCCGCCGACTCATGTCGCTCCGCTTTGCATCGACGCTGCTGGTGATTGCCGCGGCCGCTTTGTGCGGTTGCCGGACGAGCCCGCACGTGGCGTCGTTCATCGAGAACCGCAACGCGGAAGCGCGGCAACTGGAAGACGAATACTGGTATCAGGTCCAGGAGAACGAGCGGCTGGCGCATGAGCTGGGCAAGCTCAAGCAGCAGAGGGCAACGGAGCCGACGCGTTCTGGCGATGAGGTGGGGCCGCCGATGATTGAGGAAGGCGGCCTGCCGATGATCGAAGTCCCTGGCACGCCGGCGGAGCGCAGCTCGCCGCGAATCGAGGCGGAGCCGCCGCCGGAAATGCCCAGCGAGCTTCCGCCGCCGCGAGCCAACGGCCAGGCCAAGCGAGCCTCGGCGGAGGTTGAACTGGTGGACGAGAAGATTGCCCAATTGTTCGTGAACCCTCTGCACACCGGCGGCATCGACCGCGACCATCGTCCGGGGGACGACGGCCTGTCGCTGCTGCTGGAGCCGCGCAATGCGGCCGGGCAATTCGTCCCCCAAGAGGGGAATGTGTCGATCGTGCTCCTCGACCCGGCCAAGAGCGGCGATGCGGCCCGCGTGGCCCGCTGGAATTTTGATGCGGCCGAAACAAAGGAGGCGATTCGCGACGACGGCGATGCCCGCGGCATTCACCTGGAAATGCCCTGGCCGTCGCGAGCGCCGGAGAACAGCCAGCTCAAGCTGTTCGTCCGCTACGAAGGAGCGGACGGGCGGAAGTTTCAGGCGGAGCGCGAGGTGTTCATTAAGCTGGCGAGGGAGTATTCCGAGAGGTGGACGCCGCGACCGCCCCAGCGGCAGCGGCGCAATCCGCCGGTTGCTACGGCTGCGGCTGCGGAGCCAACCATCCGCGAGCCGGCAGCCGCGGCTACGCCGAATACAGCTCCGCCATCCGCTCCGCCGCCGGCACTCAGCGATGCGTCTGGTAAGTCTGCGCCGCGTCCGACGTGGAAGCCGTATCGGTAACGGACGTCACTAACCCGCAGCGTCAGCGAGGGATACTCTTTCGCGTCCCTCGCTGACGCTGCGGGTTAGTAAGATACCGGCGTCCCACGAGGTTCCCCATGTCCGCCATCGAAGTCCTGCCGCGCGACGAACACAACCTGGAGCTTGTCCGGCAGACGCATCCGGCCGACTGGAAGAACCCCACGCCGCAGGGCAAGTACGACCTGGTCGCCATCGGCGGCGGCACGGCGGGGATCATTGCCGCCCTGGGCACAGCCGGCGTCGGCGGACGCTCGGCACTCATCGAGCGGCATTTGCTCGGCGGCGACTGCCTGAACTACGGCTGCGTGCCGAGCAAGGCGCTGATTCGGGCGGCGAAGGACGCATTGCGGATTGCAGATTGCGGATTGCGGATTGACGGCCAGCACGAATCCGCAATCCGCAATCTGCAATCCGCAATCGGGCCCTCCCTGTTCCCCGCTGCGATGGAGCGGATGCGCCGCCTGCGGGCGCAAATCAGCCACCACGATTCGGCCCAGCGGTTTGCCGGTCTCGGTGTCGATGTCTATCTCGGCAGTGCCCGCTTCACCGGGCCGCAGTCGGTGGAAGTCGGCGGGCAGCGGCTGGAGTTCAAGCGGTGCGTGATCGCCACCGGCGCACGCGCCGCCAAGGCCGACATTCCGGGGATCGAGCAGGTCGGCTACCTGACCAATGAGACGGTTTTCTCGCTGACCGAATTGCCGCGGCGGCTGATCGTCATCGGCGGCGGGCCAATCGGCTGCGAACTGGCCCAGGCCTTCCGCCGCTTCGGCAGCGAGGTGCAGCTCGTCCATCGCGGCGCGCGGCTGCTTCCCAAAGATGATCCAAGAGCGGCTGACGTGCTGCAAAAGCAGTTCGCTCGCGAAGGGATTGCCGTGTACTTGAATTCCAAGACCGTGCGGGCCGAGCCATCGGCCGCCGGCAAGCGGCTGGTGATCGAAGCGGCGGGTAAAGAGCAGACACTGGTCGCCGATGCAATCCTGGTTGCCGTCGGCCGGGCCGTGAACGTTGAAGGATTGGAGTTCGAAGCAGCGGGCGTGAAATACTCGTCGCGGGGCGTGGAGGTCAACGATTTCCTCCAGACGGGCAACCCGCGGATTTATGCCGCGGGGGATATCGCCGGCAGTTACCAGTTTACGCACGCGGCCGACGCGATGGCCCGGGCCTGCATTCAGAACGCGCTGTTCTTTGGCCGCCAGCGTCTCAGCCGGATGGTGATGCCCTGGTGTACCTACACCGACCCGGAAGTGGCCCACGTCGGGCTGACTGCCGCGGCTGCCGAGAAACAGGGAATCGCCATCGATAGCTACCGCGAGGAGCTGAGCCGCGTCGATCGGGCCGTGCTCGACGGCGAGGAAGACGGTTTTGCCGTCGTCCACTGCCGCCGCGGCACTGGCCGCGTCGTTGGCGCGACGATCGTCGCCCGCCACGCTGGCGAGATGATCGGCGAACTGTCGCTGCTGATGACCGCCGGCCTTTCGCTCGGCACATTGGCCGGCACGATCCACGCTTATCCGACGCAGGTGGAAGTCCTCAAGCGGATTGCCGACCAGTACAACAAGACGCGGCTGACGCCCTTCGTTGCGCGGCTGCTGCGGGTGGTATTGAGGTGGCGAAGCTGAGGCGTGCGGGTGTCGGGGTGCGAGGGTATGAGGGTGTGAGAGTGAACGCGATCCTCATACCCTCATACCCTCATACCCGCACACTCTCACACCTCCGCCGTCGGTTCAGCGGACTCAGCACGTTCAGCCGCCTCCCACGGATTCCTCCAATCCCCCCATGCCGCCAGGTACGTCGCATAGACCGGCGTGAGCTGGCTCCGCTCGTGCAGCCAGGCTTTCGTCTCGGCAATGATCTCCTGCTCTTGCCCGAGCTTGAGCTGCCCCAGCATGACGGCGCAGCGGAGGAACACGAAGTAGGTGTCCAGCACGTCGCAGCGGCAGTAGTCGTTGATCTGCGCCAGTTTCCCTTCGTTAGCCAGGTCCTGCACCATGTATCCTTGCACGTCCATCTTGCCGGGCTTGCCGAGCAGGTTGGCCGCCAGGTTGAGGCCGCCGTTGAACCGCGACGCGCCGAAGTTGGTCAGCACGTCGTGCAGGTCGAGATGGGCCTCCATGTTGTACCGATGCCGCGGTTGATCGTATGTCTTGGCGTTCAGGGCAAACCAGCTTGGCAGGCTCAGGCCGTAGCGGAACGCGGCCAACTCGAGCAGCGGCAAATCGAACGTCCGGCCGTTGAAGCTGACGAGCGTCGGCCGCTTGTACGCTTGCCAGCCGCGCCAGAAGTGCTCGGTCATCACGTGGGAACGGAACTGCGGCTCGTCGAGGGCCACCAGATCGAGGAGCCGATAATCGGCGGCAACTTTGGCCACGATGATCGACACCGGGAGCTGGAACGTGTAGGGGATGAAGTCGGTCTCGTACTTGGCCATGAGCTCGGCCCGGTAGCGGCGGACTGCTTCTTCAGGGGCCAGATCCTCCGTCGGATAGCGCAGCTTGGCCACCAGCGGGCCGTCGGCCACGCTCTCGATGTCGAAGACCAGATAACGGACGCTCGGTTTGGCCATCGTCAGCTCAACGTGAAATGGGTAGGGTGGGACAAGCTCGCTCGGCGAGCGCCGGCCCACCACTTGGCAGACCATGTTAGACTGCCGAAACACCCCTTCCGCAAGCCACGATCCGCGCCCATGAACTCGCAACGCCTCCTCGAGCGCTTTCTCCGCTACGTCCAGGTCGATACGACTGCCGCGACCGAGTCCACGACCTATCCCAGCAGCCCGGGGCAGCTTGAATTGGGCCGGATGCTCGCCGAGGAGCTGCGCGAGATGGGGCTGGCCGACGTCGAGCACGATTCACACGGGCTGGTGTGGGCGACAGTGCCGGCGACGATCAGTAGTGCACTCGCTCCGCGAGTGCACGAACCAGCGCAGGGCGCAGACGAATCCCGCTCTCCAATTCGATCCGTCGCCGCCGGCCAGTCCGACGTGTCCACTCGCGGAGCGAGTGGACCACATTCGATCCCCGTCGTCGCGTTCAACGCCCACGTCGATACGTCTCCCGAAACGACGGGCAAGAACGTCCGGCCGCAGGTGATTCGCCCCTATGCCGGCGGCGACATCGTCCTGCCGGCCGATCCCACGAAGGTCATTCGCGTCGCCGACAACCCCGAGCTCGACGACCTGGTCGGCAAAACGCTGATCGCCACCGACGGCACGACGCTGCTGGGCTCCGACGACAAATCGGGGGTGGCCGTGATCATGGAGCTGGCCAACCACCTGATCGAGCATCCGGAGATCCCGCACGGCCCGGTCCGCATCCTGTTCACCTGCGACGAGGAGATCGGCCACGGCATCGATCACGTCGATCTCAAAAAGCTCGGGGCCGACGTCTGTTACACGCTCGACGGCAGCGGCGCTGACGAAATCGACGTCGAGACCTTTTCGGCCGACATGGCCGTCGTTCACGTCCGCGGCATCAACATCCATCCGTCGATCGGCAAGGGCCGGATGGTGAATGCCGTGCGGGCGGCGGCATTCTTCCTGGACAAGCTGCCGCGGGAAATTTCGCCCGAGATGACCGACGGCCGCGACGGCTTTCTGCACCCGTTCACGATCGAAGGGGGCGTCGCGGAAGTGAAGATTCGCGTCCTCTTGCGCGACTTTGCGGCCGCGGACCTGACCAAGAAGGCCGAACTGCTCCGCGGCATTGCCGAAGAAACGGAGGGTGCCTTTCCCGGCTGCCACGTGGAAATCCAGGTCGTCAAGCAGTATCGCAACCTGGGGGAAGGGCTCGCCAAGGAGCCGCGAGCCGTGGCCTATGCCCAGGAAGCGCTGCGCCGCCTTGGCCGCGAGCCGCGGTTGACGATCATCCGCGGCGGCA
>DATKDU010000252.1:0-9288 GCA_035512595.1 Pirellulaceae bacterium
GCCTCCGCTCGAATGCCGCCAAACCCAATCGCGCCGCCAGGAGCGTAAGAAAAACGGTGTGCCGCAGCATGGCCGGCTCCGTGTCTGATGGTGTTCCCGCCCGCCGCGGCAAATTATACTACTATCGTTTTCCTATGCCCCTCCCCCGGCAGTGACCCGCCGCGATTGCCCCTCTCCAGGAACGTTTGACATGAACAGCAGCAAAGAATCCACCCGCCGTCAATTCATCAAAGACACCAGCACCCTCGTTGCCGTCGGCACGCTCGCCGGCATGACAGTCCCCCTGGTCCATGCCGCCCAGGACAGCACCGTGCAAGTCGCCCTCGTCGGCTGCGGCGGCCGCGGCACCGGCGCTGCGACCAACGCCCTCTCGGTCAAGAGCGGGCCGATCAAGCTGGTCGCCATGGCCGACGTGTTTCGAGATCGACTCAACGACAGCATCGGGAACCTGAATAAGAGCCACGAAAAACAGGTGGATGTCCCCCCCGATCGCCGCTTCATCGGCTTCGACGCCTACAAGGAAGCCATCGACTGCTTGAGGCCCGGCGACGTCGCCATCTTCGCCACGCCGCCGGCATTCCGCTGGGTTCATTTCAAATACGCGATCGAAAAAGGGGTCAACGTCTTCATGGAGAAGCCGGTGACCGTGGACGGGCCCAGCACGCGGAAGATGCTTGAGCTCGGCGAGAAGGCGAAGGAGAAGAACCTCAAAGTGGCCGTCGGCCTGATGTGCCGCCACTGCGAGGCCCGCGGGGAGCTCTTCAAGCGGATTCAGGATGGCGAGATTGGCGACCTGATCACCCTCCGCTGCTACCGCATGCACCCGCCCGTCGGCTCGGCTTTCTCCCCGCCGCGGCCCGAAGGGGTCAACGAGCTGGAGTATCAGATCCGGCGGTTCCACAGCTTCCTGTGGGCCAGCGGCGGCTGCTACAGCGACTTCTACATCCACAACATCGATGAGTGCTGCTGGATGAAGAACGCTTGGCCGGTGCAGGCCCAGGCCACGGGCGGTCGTCACTATCGCAATCACGCCACCGATCCCTCGAAGGGCCAGGACATCGACCAGAACTTCGACAATTACTCGGTCGAGTATACTTTTGCCGACGGCAGCAACATGTTCCTCTACGGCCGGACGATGCCTGGCTGCCACGACGAGTTCGCCAGTTACGCTCACGGGAGCAAGGGGCTGGGCATCATCTCCACGTCGTCCCACTCGCCGGCTAAGTGCCGCATTTACAGCGGTCAAAAGGAAGTGAAGGACAAGCTGGCCTGGGCCTTTCCGCAGCCGGAGCCGAACCCGTACCAGCTCGAGTGGGAGCACCTGATCGACGCCATCCGCACCGACCGGCCGCACAACGAGGTGAAGCGCGGGGCGGAGGCGAGCCTCGTCACCGCGATGGGACGCATGGCCGCCCACACCGGCCAGGTGATCACCTTCGACGACATGCTCAACTGCGAGCACGAGTTCGCCCCGAATGTGGACAAGCTGGTCCTCGGCGGCGAAGCGCCAATCCAGGCCGATGCTAGTGGCCGCTATCCCGTGCCGATGCCGGGCCTCAGTGATCGCGAATATGCGGCGTAGGAACGTGGCTGGTGCTAAGTGTCAGTCAACGACGCGAATCGGATATTGCGCGATCGGCTGTTGTGAGACTTCAACGACCAGCTGCAACTCGCCTCGCCGGCGCAGCGGATGAACTAGAGCCGCTAATATGACACCGTCGCCGGAATCCTTGGTCACAGTGAGTGGAACGTGGGCTACATTGGTTTGCGGGCGCCCGACCGGCCGCAGTGTGAGAAATGGCACCGGAATTGGCCCTTTAGCTAGGGCTCCTTCGGAAATTCGAACACGAAACTCGACGAGCTTCAGAGCGGGAATCTGAATCACCTCCCGCGACTCAATTGCAACTCCATGGTACGCAATCGGTGGTAACTCGATAACTGCGTCCACTTGGGGCCTTGTTTGAACGTAAGTCGACTGAACGGGCTTCTCGTTGCATCCGATCCCAATCATGAACGCGGCGACCCACCACATTCGTGTAATCGAGGTGGGGAAAGCGCCAGTATCGTATATATCGCGACACAAAAACATCGGCGAGTAGGTTTCTCAAACAGTCATTGTTCGTTCGCTGTCATTAGCTGCGCATCGATAGCCAACATCCATATTCTGTTACTACCCGTCTAAATCTACAAAGAAGAATTGACCAAGGGCCAGCGGCGTAGTAGTTTCAGCATCATTGTCAGACTTCCAGATCCGCACATATCCGGTAGACGGTGCCGTCCAAGGCATGCCCGGCCCAGCACTCGCGGTTCCCTTCCACGTGTTCGGCGCTTCCGGTAGCCATGGGAAAGTTCCCGAGCCAGTCCCCTCGTGCTCTCCGCCGGCGTACACCCTAACTGTGAGATCACATTCCTCACCTACACCAGTACCAATTGCGTACACGTCCGACCATTGGTCCAATTCGTCCGACGGCTCTGGGTCGTCGACGTCCCAGGTCGCGGAAAGTGGTTGGACTGGCAGGGCTGCTACGCCTGCCAACAACAGAACTATAAGACAACTTTGTCTCAGCAGCATTTTTGTGTCCTCCGTATTGTAGTGGACGTCAGTCGGTTACGGACCTTCTGCCCCTGCGCGGGTTCCAAGTGCTCGATATATGGCAAGCTGGATACCCGAATTGACGAACTCTATATGGCCGTCCGCGAATGCAATATGCACACCGTCAGCGTGCAGGCTCGCGAGAGTATACACGCCAAACTTCACGCTTCCGCCATTGAAGCAGCTCAATTTATTGGGTGTTAGCGAGTGGGTGTAAAGCGTTGATCCCGCGTTCCCTGCATACCATGGATTGCCACGCGTACCACTGCTTCCGATAGCCTGTCCCGATCCATTGACCGCGAACTGCTGGGTCATGCATGCTTGGCATAGATCTTCGTGTTCATTCACTCCAAATGGAGTGGCAGTTTGCCAAATGGTGCGTAAACGCGACCGCGACGTACCATCGCCTACGAGGATTTCGCCGATCATTGCCGTTCGGGATAATCCGTCCTGGATCTCGGCGGTAGAAATGAATTGCCCGCGACGATCGGGCTGTGGGTTACTTATGTTACTGGGGTCAAAGACGCCATTGGATCCACGCGACAGGATGTCGTAACCCATGTTTCCAAGGTAACTTGTATTCGACTTACTCGCTCGTGCAAAGTCGTCACTTGGACAGCGATATTGAAGAATTGGGGTCTCCAAAACTGACGTAATCGCGTCGGGCGCTTGCTCATAATAATATTGTCCTCGGTCGATGCGCTCGTACAACGCATTGAGGTCCAATTGAGGAAGAATTGCCACGAGAAAACTGTACGAAGATGCATTGCCCGCCGGAAAACACCCGTTCTGCCCCTCGTACAAGTGGACCGCAGTTGCAATCTGGCGCAGATTTGAGCCGCACTGCATGCGGCGGGCTTGTTCGCGGCTAGACTGTACTGCGGGTAAAAGAAGCGCCAAAAGAATCGCGATTATTGCAATCGCGACGAGGAGTTCCAGCAAGGTTAAGCCGGACCGACGCATTTCGCAGACTCCTGCACCATCACCCTGTGGAATCTAGCCAACTTGGATTGTTCCGTCAAGCTGGCAGGCACGGAAATATGTCTACTCTGGCTGGTCACGGCAGGGAAGTACCGATCAAGGCCAATGCCCACGGTCCCTATCCAGTGCTGCTGCCGGGGATTATCACCGATCGCGAGTATACGGGTTAATTCGTAGGGCAAGCGGGACGCTTGCCCAATTCGCGCGATGCGATCAGTCCGATCAGGGACAAGAGAGAAGCTTGCCTACCGACCGACTTGTAGGCGAGTTGCCACGTCCGCAAAGATGCCGTACATCACGTCGAGGTATTGCTGCGCCTCGGCCGCCGGCATCACCAGCGGCGGGCTGACGCGGATGACCTTGCCAGCTAAGGGGCCGAGAAGATGGATCGCCCGGCCGTGGGCGTCGCCGCGGTAGCAGGCTTCGACGCACGCATTGGCGACATCATTGGCCGGCGTATTGCCGGCGGAAGTGCATTCGACGCCCCACACGACCCCTTCGCCGCGGATGTTGGCGACGACGCCCGTATCCAGCAGATTCAGCAGCCCCTTTTCAATCACGCAGCTCAGCTCGCGGGCCTGAGCGATCACGTCGGTCGTCTCGTACTCGTCGAGCGTCGCCAACACGGCCGCACTCGCCAGTGGATTGGCGCTCCAGGTGTCCGAGCCTTCGCCGTAGTGCATCGCGGCAAACAGATCGGCCCGCCCAACGGCAGCACTCACTGGAATGCCGTTACCAAGTCCCTTGCCCAGCACGACGATGTCGGGCTCGACGCCGTACTCGGTAAAGGCGAACAGCGACCCGGTGCGGCCGAAGTTGGCCTGCACTTCGTCGAGAATGAAAATGATGTCGTGCTCGCGGCAGAAGCGTTCCAATAGCTGGATGAATTCCTTCTGCGGATGGAACGAGCCGCCGCCGCCGAGATACGGCTCGGTGATCAGCGTGCCGATGCGAGTGCCGTGCTCATCCCACAGGCGATTGAGCTCCATCTCATACGGCCGCAGGTCAATCGGCTCGCGGCGGCGGCTGACGCTGATGCACTCCTCGCGCGGGAAGCTGATGAATCTCACTCGCGGGTCGCGCTCGGAATCGGCTTCACTGCCAGTGACCGCGCCGGCCAGCCCTTTCTTGCCGTGGAAGCCGTGCCGCGTGCTGAGGATCATGTCGCGACTTTCATCCCGGTCGAGCGAGGCCCAGAGGGCTTTCTGGATCGCTTCGCTGCCGCTGGCAGCCCACAGGACCTGCTCGCAGCGAGTGCCGCCGGGCTGCTCTTTCATCAGCGAAATCAGCCGCTCGCAGCAGAGGGTCTCGACTTCGGTGACCGCATTGTAGCCGTTGAGCGTGACCGCCTGGCAGAACTCGCCGCCCTGCTTCAGTGAACCCAAGCCCAGATACTCGATCACCCGGTTCCACCAGCGGACCGGATTGTGCCCCAGGTTCATCACCAGCACGCCGGAGGAAAAATCGGCCAGCTTCCGCCCTTCCGGCGTCCAGTGGTACGAGCCGGCACTCTTGGCCAGCACGGCCAGGCTCGGCGTGAACGTGCGGATACAGTGCGGCTCAACTTCGGCCAGCCGGCGGCGGATGTCGTTGGAGGCGTCTTCGCCCGCGTGTTGGATAACGGGGATCAGTTCGGCAGCAGCGTTAGACATAGCACTTGGTAAACTTGATTTGTTACGCGGCAAAATTTCGAAATCGCGAGGCTACTTCCCAATGGCAGTGTCGATTGTTTCTTGCACAGAGGCGCGGAGGCGCGGAGGCACAGAGCAGCAGGACAACATTGGTTTCTCTGTGCCTTTGTGCCTCCGAGCCTCTGTGTCAAAAAACCAAACACGCCACCCCTGGATTGCTCCCTCTCAACACAGCAACGGATTGAAGTTGGTTCATCCATATTGGTTCACGCTGAGTCGTTAACACGTCCGCGATACAGCACTTCCGGCTCTGCCTTGCCGGGACAAAGCAAAACCAGGCCACCCAGCTTGTGATCCACTTCGACGACGCAGTTCGGAACGCCGGCGACGTGCCTGGCCAGGATGGCTTCCATCGCCTGGACGGCAGCAACGGTCTGGCGATCGGACGCAACGTCGTTGTAGGCCAGCTTACGGGCGGCTGCGAGCCGTGTGGTTCGCTCGCCGGCCGGCCCGCCGAATTCGACCGTGGCCACTTCGCGAACGAAACGCTCCAGCACCTCAATGCCGTAGCCGCGCTGCGAGCGCTCGCCCCAAGGCTCGAGGAACTCGCCGTTGTAGTGGTTGTTGATGTTGATCTTCCGCTTAAGCGGCGTTTTGCCTTCGACGGTGCACTCCACCCCCCGCTTGCGGCTGTGGCCGTTCCAGACGCCGTTGTCGAAGCGGAACTGCACCTCCTGATCGACGTAGCCGGGGAAATTGTCGGGAGCGACCCAACTCGTGTGGATGTCGAACGCCGCCTCGCGGCCGCCGTCGTACTCGTAGATCATGCGGAGCTGCGTGCTGTCCCACGTCGGGCCGTCGGCCGGGCCGACGATGCCGCGCTGCCCGGTGCAAGACACGCTCTTCAGCCGCCCGCCGAACGTGAAATCGATCAGCTTGATGTAGTGGACGGCGACATACGTCCCCGGATTGCGGCCGGTGATCCATTCCGCGAATTGACTGCCGCTGATGCTCTTGGGCTCCATCAGCGTGCAGTAGCCCGTGTTGACGTGCGACAGTTCGCCGTCGGCCACAAGCGTCCGCAGCTTCTTGTGGTCCGGGTCGAGCAGCTTGTGATAGACGACTTTCGCCAGAAGTCCCTTCTGCCGAGCCAAAGCGTCCAGCTCGTCGAGCTCCGCTAGCGACAGGACCGACGGTTTTTCGATCAGCACGTGCTTGCCGGCAGTCAGTGCCGCCTTGGCCGACGAGAAGTGGCGGTTGTCCGGCGTGGCGACGCAGACGAAATCGACGTCGTGCTGGAGGAGTAGGCCGATCGAGTCGGGCTCCTTGAAGCTGGCGAAGTCGCCTACTTTACCTGCCGCGGACTTCTTGTAGGCTTCCGCCCGGCTGCCGGTCCGGCTGGCGACGGCCGCAAGTTCGACGCCGCATAGTCCAAACGCCCGGTCGTAAATGCCGCCGGCCGCGTGTGCGTGTTCGAAGAAGGGGCGATAGGTCTCGTCGAAGATCATTCCCATGCCGACCATGCCGGCACGGAGGGTGTGTTTGTCGGACATAGTGAACTCAACTTGGTGGACGTAACGGCGCAAAGTGAATACAATTCGGTCATGAACGCTAAAAGTGAACTCACTTTAGAGCCGCCTCGTGAGGAAGTCAAGCCGCCCGACGAGACGTCTCGGGTGGACGACGTCTACGAACAAATCCTCCTCCAAATCCTCAACGGAAAACTTCCCGGCGGCACCGAGATCAAAAGCACCCTGATCGCCCAGCAGCTCGGCCTCAGCCGCACGCCGGTCGTGCAGGCCCTCCAGCGATTGGCGGCCGACGGCATTGTCACATTGGAACTCAACAAGCGGGCGGTCGTGCGGCCCGGTGCGGAGAACTGGCTCGTCGAGCTGCACGAGCTGCGGGAGCTGCTTGAGCCGGCAGCCGCCGCTCGTGCCGCCGGGAAGCTGACTGCCGCCGATCTGGCTGAGCTTGACGAACTGGCTGCTGCCGCCCGGCCCCATTCGCACGCTGACTGGCCCGCCGCCGCCCAGCGGTTCGACTTCGCCCTGCACCTGAAGATTGCCGACCACGCCGGCAACTTCGCCCTGCGGCAAACTCTCCGCAAGATCTGGGCGTTCAAGCGGCTTTCCTACCTGGCCGCCCCGGAGCCGCCGGAATCGCTGGAGCGGGGGCACAGCGAGCACATGGCCTTGCTGGCAGCGCTGAAGGCGGGCGATGCCGACACGGCCCGCGCCGCCATGATGTTCCATCTGCGTTCGGCAGCCGCACGCCGCACGAGCGTGAACATTGTTTGACCTGCATTCAGCGGCAGTAGCCACGGATGAAACACGGTTCGGCTCGGGTACAAACGGTCCAAATCTTTCCAGCCTACAAAGACTCTGGGCCGCCGCGAGGTTGACCTGGGCGCGGAACATGGAATTCAGTTAATGCAACGATCTAACCGAGTCCGATTCGCGAAGCAGAATGGAGGTCCGCTCCTATTTCACGGAGGCACAGAGACACGGAGTCACAGAGCAGACATTCATCCGTGCTGCTCTGTGCCTCTGCGCCTTTGTGCCTCTGTGAACAAACCAAACGGCTGGCATTGAGCCCAAGGATGGAGCACCGCAGAAGGCCGATGGGACAGCGTCGTTCGACTCTTTGGTTCGGGCTCCACCGCGCTGGGTCCATCCGTGTTTCATCGGTGGCTACTCCGCCAGTAACCAACTCATTGTCAGATTCCTCACATTCCGTACTCTCCGCACCATCGTCATAGCCTGTCCTTAAGCCGGGTGTAAAATGGTGAGGGGTGAAGGCGATGACTTGGAACCTGCCGCACCGCGGCTTTCTGCCGGCTCACGATCCGGCGACGGAGTTTCCGGCCGGCTCGGAACTGACGGCACTCGACGAGATCGGCCGGGATCTGCCGGTCTGGCTCGACGATCCGCATTTCCGCGCGTACTCCCGCCGGCTGACGATTCCGCCGTGGCCGCACAGCCACGTCTCGGACGAGACGATCCCCCTGCTGCGCCTCTATTACGTGCGGCTCGGTTTTCTGGCGGCCGCCTATGTCAACCAGGTCGGCCGTGAGCCGGCGAAGATCCTTCCCAAGAACATCGCCGTGCCGCTCTGCCAGGCGTGCCATCTCCTCGGCCGGCCGCCGATCCTGAGCTACGACGGCTACGCCCTTTACAACTGGCGGCGGCTCGATTCGGACGGGCCGATCGCGCTGGGGAACATCGACACGTTCCAGAACTTCGTGCCGCTCTACGACGAGCACTGGTTCATCCTCGTCCACGTCGAAATCGAGGCCCTGGCGGCCGACATCCTGGCGGCCATCGCCCAGATCAAGACGGCCCTCGAATTTCGCGACGAGGCCCACCTCAACTCGGCGCTGGCCAACGTCGCCACCACCGTCTGGCGGCAGGTCGAAGTCCTCCGCCGCATCCCCGAGCGGATGGACCCCGAGTTGTACTACAAGACCTTCCGGCCGTACATCCGCTTCTTCGAGAACGTCGTCTACGACGGGGTCGATCAGCGGCCCATGAATTTCCGCGGCGAGACCGGCGCCCAGAGCAGCATCATGCCGACGCTGGTGGCGCTGATGAAGATCGGGCACCAACAGTCGGTCCTCACCGATCATCTGTCCGACATGCGGCGGTTCATGCCGCGCGAGCACCGGGCGGTCATCGAAGAAGTCGAGGCAATGCCGAGCGTTCGTCCGCTGGCGGACAAGACCATCTTCAACGACGTGCTGGAAGCGATGGCCACGTTTCGCGAGGTCCACATCGGCTGGGCCCGGCAGTACATCCAGCAGCACGTCGCCGATCCCCGCGGCACCGGCGGCACCCCCTACATGCAGTGGCTGGGGCAGCTCATCGAAGAGACGCGCGGGGCGAAGATCCAGTAGGTCCTGTCTGCCGGACGGGACCTGTGGCCCCGCTCTGGCTAATGCTTACGGCGGCGGAGCGTCACGAAACGCCAAGGTCCCGCTCGGCAAGCGGGACCTACCTCTAGAAAAGTATCCCCAAGAGGATTCGAACCTCTAACCTTCGGCTTCGGAGGCCGACGCTCTATCCAATTGAGCTATGGGGACGC
>DATKDU010000253.1:0-4724 GCA_035512595.1 Pirellulaceae bacterium
TTGCGTCCGACCTAAGGAAAGGGAGGAGCGGCCGATCGTCCCAGAAGCCCACCTGACCATCCCGCCTTTGTTCCCAATTGCGGATTTCAGATTGCGGATTGCGGGCAATCTGCAATCCCCAATCCGCAATCCGTAATGGAACGAACCTCCCCCTGCCAGACGAGGCAGCCATGGCGATTCGACCTGCCAACTTGGGAGTGTGCTGCTCCGCGGCGGCCGCATTGGCCCTCTTCTTCTCGGGCACCGCTTCCGCCCAGAGCCCCGCCCCGCTGCACGCCCGGATCGACGAGCAGATCGCCCAGGGGCACGCCGGCCCGCTGTCGCCACTTGCTAGCGATGCCGACTTTGTCCGCCGCATCTACCTCGACCTGGCGGGGATGATCCCGTCGGCAACCCAAGTGCGGGCTTTTCTAGCCGATGCTTCGCCCGACAAACGGGTCAAGCTAATCGACCAACTCCTGTCCGGGCCGGAATATCCGCGGCACATGGCCACGGTCTTCGACGTGATGTGGATGGAGCGGCGGCGGGACCAGCACGTCAAGGATCCCGAGTGGCAGAAGTACCTGCTCGATTCGTTCGCGGCCAACAAACCGTACGACCAGCTTGCCCGCGAGGTTTTGTCGAGCGACGGCACCGACCCGGCCACGCGGCCGGCCGCGAAGTTCGTCCTCGACCGCGAGGCGGAGCCGAATCTGCTGGCCCGCGACGTGGGGCGGATCTTCTTCGGCAAGGATTTGCAGTGCGCCCAGTGCCACGACCATCCGCTGATCGACGACTACTACCAGGCCGATTACCACGGCCTCTTGGCCTTCTTCAGCCGGACGGTAATCTTCGTCGGCAAGGACAAAGACAAGAAGAATCTACCCGCGGTGCTGATGGACGCGGCGGAAGGGGAGGTCAACTTCCAGTCGGTGTTCGATCCGGCGGCCAAGGGGAATACGCTCCCGAAGGTCCCCGGCGGCAAGCAGGCCCTAGAACCGCGGTTCAAGCCCGCGGAGGCGTACGCCGTCGCTCCGGCCAAGGAAGTGCGGCACGTTCCCAAGTACAGCCGGCGGATGCAGCTCGCCGTGCAGATCGGCCCGCAGAACCGGCCATTCAACCGCAACATCGTCAACCGGCTGTGGGCCCAGATGATGGGGCGCGGGCTCGTCGAGCCGGTCGATCTGCACCACTCGGTCAACCCACCGACCCATCCGCAGCTCCTGGAGATTTTGGCGGACGAGTTCGTGGCGATGAAGTACGACATCCGGGCGTTCATTCGCGAACTGGCCCTGTCGCAGACCTACCAGCGGTCGATCGATCTGCCCGGCGACATCGCGGCTCAAGGGACGGCGCTGGCGGCTCAGGTGCCGGCCCTCCAAGAGCAGCACAAACAACTGGCCGCCTCGGCCGCGGCAACAACCGGTGCGGCCAGCAAAGTCCTCGGCGAAGTGGGAATCGCGCAGAAGACGCTGCCGCCTATTTACGACGAGCTGACCAAGGCCGCCCAGCCGATCGGCGACACGCAAAAAGCGGTCGATGCCGCGAATAAGGCGGCGGCCGAAGCGACCGCGGCACTCACGCCGAAGCAGGATGCCGCCAAAGTCGTCGGCGAGGCCGCAGCCAAGGCCAAGGAAGCGGCGGCCAAGCTGCCGGAGGAAAAGGACCTGGCCGAAGCGGCGGCCAAGTTCGAAGCGCGGGGGACGGCGCTGAATGCCGAAGTGCAGACGCTGGCCAAGGCGGCGGAAGAAAAGAGTGCGGCCGCCAAGGCTGCGGCCGACAAGCTGGCGGCACTCCATGCTGCGGTAGAGGCCGCACATGGGAAGATTGACGCCGCTCGCAAGCAGATCATCGCGCTGGAGGAGCAATATGAAATCGCCGCGGAAAAGTGCGCGGCCGATTTAGCGAATGCCGCCGCGGCCCAGCGGAAGGCCAGCGAAGCCAAGTCGCTCTCGGAGCTGGCGAATCTGACGGCGGCGGCAACGGCCTCGAAGCAGGCGGCCGACAAGCTGGCGGCTGATGTGGCGGCCGGCAAGGCAACGCTCGCGAAGCTGACTACCGACCTGCCGGCGCTGCAAGCGGCGCAGGTCGCGGCGCAGAAAACAAACGACGAAGCGGCGGCTGTAGTTGCCACGGCCAAAACACAGCTCGACGCCAAGCAGACGGCAGCCAAGGAATTTGCCGAAGTCTCGGCCAAAGCGGACGAAGCGGCCAAGAAGCTGGCCGGCGATGCCGAGCTGGCGGCGACCGTGCAGAAGCTGAAGAGCCGCAGCGAGCAACTGACCGCCGAGCTGGCTGCCGTTCAGAAGGAGTTCACCGCCAAGGACGAAGCGGCCAAAGCGGCCGCCGCCCAGCTTGCCGCAGCGGCGCAGGCCGCGGCCGCAGCTACCGCGCAGATGGCCGAGCTGACGGCAAAAGTGCCGGCATTGGAGCAGCAGGTCGGCCCGGCCGGTGAGAAAGCGGCAGCCGATGCGGCAGCCGCGGCCCAAGCGGCCGAGGCGATTCCCGAGCGTTGGGCAGGCGAATTTGCCGCCGGGCGGCTGAAGCAGCTTTCGCCGGAGGAATTCGGCTGGAGTGTGCTGGTGGCGACGGGTGTTTATCAGAACAATGTGATTGCTGCGACTGCGGAGCTCGATAAGAAAACGCCGCTCACCGAGGAAGCAAAAAAAGATCCCGCGCAGATGGCCGCCCGGCAGAAGGAGCTCGAAGCGGCGGTGTACGCCAGGCTGGAGGGGAATGTGAAGCAGTTTGTGGGGCTGTATGGCAACGGGGCCGGTTCGCCGCAGACCGATTTCTTCGCCACCGTCGATCAGGCGCTGTTTCTGGCCAACGGCTCAGCGGTGAAGGGATGGCTCGCGCCAAGCGGTGAGAACCTGACTGCGCGGCTGCTGAAATTGGAAGACGCCAAGCTGCTGGCCGAAGAAATGTACCTGAGCATTTTCGCCCGCTCGCCGAGCGACACGGAAGTGAACGAAGTCACGCAATACCTGGCGTCCCGGCCCAATGAGCGCCCGCAAGCGGTGCAGGAAATGGCCTGGGCGCTGCTTAGTTCGACGGAGTTTCGGTTCAATCATTAGGTGAGTGGTGAGAGGTGAGTGGTGAGTGGTGCCTCCCGACTCACCACTCACCACTCACCACTCACCTGCCCCCTGGAGCCTTCCCATGAAATGCACTTACGCCTGCGGATCGGCCGAGCACACGATCGCACGACGCTCGTTCCTGGGGGGCATGGCCGGATTGGGGGTTGTCGGCGGACTGGGGGCCCTCGCCCGGCCGGCAGCCGCCGAGCAGCTCGCCAAGGACCAGAAGCGGGTCATCGTCTTCAACATGCATGGCGGACTGTCGCAGCTCGAAAGCTGGGACCCCAAGCCCGGGACCAACACGGGCGGCCCGTTCCGCGCGATTCCGACGAGCGTGCCGGGGACTCATATCTCCGAGCTCTTGCCGCACTCGGCCAAGATCATGCACCACCTGGCCCTCGTGCGGAGCGTCAACACCAAGCAGAACGACCACGGCAAGGGGATCTACCAGATGCTCACTGGCCGCCGCGAAATGCCGGGGGCTGACTATCCCAAACTCGGCGCGGTGATCAGCAAGGCGATCGGCAGTGACGGCGGTCTGCCGGGGCACATCTCGATTACTGCCGGCGGCGGGGGCGGACGGAGTAACGACGCGGCCTACCTCGGCCCGAAGTACGCCAGCATCACGCTGGCCAGCGGCAATCCGCCCGCCAACTCGGCCCGCCCCGGCGATATCAGCGATGCGGCCGACGCCGGCCGGCAGTCGTTCCGCGACAAGGCGAACAGCGCGTTTGGCGCTCGCCGCCGTACGGCCCAGACCGACGCTTACACGTCCAGCTACGACCAGGCGCTCGAAATGATGCGCCGCGGCGAAGTGTTCGACGTCTCCAAGGAGCCCCAGGCCGACCACGAGCGGTACGGCAAGCACGACTTTGGCCGGCATTGCCTCCTGGCCCGGCGGCTGCTGGAAGCCGGCGTCACGTTCGTGCAGGTGTCGCACAGCAACTACGACACGCACAACGAGAATTTTGACTTTCACCTGGAGCAGCTCGGCGAGTTCGACAAGCCGTTTGCCACGTTCGTCGATGACATCGCCCAGCGGGGGATGCTGGAGAGCACGCTGATCATCGTCCTGTCGGAGTTCGGCCGCACGCCGAACATCAACGTCTACTACGGCCGCGATCACTGGGGGACGGCCTGGAGCGTGTGCCTCGGCGGGGCGAAGATCGCCAAAGGCGCCATCGTCGGCAAGACGAACGACAACGGGACGGCCGTCGCCGACCGCGAGGTCGATCATGGCAACCTGTTTCACACCTACTTGCAGGCCCTCGGCCTCGATTCCAGCGGCACCTTCGACATCGCCGGCCGCCCGGTGCCGATGGCCGATCCGGCGTCGAAGGGGATAGGGGAGTTGATTGCGTAGCTCGGCCGCACGCACGACGGGGTTTTAACCGCGGATGACGCGGAGAACGCAGATATTCAAGCAGAATCCGCGTCCTCCGCGAAATCCGCGGTTGTTCATTGTTGAACGGCACGGATGTGGAACACTGATCTTCACTGATCTACACTAATCAGCGGAGATTAGCCCGCATTTCTCACTGCGCAGAAGAAACGAGTGGCCTACTTGAGCCATAAGTTGTTGAACTGACGACAACTTGGACTTGAGCAAGGAGGCCACCCGATGACGACAGAGTGTAGCGGACGTTCGTTCGATTTCCAGCCCCT
>DATKDU010000254.1:0-43857 GCA_035512595.1 Pirellulaceae bacterium
GCGCGGGCGTTGTCCTCGTGCCCCTTGGCCAGATTGCTGTGCTGATCCCAGCGATCGTGGCCGACATTCGGGCACGTCAACTCAATGAACCGCACCCCGCGCTCGACAAGCCGCCGCGCGAGGAGGCACTGTCGGCCGAACGACGCCGTCTGCGGATACGACGAGTCCAGGCCATAGAGTCGCTGCGTCGCTTCGGTTTCGTCCTTGAGGTCCGTCAGCCCTGGTACAACCGACTGCATCCGGTACGCCAGCTCGTAGTTGGCGATGGCCGACTCGATGGCGTCGTTCTTTCCGGTCAGCGCGAGACGCTGTTCGTCGAGCTGCTTCAAAAGCGCGAGCTTGTTCTGCTGCAGCTTGTCGGTCGCTTCGGTGCGGACGACGTTGGACACCGGCGGATTGTTCGCGGCAAAGATTGACCCCTGGTAGCTGGCCGGCAGAAATCCGCTGCCAAAGTTGTCCAGGCCGCCGGGAGGAATCAGGCCGCCGTTGATCACAACGAAACCGGGCAAGTCCCGGCATTCGCTCCCCAGGCCATACCCGAACCAGGCTCCCATGCTCGGCCGCCCCTGAATGCCGGTGCCCGTATGGAGGAAGTAATTGGCCGACGTGTGCTCGGGAAACTGGCTGGTCATGCTGCGGATGACGGCCAGGTCATCGACGTGTTTGGCCACGCTGGGAAACAGCTCGCTGACGGGAATGCCGCTGTCGCCGTGCTGCTGGAACTTCCATGGACAACCAAAGGTGCTCCCGTTGTTGTTGAACTGCGTCGGCTCGATCTTCATGGCGAACGGTTGGCCATGCTCGGCATTCAGCCGCGGCTTGGGATCGAACGTATCGACCTGGCTCGGCCCGCCGTCCATGTAAAGAAAGATCACGTTCTTTGCTTTGGCGGCGAAGTGCGATTTCTTGGGTGCGAGCGGGCCGCGATCTTCCGCGCCGAGGCTCAACTCCCCTTGTGCCGTCAGTGCTGCAAGCGCGAGCGCCCCAAAGCCGCAGCCGGCCTGGCGGAGGAAGCTGCGGCGATCGAGGGGCAGCGGTCGGTAGCGGTGGCAGGGGAACATGCTCAGGATCGACCTAATTCCTTTCGACTCTTAACTGACGCCGCAACCTCACGCGCCTCTCATCGTTCATTCGAAGCAATTCGACGGTCGCACGTCCGACCGGAGTCAACCCCTCAATTCGCACGTCGTTCAGCCGGAAGTGCTCGGCCCAAGAATCGGAGCGGGGATTGAACAATGGAACCAGGGTATTCGTCAGCGGGTCGTAGGCGCTCTGATTGGGTCCCTTGTATAAGTTGCAGCGGCGGCAGGCAAGACACAGGTTGTCGGAGTGGCTGTCGCCGCCGTGTTGTCTCGCGCGAATGTGCTCGATCTGAAAATCTGAGTACGACGCCGCCCGCTGTGTGATCCGACAGTATTCGCAACGATTGTCCGCCCTGGCAAACACAAGTGCGCGAAGTGAAGCATCCATCATTCCACCGGCTCACCAAGCACCCGACGAGCCTTTGCTTGCAGGATGGCGATGAAATCGATGGCCTCCACGTATCCCTCGTACTGTTGACGCTCTGCTGGAGTCAACGTTCCTTCGTTTGCCTTCTCCCCCCACTCATCCAACTGTTTCTGTGTCGCCGGATCAGCGCGCAGTGCCACGAGTCGCTGCGCCACTTCTGGTGTAATCACTGGATCAAGCAGGGTATCCAAAATCGTGGCGGCGGACATGAGACCCTCGATTCGACCAGCGTTCAAGGAACGAATACGAACTCCTTCATATTGTATATCACATGGGCCAAATCGGCCCACACGCTCTCGTCGCGCCCAGGTTGCACTTCGCCAATTCCATAGGCACGCGCCTGCGATTCAAGGAACTCGGTGGCGGCACGCAATTCAGCCGGGGCGAGCGGCCGTGCAAACGCCTCCAGATACATCCGCTCAATCCGCTGCTCGGGCGTCTTACCAGAATCGGCCAATGTCTTCTTCGCCCACAGCTTCGCCTGTTCGACGACAAACGGATCGTTCATGAGGATCAGCGCCTGGGCGGGGACGTTGCTCACATTGCGGCGGCCAACGGTCGAGAAGGGGACCGGCGTGTCGAAGGCCAGCATCATCGGCGGCAGGAAGTTGCGCCGCACGGCGATGTAGATGCTGCGGCGGCCGTCGCCATCAAGCGGGCCGCTGGCTCCCGGTCGTCCGCGGCCTTGCATGAACGGCGTCAGGTGGACCGGGACGCTGGGGCCGAACTGTTTTCGATCCAGCCGCCCGGAGACCGCCAGGATCGCATCGCGAATCGCTTCCCCTTCGAGGCGTTTGACGTTCGCGCGGTGGAAGAGCAAGTTCTGCGGATCGACCTGTTCGGCGCCATCAGGGGGCTGACGCCCCCCGCTCGCCTGCTGACGCCCCCCGCTCGCCTGGTGACGCCCCTCGCTCGCCTGCTGATAGGTGGCGCTGAGCACGATCGACCGGATCATTCTCTTTACCGACCAACCCTCACGCATGAACTCCGCGGCCAAATAGTCGAGCAATTCAGGATGCGTCGGCGTTTCCCCCAAGACACCGAAGTTGTCGGTGGTCGGGACAATGCCGCGGTCCAGCAAATGGTGCCAGATGCGATTGACCATCACACGAGCGGGAAACGGATTCTTCCCGTCCACGAGCCGCCTCGCGAGCGCTAGTCGCCCACTGCCATTGAGCTCTGACTCCTGACCCTTGGCTCCTGACTCCTGAACCCTGACCGCTGACGGCGCCGCGGAACCGGGGGGCTCACGCCCCCCGCTCGCCATCGCCTCCAGCAGCCGCCGCGGCACCACCGGCCCGGCCGTTTTGTGATTGCCGCGGATGAGCAGATTCTCATCGACGGGCGTGCCATCCCACATGGCCAGACAGGCGCGGCTTTCGCGTTGCGCCTTGGATTCGACTTCCTGCATCTGGCGGGCGTGTTCTTCCAGCAGCTTCTGGAGCGCGGGAGCGGGGTTTTCCGCGATCCCGGCTTCATTCAACAGCCACTGCGCTAGTGCCGCCCGATCCTGGGGCTGTTTGTCATCGGGAATCTTGTTTTCCGCGAGCAAATCGAGCGTGACACCAATCTGCGCCGCGAGCGAATCGATCAAGGCCTCCTTCGACCCCTTCGCGTCGCCAGTCAGCTTCGCGACGAGCGCGTTGGGGCGGACCGCCGGCGACTGTGGCCGCTGCGGACCTTCCGCCACCGTCAGGATCCGAAAGTTCGCAGCCGCTTTGGGGCTGAACTCCAGATGCACGCGGTGGCCGACATAGCGCGTCAAATCAAGCGTGATCCACCGCAGGGGCAGATCGCTACGATTACCGGCGTCCTTGGCCAATTCCCCGTGCAGCGGGCCGTTTATCATGGCGTGCGAGTCCACGGAAGCGTAGACGTTTCCGGCACCTTCCACCAGGCAGTGAACCTGACCCGACTTGATCGTCCACGTCGGCGTCTTGAGCGTGCGGCCCGCTCGCACCCACCCGCTGAGCCGCCCCTGGTCTCCTTCGCTTCCCGGGGCCAACTCCGCCTCGCCGCGACTGTCGCTGTAGGCACCGCCGAAAAGGGCAATCGAAGGGGGAATGGCAGGCTGATCGCGCAAAAATAATTCTCCGGCGCGAATCGGCCGCGTACCGAACACGTTGCCATCCGCCATCCAATCTTTCGACGGTAAATCTCCGCAATCGACAATCACCTCCGCGCCGTTGAGCTGCGACTCGAAAACGCCCAGCTCATCCTTCAGTTCATCCGCCTGAGACGCCAGCTTCTCGGCCAGCCCCTGCACCTTGGGCCGCAATAGCGTCGCCATCACTGGCGCAATGTTGCCCACCGCCCGCTGGTCGATCGCCTCCAACTCTTGAGCGAATTGGCGATCGCTCTCCCACGTCTCAAACCGCGCCAGCCGGTACGACGAGCTTTGCAGGTAGCCGCTCAAGGCGTAGTAATCGGCCAGGCTGATCGCGTCGAATTTGTGGTCGTGGCAGCGGGCGCAGGAGACGGTCAGCCCCAGGAACGTCTTGGAAAAGACGTCGATCATGTTGTCGATCCGGTCGGTCTCGTCCTTGCGGATATCGACCGGCGAGTGAATCCATTCCCCGAAGAACCAGAACCCGGTGCCGATGATCGACTCGTTCCATTTCTCGGTCGGGTGCAGCCGCGGTTTCTCCAAGAGATCGCCCGCCACGTGCTCGATCACGAACTGGTCGTACGGCACGTCGGCATTCAGCGCCCGGATGACATAGTCGCGATACTCGAAGGCGTTGGGAATGTTGTAGTCGAATTCGTGGCCCCGCGACTCGGCATAGCGCACCAGGTCGAGCCAGTGGCGAGCCCAGCGCTCCCCGAAATGGGGGGAAGCGAGCAGCTCATCGACTACCTTCTCAAACGCCTGCGGCGAAGAGTCGGTGACGAATGCCTCCACCTCCTCCGGCGTCGGCGGCAGTCCGATCAGATCGAAATAGGCCCGGCGGATCAGGGTCCGTTTGTCGGCTGGCGGTGAGGGGGTGACCCCCTTTTCTTCCAGCTTCGCCAGAATGAACCGATCGAGCGGCTGCTGGATCCACCCTTCGCTATTGACCTTTGGAGGCGTAGCGGCCCTCAGCGGCTTCCAGCACCAATGCTCCGCCTGGCGATTGGCCAGGTCAAACTTGGTCTCGCTGCCGGCGGTTGCTGTCACCACCTCCTTGGGCCACGGTGCGCCCATTTCCACCCACTTCGTCAGTGCCGCGATTTCCTCCGCTGGCAGCTTCGACTTCGGCGGCATCTGGTAAAGCTCGCCGTAGTTGACCGCATCGACCAGGAGGCTCTCCTTGGCCTTACCGGGAACAACCGCCGGCCCCGTATCGCCCCCCTTGAGCGTCGCCTCACGGGAATCGAGCCGCAGCCCACCCTTGGGCTCGGTCTCGCCGTCGGCCAGCTTGCCGCTGTGGCAGTCGTAACAGCGGGCGATGAGAATCGGCCGGATCTGCTTTTCGAAGAATTCGACTCCTTCCTCGTCCGCGGCGCACAGCGCTTGTGCCAGCAGCCCGTAAAGCAGCAGCGACAAGAGCAAGCGAACGGGCATCCGAGCGACTCCAGACGACGAAGGTGGGGGATAGCGGGGAGGTCGTCCCCCAGGCGGGATCAGCACCACCTCAGTGTAGCCAAGGGGCCGAAATGCGTCAAAATGAGGGGAGTGTCGCCTGCCGCCGTGCGGAGTCAACGAGATGAAGTCGCTGGAGACCTTTGGACCGCTCATCGCGGCATCGCTGGTGGTGATGCTCTGCCTGCTGCTCGGGGGACTCACTCCCCCCGGGCTCGAGTGGCGGCTGCTAAGCTACGTGCCGGTCATCTTTGCCCTGCTGTGGATCACCGAGGACGCCCGCCGCCGCCGCTGCACCCCCTGTTTCGACTTCGGCCTTTTGATGTGGTACTTGTTTCCCCTGACGCTGCTGGGATATCTCGTCTGGACGCGCGGCTGGTGGGGGCTGGTCGTGTTCGTGGGTGTGCTGGCGGTGATCTACGTCCCGTGGATGCTCGGCACGGCGCTGGCGATCATGGCGGCGGGATAAGGAAGACGAAGCACCAACCGACATGCAGCCTCCCAAGCGGATCGCGTCTTTGCTCCCCAGCGCCACCGAGGTGCTGTGGGGGATCGGGGTTGGCGAGCGGGTCGTTGCCGTCAGTCATGAGTGCGATTTTCCGGCGGAGGCGAAACAGCGGCCGCGGGGAACGCGGTCGCTGATCGACTCGGCGGCGTCCAGCGGCCACATCGACGAACTGGTGCGTCGGCGGTTGGCCGCGGGGGAGCCGCTGTATGAGCTCGATCGGCCGCTGCTGGTTCGGCTCGCGCCCGATCTGATCATCACGCAGGCGCAGTGCGACGTGTGTGCGGTGAAGCTGGCGGACGTGCTGGAGTTGGTGCGATCGACGCCTGCGCTACAAGGCGCGCAAGTGCTGGCGCTTCAGCCGGCGGGGCTTGAGGACGTGCTGCTCGACATCGAAGCGATTGGCCGAGCGGCTGGCGCGGAAGAGGCAGCACGCAAGTACGTCGCTGGTCTTGTAGCGCGGATCGACCGCGTGCAGGCCGTGACCGGTCGGCTCGATCGGTCCGAGCGCCCGCGCGTCGTGTGCATCGAATGGACCGACCCGCTGATGACCGCCGGCAATTGGGTGCCGGAACTGGTGGAATTGGCCGGCGGCGAGTCTTTGCTCGCGGCCAAGGGACAGCACAGTCCGTACGTGAGCTGGGATCAAATCCGCGCGGCGAATCCGGAGGTGATCGTCGTCGCCCCGTGCGGGTTTGATTTGCCGCGGACGCTGGTCGAAGCGGAGACGCTGCGGCATTTGCCGGGATGGAAGGAGTTGGCGGCCGTGCGCAATCGCCGCGTCTGGGCCGTTGACGGCAATGCCTACTTCAACCGCAGCGGCCCGCGGATCGTGGACAGCCTGGAAATTTTGGCGCACGTACTGCACCCGGATTGTTTTCCGCTGCCCCGTAGCGGCGCATTGCCGCTGCGTTGACAAGCCCGACGCGCCAGCGAGGGAAAGGCATCCATCACAAAACAGGCCTGTCCCTCGCTTGCGCTTCGGGCTTGTGAATCAGAAAAGTTCCCTGATCAGCTCGCCCCCTTCGACCAGCTTCAGGGGCTGATCCTGGTCGGTGACGTACTCGTCGTGCGGGTCCATGCCCAGAACGTGGCAGAAGGTGACGAACAGGTCGGAGACGCCCACGGGGCGGTCGGTGATCTTGACCCCTTCCTTGTCGGTTGCGCCGATCACCTGTCCCATCTTCACGCCGCCCCCCGACATGCCGACGAGCCACCCTTCGCTGTAGTGGTTGCGGCCCCCCTTGTCGTCCTCGTACTTCGGCGTGCGGCAGAATTCCCCCATCCAGACGACGAGCGTCTTGTCGAGCATGCCGCGGTCGGCCAGGTCGGTCAACAGCCGCGCGTAAGGCTGGTCGGTCTCGCCGGCGAGGATCGGGTTCTCGGCAAATCCCCGCTTATGCGTGTCCCAGCCTTGATCGTTGAGCGTGCCGCTGTTGATTACTTCGACGAAGCTCACGCCGGCCTCGACGAGGCGGCGGGCCAAGAGACACCCCTGGCCAAACGGACCGCGGCCATATTCGTCCCGCAGCTTTTCTGGCTCGGTGTCGAGCTTGAATGCCGACAAGAGCGGACTGAGGACGAAGCGGCTGGTGCGGTCGTAGATTTCGCGCTGCTCCTGGGCGGCTTTTTTCGAGCCGGCCGCGGCAAATTGCTCGTCGAGCTTGCCGGAGAGGGCCAGCCGCCGCTGAAGAACGTCCGGGGCAACACGCGGATGCACGTCCGGCGGCAACTTGCCCGGCTCGTCAATGCGGAACGCCTCGAACCGCGCGCCGAGCACGCCGGCATTCACGTCCCGCGTGGTGATCCTGGGCCTACCAATGCGGACGAATGCCGGCAGGTCGAAGAGCGGGTCGTAGCGATGTCGGGCGACGACCGCGCCCCAGGTTGGATAGTTGATGGTGGGAGTGATCGGATAGCCGGTGCGGACGAGCTTGATCGCCCGGAAGTGGTCCCGCTCGTCGCTCTTCATCGAGCGGATGAGGGCGATCTTGTCCATCACTTTGGCCGTGTGGGGCCAGTGCTCGGCAATGTCGATGCCGGGAACGCTGGTGGCGATTGGCTTGGTCGGCCCCTGGTACTGCGACTCGGGCTTGGGATTGAACGTGTCCCACTGGCTCGGCCCGCCGTCCATCCACAGCAGGATCATCGACTTCCCCTGCTTCCGCAGCTCGTCGGCACGGGCAATCAGCATATCGCGCCACGAGAGCGTCATCGCGCCCACGCCGCCGGCCACGGCGAGCGACTTGATGAAGCCCCGGCGGTTGATGATGCCGCCCGTAGTGACGTCGGCGGAGGCGAATGTGCGGAGCATGTTTTTCCTTTGCCTTATGATCGGGTCGCGACAGCCGCACGGTAAATTGGCCGTGCGAGTTCTTCCGCCGTCAGTCTCTTGGGCGGGAAGCGAACCGACTTCCGCCCTCCTTCTGCCTGTCGTTTACGCAAATCGGCAAGCATGGCGTCGATATCGCCATGAAAGCGATCAGAGAACGCTTCGCGCGTCGCGCGGATTTCAGCGAGTACGGGATCAAGCTTCATGGTTTTCAATAAGAGCCGCTGTAACCTCTTATATGAGAGGTGTGCGACTCGGGTCCGCGACTGCTGGCAGTTTACCATCGCCATCGCGATAAACAGTCAAACTTACCGTTGGACTTCGATAGATCAATCTTAGGTGGGCTTCGATCGCGCGGCGAGCCTGCGTGTCGCTGCACCCGACAACGGACACAACTCCGTCTGGCAAGCGAATGGTCCCGTTTTGCCGCACGATATAAGAGCCCCACTCGTCGTTCGTTCCCGTCGTAGTCACCCACAGCGTATCGCCAACTCGAATCGGCCGCTGAGCGGAATCCATCGCCCCCTTGCCGATCCATAAAGCAACCGCTGCAATCGTCACAGCAACTAACAGCGACGATAGACTGAATTGCCAACGCCAGCTTCGAATCCTCATCGCGTATCCTCCCGCGCGAAGTTTCACCTCCGCGCCACAAACTCCGCGCTGTTCACCAGGCTCCACAGCAAATCCTCGAACGCCGCCCCGCGCTTGCCCACGCCGGCGATGTGCTCGGCGGCAATGGCCGATTCCTTGTCGGTCGGCTTGCGGCCCAGGACACGCTGGTAGAGCTTTACGACGGCCGCGGCGTCGTCCTTTTCTTCCATCAGCAGCTTCGCCAGGACGGTGCCGCTGGCCGGGTCGGCGTTGATCTGCTTCTGGATTTGCTCGTTGTTCATCAGCAGCATCGCCTGCTGCATCGTGCGGACGACGTTGCTGGCTTCGCTCGACGGATCGAAGCCGAACGCGTCGTTCACCAGGTCGCGGGTGCTCTTGGGGGGCGGCGGGAAGCGGATCGCGTCGGTCGCCTTCTCCTGCGGCGGAGTGACGTTCGGCAGCTCGATCGCCACCGCCAGCGAGTCGTATACTTCGTCGCCGCGCAGCCGCCCGGCCGGAATCACCGCGAACGGCTTGGCGTCCTTCGCGTCGCCGTCGGCAATTCCGCGGCTGTAGGACTTGCTCAGGACCACCAGGCGGAAGAGTTCCTTCACATCGAACTGGCTGGCGATGAAGTGGTCGGCGACGGCAGCATGGACCTCGGGCAGGATGCGATCCCCCAGCTCGCCGATCTCATCGACCGGCTCGCAGAAGCCGCGTCCCAAGAGGCGAGCCCAGACGCGGTTGGTGAACGCCTTGGCAAACCACGGGTTCTCCGGGCTGACGATCCAGTCGGCCAACTCCACGCGGCGGGCCACGTCACTGGCCCCCAGGCCGACTTTCCGCGACGAGAAGGCGATCGGCTCCATCTCGCTCTTCCCCTCCGGCATCTTGTGCTCCCCCTTGGCCTTGCTGCCCACGATGATCGCCGATGAGTCGTTCCACGGCAGCTTCGCCTCGACCCGCACGAAGAATGCCGCCACGTGATGGAACGTCTCCTGCGGCATATCGACGAACTTGTGATCGTGGCACTCGGCACATTGGATCTGTGTCGAGAGGAATATGCGAGTCGTCTCGGAGGCCAGCCGCGACTTGTCCCCCTGGTGGAAGCCGATGTAGGTCGCCGCCGGGTTTTCGCCGACCTTGCCGATGGCCGTCACCAACTCATAGCTGATCTCATCCCAGCCCGCATTGTCGTTGAATCGCTCTGCAAGCCACTGCTTCAGCGGCGTGTAGTTGAGGAAGGTCAGCTCCGGCTGCGGCGTGCGGTAGCTGATGATGTCGCTGAGGTAATTGGCCCAGTTCTCGCCGAATTCGGGCGAAGCGAGCAGTTGCTCGACCCGCTTGGCCCGCTTGTCGGGGCAATCGTCGGCCAGAAACGCCTCGCGCTCGGCTAGCGTCGGCTGCCGCCCGATTAGATCGAGCGACACGCGCCGCAGGTAGGCTTCGTCATCGATCCCTTGCGCGGCGAGAATTCCGCCGACGTACTTGTCCAACAACTCGTCAAGCTGCTGCGGCGTGAGCCTGGCCACCGGCTTCGCGGAGGCTTTGCGAACAAACTGCGGCGGCTTCTCAGCCGGCGGCGTTTCTTCCTTTTTCTCCGTCGCGGCCGGTTTCTTCAGAGCCGCCAGGAGCTTCGGCGGCTTCTTGGGTGCTTCCTCGACAGCCAGCTTGAACTCGTCAGGCTTCAGAAGTTGAATGCCGTCAGCGATTACGACCCCCTTCTTGTTCCCCTCAGCCGAGACGACAACGTCCACGGTGCCCGGCTCAAAGCGGAATTCGCCCAGCGGATGGAACGAATACGGCCCGTCGGGCTTCCGCATCTGATTGACGTAGACGATCTTCTCGTTGTCCGCCTGGCGGATGATGACCGCCCCCTTCTCGGTGCGATTCGGGCCGGGGGTGTACGACAGGAGCACCTGATACTCCCCCGCCTCCTCGATTTCGACGCTGAAGGTCACCTTCTGCCCTTCGCCCCCGGAGGCGTACTGGTATCCGACTCCCAGAAACGGCTTCGTATGGGTCGATTTGCTCCACGTCCCCTCGACCTTGGCGGCCGAATCGTCCTGCAAGATGCCGCGCAGGGAGGCCGGGTCAATGCCGCCGTCTTGCGCAATGGCGGGAGTCCCAAAACTGGACAAAACTGCCAGGGACAGAATTCCGTACCCCAGGTTTGGGCTTGCGCACTTGGTCATCCTGCGCCTCTCTAGCTTTGGTTGGATGAATTGGAAACGGGCGGGCTGCCGTCGAGTGTACTACCTGCCGCATGAAGCCGTCAAACAGAAACGGGATCCCGGGCGCGCAAAACACCCCCTCATGGCCACAGCCTGCCCTATTCCGATGCGCAGGCGGCCCTGTTTATTGCCAGCAGATTGGTTGATTCGTCGCTTCTCATTGGGTAACATGGACTTACGCGATTACCCCACCACTTGCGCGATCGACGGTCGCGTCCCACCTGTAGTCGTTGGCCAAGTTGTCGGCATGAAGCCGACTATCAAGGATCGGCTCTATGCGCACCCGCTTTTTCTGCTGCTTCCTGACGCTGGGAATCCTCGCTGCCGGCCTGTCCGCCCGCGGTGAAGAGAAGGCCCCGGCCGATCCCAATGCGCCGGTAAGTTATTTCCGCGACGTCCTTCCCATCTTCCGCAAGAACAACTGCACCGGTTGTCACCAGCCCGCCAAGAAGGGGGGCGAGTACGTGATGACCGATTTCGTGGCCCTGCTCAAAGGGGGCGAAACGGGGGAAGCGGCCATCGTTCCCGGCAAGCCGGCGGAAAGCTATCTGGTCGCACAAATCACGCCGACTGGCGGCAAAGCCGACATGCCCAAGGATGGTCCGCCGCTGACCGCCGAGCAGATCGCCCTCGTCGCCAAATGGATCGAGCAAGGGGCCAAAGACGACACGCCGATGTCGAACCGGCCGCAGTACGACGCCGAGCATCCGCCGGTCTACCTGGCCGCGCCGGTGCTGCGGTCGCTTGAATACTCGCCCGATGGATCGCTGATTGCCGTGGCCGGGTATCACGAAGTGCTGCTGCACAAAGCTGATGGCAGCGGCATTGCGGCCCGGCTGGTCGGCCAGTCGGAGCGGATCGAGTCGGCGGCATTTTCCGCCGATGGCAAGCGGCTGGCGGTGACCGGCGGCTCGCCCGGCCGCTTTGGTGAAATTCAAATCTGGGATTTGGAAAAACGGGAAATGACCCTGTCCCTGATGGTCGGCTACGACACGCTCTACGGCGCGAGCTGGGCCCCCAGCGGAAAGTACGTCGCCTTCGGCTGCCCCGACAACACGACCCGCGCGATTGATCCCGACACGGGCAAGCAGGTGCTCTTCAGCGGTGCGCATAACGACTGGGTGCTCGATACGGTCTTCTCGGTCCAGTCCGACCACCTGATCAGTGTCAGCCGCGACATGTCGATGAAGCTGGTCGAGGTGGCGACTCAGCGGTTCATCGACAACATCACCAGCATCACTCCCGGAGCACTCAAAGGGGGTCTGATCTGCCTCGATCGGCATCCCACGAAAGACGAACTGCTCTGCGGCGGTTCCGACGGCGCACCCAAAGTGTTCAAGATGGTCCGCACGACGGCCCGGCAGATTGGGGACAACGCCAATCTCCTCAAGGAATATGCCGCCATGCCAGGGCGAGTCTACGGCGTGGCGTTCAGCAACGATGGGAGCAAGATTGCCGCCGGATCGTCCAGCGACGGGGTTGGACACGTGTGGGTCTATAATGCTGCTGATGGTGCCGTGCTGTGGAAGACGGAAGTCCCCGAAGGGGGGATCTACACGGTCGATTTCAGCCCCGACGGCAGCACGATGGTTTGCGGCGGTTTCGACGGTGACATTCGGCTCCTCAAAACGTCGGATGGCTCGCTGCTCAAGCGCTTCACGCCGGTCGAGATCACGCCGTCCACGGTGGCGGCAAAGTAGATCCCGCCTGCCGGGCGGGACCTCAACGGCGAGTCGATTTCGAGTTTGTAGATTTGTAGAAGTGGATTGCAACCAACTATTCCAGGTCCCGCCCGGCAGGCGGGACCTACTATTGGCGGACCATGAAGATGAATAGGCCCCTCTGCGTTCTCTGCTGGATCGTCACGCTCCCGCTGGCGCTGATGCTTCTCGCGTCGCTCGCCAATGGGCAGGAGCAACTTCCCGCGGGGCTGAACGTCGTGAGCATCGAAGCTCGCCCCGCGACGATCGAGCTCAAGCAGCACTTTGACTACCGCCAGGTGCTGATCTCCGGCAAGCTCGACACGGGCGAGGCGGTCGATCTGACGCGGATGGCGAAGGTCACCCAGTCGGGTAGCGCCGCCAACGTGAATGCCGAGGGTTTGGTGCGGGCGGCGGCCGACGGCAGCAGCGAGCTGACCTTCACCTATGGCAATCACACGGTCAAAGTGCCGGTAACGGTCGCCAACTTCGCGGTGCCACAGCCAATCAGCTTTGTCCGCGACGTGCAGCCGGTCCTGTCGCGCATGGGATGCAATGCGGGCACCTGCCACGGCGCCAAAGACGGCAAAGCAGGCTTCAAGCTGTCGCTCCGGGGCTACGACGCCATCTACGACC
Organism: Pirellulaceae bacterium; assembly: GCA_035512595.1. Taxonomy (GTDB): domain Bacteria; phylum Planctomycetota; class Planctomycetia; order Pirellulales; family Pirellulaceae; genus DATKDU01. Next base: position 13,073 of record DATKDU010000254.1, read on the forward strand.
ACCGGGCGCTGACCGACGACATTGGCGCTCGCCGGTTTAACCGGGCCGCGCCCGACCAGAGCCTGATGCTCCTCAAAGCGACCGGCTCGATCCCGCACGTCGGCGGTGTTCGCACCGAAGTCGATCACCCGTATTACGAGCTGGTTCGGCAGTGGATCATGCAGGGGGTGAAGCTCGACCTGACTGCCCCGCGAGTGACCAAGATCGAAGTCTATCCGGTCAACCCGATCGTCCCCCGCGAAGGGATGAAGCAGCAGATCACCGTCATGGCGACCTTTGCCGACGGGCTCGTGCGCGACGTCACCAAGGAAGCGTTCATCGAAAGCGGCGACATCGAGAAGATCGAGGCCAGCCCCAGCGGCATCGTCACCACGCTCCGCCGCGGCGAGGCGTCGGTGCTGGTCCGCTACGAAGGGGCGTATGCCGCCACGACGATCATTTGCATGGGAGACCGCACCGGCTTCGCCTGGGAGCAGCGGCCGCAGTTCAATTACATCGACCAGCATGTGGACAACAAGCTACAGCGGGTCAAGATTGTTCCGAGCGAGCTGTGCACGGACGACGAGTTCGTCCGCCGCGTCTACATCGACCTGACCGGTTTGATCCCGACGGTTCAGCAGGTGCAAGAATTTCTCTCCGATCCGCGCGACAGCAAGACCAAGCGCGACGAACTGGTCGATCGGCTCGTCGGCAGTCGCGAGTACGTCGAGCACTGGACGAACAAGTGGGCCGATCTCCTCCAGGTGAACCGCAAATTCCTGGGCGAAGAAGGCTCAGTCGCGCTGCGGAACTGGATCAAGGAAAACGTCGCCCGCAATACGCCGTATAACCAGATGGCGCACCAGATCATCGTCGCCAGCGGCTCGAACCTGGAGAATCCGCCGGCCGCGTATTACAAGACGCTCCGCGACCCGGCGACGTTGATGGAGAACACGACACACTTGTTCCTGGCGGTGCGGTTCAACTGCAACAAGTGCCACGATCATCCGTTCGAGCGCTGGACGCAGGACCAGTACTATCACCTGGCCGCCTACTTCGCCCAGGTCGGCCGCAAGCCCGATGCCGAGTTCGCCGGCCAGACGATTGGCGGCACTGCCGTCGAAGGGGCCGTGCCGCTGGTGGAAGTGATCTACGACACGGGCTCCGGCGAGGTCAAGCACGATCGCACGGGCCAGGTCACGCCACCGTCATTTCCCTATTCACACGGGGACATCGCCCCGGCCGAGGCCAGCCGCCGCGAGCAACTGGCCCAGTGGATCACCTCCAAGGACAACCAGTACTTCGCCAAGAGCTACGTCAACCGCTTGTGGGGTTATCTGTTCGGCACCGGGATCATCGAGCCGATCGATGACATTCGCGCCGGCAACCCGCCGACGAACCCCGAATTGCTCGACGCCCTGACCAAGGATTTTCTAGACAGCGGCTTCGATGCACAGCACATCCTGCGGACGATCTGCAAGTCGCGGACGTATCAACTCTCGTTCCGCTCCAACAAATGGAATGCCGACGACACCATCAACTACTCGCACAACATCCCGCGGCGACTGCCGGCGGAGGTGCTGTACGACGCCATTCACACGGCGACAGGTTCGCTCAATCGGTTGCCGGGGGTTCCCGTTGGTTTTCGTGCGGCGGAACTGCCCGATGGAGGGGTGAGCAATCCGTTCCTCGAGGACTTCGGCAAGCCGGTGCGGGAAAGCGCCTGCGAATGCGAGCGGTCCAGCGGCATGGTGCTGGGCCCAGTGATGAAGCTGGTCAACGGGCCAACTGTGGCCGAGGCGCTCGCCGATTCGGGCAGCGAGCTCAACAAGCTGGTGCAAACCGAGACCGACGACGAGAAGCTGATCCAGCAAGTGTTTCTGCGGTTCCTCGGCCGGCAGCCGACCGAAAGCGAGCTAAAGCTGGGACTCGAGTCACTGAAGGGCTCGGCCGACGAACATCAAAAGGCCGTGGCTGCACTGGCAGAGTACGAGAAAACAGTCGCGGCCAAACAAGCCGCGTGGGAAGCCTCGATCGGCAAGCCGGTGACTTGGACGGTGCTTGATCCCAGCGAGATGAAGTCGCAAGTTGGCGCGACATTCACCAAGAACGATGACAAGTCGGTGACCGCTGGAGGGACCAATGGCAAGGATGTTTACACGATCGTCGCGCCGGTGGACGTCGCCGGCATTACGGGGATCAAGCTCGAAGCGCTGAGCGACGCGGCATTGGCCGCCGGCGGACCGGGCCGGGCACAGAATGGCAACTTCGTGATCAGCGAGCTGAAGGTCACCGCCGCGCCGAAGGCCGATCCGGCGAAGCAGGAAGCAGTTGAGCTGCAAAACGCCAAGGCCGACTTCAGCCAGGCGAGTTGGGATGTCGCTGGCGCGATCGACGGCAATGAAGCGACCGGCTGGGCCGTCTCGCCGCAGTTCGGCAAGGCCCACACGGCTGTGTTCGAAACCAAGACGGAAGTGAAGCATGACGGCGGGACATTGCTGACCATCACCCTGTCGCAGCAGTTCCCCGACGGCACGCACACGCTCGGAAAGTTCCGCCTCTCGGTGGCCAGCGGCAGCAAGCCGTCGCTCGAGGGGAGCTTGCCCGCTGAATTGGTCGCCGCGCTCGCCGTCCCAGCCGACAAGCGGACCGACGAGCAGAAGGCCACGATCGCCAGGCACTACCGCATGCAGGACGCGGAGCTGGTGCGGCTGACGCAGGCGGTCGAGCGCGAGACCGAGCAGCTCAAAAGCGCCCGCACCATCGGCACTCAAGACCTGGCCTGGGCGCTGATCAACAACCCGGCGTTTTTGTTCAACCGGTAGCATTGTTGGACGTCCCTTCCAGAACGTCCACCTTGCGGCCTTGAAACATACCGGGCGCAGCGGCACAATTTGACTTTCGCGGTATCTTGCGCGCCTGAGGAAAGCCTGGCATGATCTTTGAGAACATCGAGAAGCTGAAGAAGCACTACACGGACAAGTACGTCGTTGTTGATGAGTCGCGGCCGGAGCTGAAGCGCTTCAGCGGGCTGACCGGCACGGTCAAGACCGTCAATATGAGCGGCCGAGCCCTCGTTGAGTTCGACGGATACAACAACATCGGCTGGTACGACATCGAGCCGGCATTCCTCAAGGTGGTGGACGCTCCGCCTCCCAAGCCGGAGGCGAAGAAGGAAGCCAAACCGGCCAAGGCCGCGGACAAACCGGCTGCCAAGGCAGCGCCCGCCGCTGCACCGGCGGCGAAAGTGGCCCCCGCTGCCAAACCGGCCGCCGGCCAGTCCATTGCCGACATTCTCGCCGCGGCCCGATCCAAGCCGGCTCAAGCGCCGGCCGCTGCTCCGGCGGCCGCGCCAGCCGCTGGCAAGAAGCTGAGCCCGGCGGAAATTCTCGCCGCAGCACGCGGGAACAAAGCGGCGGCTGCCGCGCCGGCAGCAAAGGCGGAAGCTCCGGCCGCGCCCAAACCCGCTCCGGCTCCCCAGGCTGCCGCGCCGGCCGCGGCTGCTCCCGCCGCCAAGACCGATCCCAAAAAGATGAGCATGGCGGAGATCCTGGCCGCCGCGCGTGGCAACAAGCCGGGAGCTTCTGCTGCACCCGTGACATCGCCTCCTCCCGCCGCTCCGGCAGTCGAAGAGCCGGTCGCTGAGGAGCCCGCGGTCGAGGAGCCTGCCGCCGAAGAGCCGGCTGCACCCCCCGCCGCTGCCGATGCATCCGGCGGCAGCAAGAAAGTTCCCGTCTCGTCGTACGCCGAGATGATCGCCCACTGCCGCAAGGTGGACTCGAAATAAAGGCGTGTGCCATGAGCCAGCCGGACAAGGATCGTTCCGCACCGCCGGCCAAGTCGAAATCGGGATGCGGTTCGACGATTTTCAAGGGACTACTGGTCCTCGTTGTGCTGGCGGCAGCCGCGGGAGGGGCCTATTACCTGCGCATGGAATATCTGCGGGGCGTCGCTCGCGAGGAGACGATTCGCAAAGATCTCGAACCACCTTATAAGCTGGCCGTAGAGGCCGTCCAGGATCACGACGAGGTGAAGACCGCCCTTGGCGAGCCCGTGGAAGCCCAAGGAAGTCTGCGGCGAGAAGGGACGGGGGAGCTCGATCGATCCAATGCCGCGTTCTCCTTCGACGTCGCCGGCTCCAAGGGCCAGGCGGTCGTTGATGCCATTGCCAAACAGGCCGACGGCCAGTGGCACATCAGCCAGATCAAGGTCAAACTGGCCAGCGGCAAGACGATTGAAGTTCCGCCGCCAAGTGCGGACGCTCCGCCGGTGATTGACTTCAGTCTTTGAACCATCTGGACGGCGCGATTGCCGGAGAACCACCGCCGTGCCGCATCTCGAGACGCCTCAAAGCCGTTGCCGCTTCGCCATCGCTTCCGGCGACATCACGCCCCCGATTGGCATTTACCACCGCATGTGGGGCGCCGCCACGCACGACCGGGCGGAGGGGATCCATCAGCCGCTGCGGGCGATGGTGGCGATCCTCGCGCCGCTTGTTGATCCGCAGCCGCGGCGGATTCTCGTCAGCCTCGATCACTGCCTCCTCGGCGTCGAGGAGATGGAGCGGCTCACGGCGCAAGTCAGCCGCGCGGCGCAAGTGCCGGCCAGCGAGTTGCTGGTCACGTTCACGCACACGCACGGCGCTGGCCTGATGAGCCTGGACCGAGCGAATCTCCCGGGCGGCGAATTGATCGCGCCGTATCTGGATCGCGTGGCAGGGGTCGTCTCCGAGCTGGTCAGCGATGCCGCTGCGAAACTTACTCCCGCCACAATCGTCTACGGCACCGGCCGCTGCTCGCTGGCCATCCATCGCGACCAGTGGGACGCGGATTCGCAGCAATGGGTCTGCGGATTCAATCCAATAGTTCCCGCGGATCAGACGCTCCTCGCTGCCCGCGTCACTGGCGACGATGGCCGCGTGCTGGGGACGATCGTCAACTACGCTTGCCATCCGACGACGCTCGCCTGGGCCAACAAGCTGGTCAGCCCCGACTGGCCGGGGACGATGCGGGACGTCGTTGAGCAGGCGATGGCCGCACCGTGCTTGTTCCTGCAAGGCGCTTCGGGCGAGCTAGGGCCGCGGGATGGTTACGTGGGCGATGTGGCCGTCGCCGAGCAAAACGGCCGGCAAGTGGCCCATGCCGCACTTTCAGTGATCGAGTCGCTGCCGCCGCCACTGACCTGCTACGAATATGCCGGGCCCGTCGTGTCGGGCGCGACGCTGGGCCAGTGGAAGCATCGGCCGCTTGACCCGGCCGCGAGAAGCAGGCTCGAACGATTCGACGCGCGCGATGAAACTCTGCCGCTGCCATACCGGCCCGACCTGCCGACGAAAGAGCAGGCCGCCGCCGCGCTGGGTCGTTATCAGTCGGAAGAATCCGGCGCTAGGTCGCGCGGCGATGTGGCCGCCTCTCGCAACTCGCGTGCGATGGTCGAGCGGCAGACGCGGATGATCCGGCGGTTGGAACAATTGCCCCCGGGCGACCAATACCCACTGCGAATCCAACTGTGGCGGATGGGGGACGCCATCTGGCTGGCGGTGTCGGGGGAGCATTACTCGTTCCTGCAAACCTCGCTGCGGACGCGATTCCCTGGCGTTCCCATCGTGGTCATCACGCTCACCGGCGGCTGGGGGCCGTCGTACATCCCCACCCGCGAGACGTACGGCAAAGGCATCTATCAGGAATCGATCGCCCTCGTCGCGCCGGGGAGCCTCGAACAGATTGTCGAACACGTTGTGGGCCGAATCCGCGAGCTGAGAGAGCAGAGGTCATAGGTCAGGATGAGAGTTAGGTGCTACAGGTACCGAGTACGGAGTACCAAGTACCGAAGTGTCTACCTACCTTCTGCTTTCCGGCCTCCGACCTCCGGCCTCTACTCTCTGACCTCTGCACCCCTACCCCATGAAAATCACCGCCATCGAAACGCTCATCTGCCATGCCCGGATGCGCAACTGGGTGTTCGTCAAAGTCGTGACCGATCAGCCGGGCCTGTATGGCTGGGGGGAAGCGACCCTCGAATGGCACACCCGCGGCGTCGTCGGGGCGATCGAAGACCTCGCGCAACTGCTGATCGGCGAAGATCCGACGCGCCCCGAGCACCTGTGGCAGATGATGTACCGCCAGCACTTCTGGCACGGCCAGGGGATCGTCCGCGCGACCGCGATCGCCGGCATCGACATCGCCCTGTGGGACATCGTGGGAAAACAGCTCGGCGTGCCGTGCAGCAAGCTGTGGGGCGGGCCGGTTCGCGATTACGTCCGCACTTACTGCCATCTGGGCGGCGGGCGGATGGAAGATTTTTACGAGACGCCGGTCGATAACGCCCAGCGCTTTGCCGACCTGGCGCGCCAGGCGGTCGCCGACGGCTACACGGCGTTCAAGAGCATGGCGGTTCCCTCGACGATGCCGATCGAAGGGCTCAAACCGGTGCGCGCCGCAGCCACTGCTGTCGAAGCGATGCGCCAAGCCGTGGGCGAGGAGATCGACATCATGGTCGATTGCCACGCGCGTCCCTCGCCCGCCATGGGGCTAGCATTCGGCAGGGCGCTCGAGCCCTTTGGCCTCTATTTCTTCGAGGAGCCCTGCTGGCCGGAGAGCATCGAGGGGCTGGCGATGATCAACCGATCGATCACGACCCCCGTGGCCACCGGCGAGCGGATGACCCACCTGGCTCAGTTCCGCGATCTGTTCGCGGCCCGCGGCTGCGAGATCTGCCAGCTCGATCTGACCCACTGCGGCGGCTTCACCGAGGCCCGCCGGATTGCCGCTCTGGCCGAAGCACATCGCATCGCCCTGGCCCCCCACAATCCGCAAGGGCCGGTGAGCACCGCCGCGTCGCTGGAGTTCGGCTTCTCGCAACCGAGCTACATCATCTGCGAAACGGTCACCAGCGACGTTCCCTGGCGGCAGGACATCGTCCGCGAAGGTTTTTCCATTGAGTCAGCCGGTCGCATCGTCCGTCCCAATTCGCGCCCCGGCCTCGGCATCGAGATCAACGAGGCGGAAGTCCGCAAGCACCCGTTTGCGCAGGAGACCCTCCAGCGGGTCTTTTATCGCGACGGCAGCGTCGGGGACTGGTAATCACCGTCCCCGGCAGCGAAAAAACTTCCTCTCATCGGCCGAATTGCCGGCAAACTTAACTTGCGGATTGATTTTCGTTTCGATTACAATCCGGCCCGCGACTTCGACCGGAGTCGCTGCCAGCAGCCGCTCCCGCAAGCGGCGGCTGACCTTCACTGCTCGAGCAAGGATGCTTCGGAGCCGTCAATGATCGACTTTGTAGACCCGGTGGCGTTTTGGGGATTGCTTCTCGTACAACTGGCCGGCCTGGCGAGCATCGTGCTCGGCCGACTGCCGCGGCCAGGAAAGGCGCACGACTACTGCCGCGGCATCTATCTAGGGTGCCTGGCGGTGCTGGCGGCCGCCACCTTTGGGGCGATCGTCTGCGATAGCAGTTGGTGGGCCTGGTGCGGGACCACCCTGTCTCTCATGGCTGTGGGGGGCACGCTCGACGTGAGCGGCTCCATCCCCACGGGTTTCTGACTGCCGCTCTTCGGCACAGCCTCGTCTCGACACTGCCGCTCTCGACGCGGCCCCGCTAGCACGCGCACGAGCCTCGGCGCGCGCCTGCAAATTCTCCGCAGTCGTTAAAGCTTTCCGCGCGGCCGCGCATTTCGTAACTTCGTTGCCAGAAGCATCTTCCCGAGCACTGGCAAAATCCAAAAAAACCTACCCTTCGTTGCGATCGGCTTCCGACAAGTAATATCGGCGACCTGTTCGTCACCGCACTTGCGCACGGATTTCAGGCCCAGGCCACCCGCGCACGGTTCCAGTGCCGCACAGCATCGCCGACCGACAAGCCATCTACCCACAGCAGGGCGCTCGCTCCCGTCGTACCGCCCGCGACTGTGTTGGAGACACGCAAGGACTTGCATCATCCTCAGGAGGGGGACCCATGCGACGTTACGTATTCTCGTTAGCGCTGATCGCCGCGGCCGTGCTGGGGCCGCCTTTGGCGCTGGGCAACGATCAACAGATCGCCCAGACGATCGTGGAACGCCTGCAAGCACAAAAGAAAGCTGGCAACTTGAAGGGCTTCAGCCTGGACCTCCAGGTGGAAGAGGGCGAAGTCTGGTTGACCGGGCGCGTCAGCTCGGCCGAACAGCAGTCGCTGACCCTGGACATTGCCCGCCGCGTGCCGGGGGTCAAGCAGGTGGTCAACGACATCACCGTCGAGCAACCGGCCCCAGCCAAGACCGCCAACCGCAACCTGTTTGCCAGCATCGGCAGCAAGGTTCGTCAGGCGGTCGGGCAGGACGATCAGCAATCGGAGCCGGCCGCCATTGGCACGGGCGTCGAAGGCGGAAACGCTTACTACGCCGGCGCCGCTACGGCTCCCGCTCCGATTCCGGCCCCGGCCATTGCCGGCCCGCTGCCGCAGCAGTTCGCCGGCCCCATTCCGCAGCAGTACGCTGGACCGATGCCGCAGTACTACTATCCCCGGTCGAACATGCCGATGGCTTACGCTCCGGCCCGCACCATCGCTCATCAGAACGGTGTCGTCCCGGGGGATGTCGCCGGCCCGGCCCATGGACACCCGGTCCCGATGCACATCCCCGGCAGCACGTTGGGCATGGCCCCCGCTCGCTACGATCACCCGAACATGCCCGGCTATGCCTGGCCGAGCTACGCCTCGCACCCCAACTACGCAGCAGTGACCTACCCGAAGCAGTACAGCCCGACCGCCTGGCCGTACATCGGACCGTTCTATCCTTATCCGCAAGTCCCGTTGGGCTGGCGGAAAGTGACCCTGGAATGGGATGACGGGTGGTGGATGCTGGACTTCAAAGACCGCCGCCACTAAACCAGGGCCGCAAAACGGGCAGTCAGTAACGTCGCACAGCCCCGGCAGGACCAGCCTCCTGCCGGGGTTTTTTCGTTAGGGTTCAGGGTTCAGGGTTCAGGGTTCAGGAGTCGGAAATCTTGCAATTGCTCCCTGACCTCTGACCTCTTCACCCAGAACCCTGAACCCCGAACCCTCGCTAGCACACCCCTGCTACCGCTTCGCTAACTTTCCTCCCTTTTTTCCCGTTCACCGGAAAATCCTGCAAGTTCGTTACAGCTTGACACGATAAATAGGTCTGGAAACGGAAGCGGGCCCCTCGCCCAGCGACCGCTTCATCCATCGACCCCCACCAAGCTAGGCACGGTTTGGCGGCGCCCATGCCGCCGCGACGACCAGAGGAATTGTCATGTCTCACAGGTTCGCGATCGCGGCACTCGGAATCGTATGTGCCACGTTGTCCGTAACCAGCACCGGCTGCGTGGGGCTGCACGCCGGAGTCGATCTGGGAGTTTTCGGAGTTCCCATCCCAGTCAGCCCTTACTTCCAGAAAAAGCAAGAAGACAAGTTCTGGAACCACGAGCGGTACGAACGGGTGCCGATCCTGGGGCCGCTGGTCCCTGGAGCTCCGACGGAGGCTCTCGATCCGCCGAGCGACGATGAAGTGATGCGGGCCTGGGAGCGGGCCAACCCGATCCAGGGCGGCCTGCCTTTCCTGCACGAATTCCAGCGGAACAACGTCCGCATCGTCAAGGACAAGATTGCCGACTACGTCGATCCGCCGCGGGTCGTGCCGCTGATCGGGCCGGTGCAGCTCCACCACTGCCATTACAAGTGTACGATCTACTACACCGAAGTGACCCGCGTCGGCTGGCCGATTCCGCACACGCTCGTCGATGAGGACGCCCAGGAAGTGATCTACATCGACCACAACCACTTCCACATGGTCGGCAACATCAACCCCGGCCCGAGCTCGAACTACTAACAAGCCGGCAGCAGAACGGTCCAAAAAATCCCACTCAACCCGGCTGCGGGCAGCAGCCGGGCTCGGTTGTTTCTTGGCCGCGGGCAAATGGGCTAGGGCAAATCGGCCGCCGCAAACGCCCTGAGGTCGCTGCCGCGCCGTCACAAGACTTTGCGCAGATCGCCAATTGTCGTAAATCGTTGGCGGGCCAGCCTCTTGTGCCGCCGGATCGAGATGGCCCACAAGATTTCACAAGGGTTTGGCCGATTGTGCCGCAAAGCATTGGCACGACGACCCTTCCGGATACCACGCCCTTCGGGAACGCCCCAGGCGCGCTAGCGCGAAATGGCAGTCCTCTCTCCGCTGAGGAAGGCTCGATTTGACAGCAAGGGGACTCCGTCAAACGTCACCTCGTCCCCCCTGTTCGGGGTGGCAGGCCGGATATCAATATAAGCGATTTGACCATTCTAGTTCGCTTATGCGTCGCCTTTAAGTCCTGCCGCTGCAACCGCTTGCGATTTCGACCATTTTTTCCTTTAATAAGCGACTTCGGGGCTCCGTGCAGGCCGCACTTGGTAGCCGAAGTCGTGAGACTTCGGACGCCCCCTGGATCACTACCTGGCTGGAAAGTTCTGAATCAATTGTCAATGAGCATCGCGAGCGGCACTGGCCGTCCGGGGGCAGTTTGCGCCGCTAGCCCACGTGCGGCAGGTTTCCCTGCGGCGGGCCAGTGCGCACGACTGTCCACTAGGCATGATACACGGTAGTGGACAATAATTCCATAGCCCCACCACGAAAAAAGTTGATGCCCAACGTAGTCCACTCGCTCCGCGAGTGGTTTGCAGGGGCACTCGCGGAGCGAGTGCACCACTTCGACGGGCTGGGAAGCCCGTCCAGCGGCGTGGGGACGGCGTTGACGGGCGCCGATCGATGAGAATCCCCTCGACAACCTGGAGGAGTGGCAACCGCTGATACAGGTCCACTACCCAATGGTTGCCACGCGATCTGGCACAAGCGATCGGTGACCTCCGACAGCGGCACGTCGGGGGCCACCGTGGCCAGCGCCTCCAGATACCGTTCGTTGGCCGCTTGCGAGAGCCGGCAACGCCGCGACAGATCGGCCACCGACTTGCGGAGCTTCCGCCACTGCGGCTTCCCCTGCGGGTCGCCCTGCCGGCGGCGATAGACCTTCAGTCCGCGGGCGTCGTTGAGCGTGGTCTCGACGCGGAGCAGCGTCGGCTGTTTATTGTACATCTTGACCGAGTTCTGGCCGGCGCGGTGCTTGAGGCGGACCCCCTCCTCGCGGCGTTTCAGATCGCTCATCACCAGACCCGCGTATCGGCCGTGGATGGATTTCCTTCGCTGGCGCTTCAGGCTTGTGGAGACGGCGTCAGCGTTGCCTACGACTGCTCCTTGGCGTGCAGCTCCGCGTGCTGCTGTTCGTCGTGCGGCCGATTGTCAAAACCCGCCTCCGCGGTCAGTTCCATCGCATCGACGAATTTTACATTCGCGCACTCGTCGATCTCGTGCGTCTGGCAGGCGTGATGGTCGGGGATGAAGAACCGCACCGGCCCGCCCGCCTTGGCCGGCAGCGGCTGGCCGTTTTGGGCGTAGATCACGACTGCTTTGTCGCGCACGGCCGAGAGTGGAATGCTGGCGTGGAAGTTGTCGGCAGTCGCGTGCAGGCCGAGGTACTTCGCCTCGGCCTGCGGCTGCACCAGTTCCAGAATGCCGGCGAGCGTGACCGCGGTCCCCTGCTTGCCAGGTGCCATGCGGCTGACGTCGGCGATCTGATGGCGAGCGGCGATTGCCGCCAGGTCGGCGAAGGAGAGTTGGCGTGGAGAGGAGACGAGACCGGTGATGGAGAGGGACATGATGTAATCGTTGGCTGGCGTGAGAACTGCATTCTGCGCGGCCATGCAATTTTACCTGCCAATTCTCTTTTAAGGCAGGCGAGACGCCTGCCCCACGAAAGCAGACAAGCGGGACGCTTGTCCTACGCCAGGATCTTCTCCGCCACGACGCCATGCACGTCAGTCAGGCGGAAGTCGCGGCCGCTGTAGCGGAAGGTGAGCCGCGTGTGATCGAGGCCGAGCAGATGCAGGATCGTGGCGTGCAGGTCGTGGATGTGCATCTTGTCCACTTCGGCCTTGATCCCGTGCTCGTCGGTCTCGCCGTAGCGCAATCCGCCCTTCACCCCGCCGCCGGCCAGCCACATGGAGAAGCCGGCCGCGTTGTGATCCCGGCCGTCGGGATTCTGGGCGTGCGGCGTGCGGCCGAACTCGCCGCCCCAGACGACGAGCGTGTCCTTGAGCATGTCCCGCTGCTTGAGGTCGGCCAGCAGGGCCGCCATCGGCTGGTCGATCGCCGTGCAGTTGGCGGCCAGCCGATTGCGAAGTTGCTGGTGCTGGTCCCAGCCCGGATGCGACAGCTCGATGAACCGCACGCCGGCCTCGGCAAAGCGGCGGGCCAAGAGGCATTGCCGGGCGAAGTTGGCCATCGGTCCCGTGCCGCTGACGCCGTAGGCATCGAGCGTGGCCTGCGATTCGTCCGAAATGTCCATCACCTGCGGCACGGCGCTTTGCATGCGGAACGCCAGCTCATACGACTCGATGATCCCTTCAAGCTGCGAGTTGACCTTGTCCTCGGCCAGTCGCTCGCGGTTGAGCGTTTGCACCAGATCCAATTGCCGACGCTGCTGGTCGCGCGTGACCCCGGCGGCATTGATGTTCGGAATCGATGTCCGGGCGAGCGGCTGTCCTTCGCCGCCGATGGGGGTCCCCTGAAAGGCGGCGGGGAGAAATGCACTGCCGTAGTTCTGCGCTCCGCCGATGCGGGCGATCGGATTGAGGGTGATGAAGCCGGGGAGTTCTTGGTTTTCCGACCCGAGGCCGTAGAGGACCCAGGCCCCGATGCTGGGGCGGACGAACTGAAAGCTGCCGGTGTGAATCTGCACGGAAGCCTGCGGATGGTTCGGCAGGTCGGTGTGTTGATCGGCCAAGACTTGCAGCGTTCCCGCGGCATCCGCGGGGCTCCAATTGCTCGGCCAGGGCTGTGGGTTGCCGTTCCTGGGACTGTTGATGCCGTCGCGGCGCATGCGGCGCGACGCCAGATTTCATGGATTGACATATCGCAACATTACGATATATTAAGTAAGAGCGGTGAGCGGAATCCGACCGGCAGTTTGCACGCCGTGTGACAGATCCGCACATCGACGGAGAAAGTGCCTATGGCCGCCAAACGCAAGCTGCTTTCGATGACTGCCCTGTCGCAGGCCGCGGAATGCCTCAAGACCCTGGCCCATCCGCACCGGCTGCGAATGGTCCAAATGTTGCTCCAGGGTAAGTACGCGGTTGGGGCACTCGCCGAAGCCTGCGAGATCCCCAGCCACATGGCCTCGGAGCACCTGCGGCTTATGCAGCGGTGCGGGTTCTTGACCAGCCAGCGCGACGGCCGGCAGGTCTACTACCAGATTGCCGAGACCCACTTGGCGGACATCATGGGGTGCGTCGAGGCCCGGTTCGGCAAGGGAGCGGCCTGAGACGAGTTCTTTTTTGGCTAATAGATCGTAAAGTCACGACATTTCAACATATCAGGAGACGAAACCATGTCCATTGCCACCGTCAGTCCCCAGGAAGTTGGCACCTTGCTCAAACAGGGGGAGCCGATCGATCTGATCGACGTCCGTACTCCCGCCGAGTTCCGCGAGATTCACGCCACGATTGCCCGCAACATGCCCCTGGACCGGCTCGATGCCCAGGCCATTGCCGCCGGCCGCAACGGCTCGGCCGACAAGCCGCTGTACGTCATCTGCCGTAGCGGGAACCGGGCCGATCAGGCCTGTCAGCAGCTCGAGAAGAGCGGGCTGAATGTCGTCAACGTCGAAGGCGGTACGCTCGCCTGGGAGCAGGCTGGCCTGCCGGTCGTCCGCGGAAAGAAGACGATCTCGCTCGAACGCCAGGTGCGAATTGCCGCCGGCTCGCTGGTGGTACTCGGCGTCGCGCTGGGTTGGTTCGTCCACCCGGCGTTCTTCCTGCTCTCGGCATTCGTCGGCGGCGGGCTGGTTTTCGCCGGCATCACCGACACCTGCGGCATGGGAATGCTGTTGGCGCGAATGCCGTGGAATCACGTGAAAGACGAAACCTCGCCGCAGTCCAGCAAGCCAGCCGCGCCGTCCAGCGGCCGGGCGTGCTGCGGCAAGTAGGTCCCGCCTGCCGGGCGGGACCTTGTCAGTCCGCCCCACATCCCGTCACGCACAGGTCCCGCCCGGCAGGCGGGACCTACAAGGAACCAAGTCATGATCCTGAAACAGTATTACCTCGCCTGCCTCGCTCACGCGTCGTATCTGATTGCCGACGAGAAGACCAAAGAGGCGGTCATCGTCGATCCGCAGCGGGACATCGATCAGTATCTCAGCGATGCGCAGGCGCAGGGCCTGACGATCAAGCACGTCTTCTTGACCCACTTTCACGCCGACTTCCTGGCGGGGCACATCGAGCTTCGCAACCGGACCGGCGCGAAGATCCATCTCGGCCGGCGAGCCCAGGCGGAGTACGACTTTGTCCAGGCGAAGGAAGGAGACGTGATCGAATTCGGCGAAGTGAAGCTGAAAATCCTCGAGACGCCGGGGCACACGCCCGAGGGAATTTCGATTCTGGTCTACGACCTGGCCAAGAGCAAAGACAAGCCGCATGCGGTGCTGACCGGCGATACGCTGTTCATTGGCGACGTCGGCCGGCCCGACCTGCTTGCCTCGCTCGGTGTCACTGCCGACGAGCTGGCCGACATGCTCTACGACTCGGTGACGAACAAGCTGGCAAAGCTGCCGGATGAAACGCTCGTCTATCCGGCCCACGGGGCCGGCTCGATGTGCGGCAAGAACCTCTCCAAGGAAACGGTCTCCACCATCGGCGAGCAGAAGAAGTTCAACTACGCACTCCAGCCGATGAGCCGCGAGCAATTCAAGGCGATCGTTACCGAGGAGCAGCCCGAAGCGCCGCAATACTTCGCCTACGACGCCGTCCGCAACCGCCAGGAGCGGCCGGCACTCGAAGAATCGATGACCAAGGCGCTCAGGGCCTTGCCGCTCGACGAAGTGCTGCGCATGAAGAATCAAGGAGCGCAGCTTCTGGACGTCCGCGAGGGGATGGAGTTCGAGGGAGCGCACCTGGCCGGCTCGCTGAACATCGCCCTGCTAGGTAAGTACGCCACGTGGTGCGGGACGATGCTCGACCGCGAGGCGCCGATTGTCGTCATCGCAGAGCCGGGGGGCGAGGACGAGGCGGTAATGCGGCTGGGGCGTATTGGCTTTGACAACGTCGCGGGCTATTTGGCTGGCGGCATGGCGGCGCTGGAGAACTATCCGGAGCTGGTGGAAACGACCGACCGGGTCACCGCGCAGGCGCTGGCGCGGCTGCGGGGCGAGGCCGACGCGCCGCTGGTTCTCGATGTGCGGAGCGAGAAGGAATGGGAGAGCGGCCACATCGCCGGCAGCGTGAACATCCCGCTCAATCACCTTCGCGAGCGGATCGACGAAATGCCGGCGGATCGGCAGATTGCCGTCCACTGCGAAGGGGGTTATCGCTCGGCGATTGCGGCCAGCGTGCTGGCCCAGGAGGGACGGAAGAAGGTGTTCGACCTCGTCGGCGGATACAAGGCGTGGGTGGCGTCGAGCCTGCCCACGGAGGCAGCGTCGCCCGTTGCGAGCGGGGCGTAGATGAACCCTCTCAGTCTGATCTTCGGCGCCCTGGTGGGATTCTCGCTGGGGCTGACTGGCGGCGGCGGGGCGCTCTTCGCCGTGCCGCTGCTGGTGTATGGGCTGGGAGTGCCCCCGCGAGAGGCGGTCGGCGTATCGCTGGCGACGGTTGGCGCCATGGCGGCCGTCGGCTTTGTGCAGCGGCTCCGCGCCGGACTGGTCGAATTGCCGACGGGGCTGTTGTTTGCTGCCGCCGGCATGATTGGCGCCCCAGCCGGCTCGTGGCTGGCGGGAATGATCCCTCCCGCCGTCCTGCTGTCGCTCTTTGGGCTGTTGATGCTGGTGATAGCGGCGCGAATGTGGCGCATGGCGAGCGACGGGCCCGAGCGGCTGGCAATCGCCCCGGGGGACGATCACGGTCCGTCGTGCCGCCGCGATCCCAGCGGAAAGTTGCGACTGACGTCGCGCTGCGCGATGGTCCTGGCCAGCGCAGGTCTGATCACCGGAGTGCTGTCCGGCCTGTTTGGCGTCGGCGGCGGCTTCATCATCGTGCCGGCGCTCGTCGCCTTCAGCGGCATGGGAATGCAGCGGGCGATCGGCACGTCGCTTTTGGTCATGGCGCTGGTCAGCGTCGCGGGCACCGGCGGGTATTTGCTCGGCGGTCAAACCTTGCCGATGGAAGTCGTCGGGCCGTTTATCGGCGGCGGGATCGTGGGGCTCTTCGGCGGCTCGTGGCTGGGGCGGCGAGTGGCAGGGCCGGTGCTCCAGCGGTTGTTTGCGGCCACGATCGTGTTCGTCGCCGCATTGGTACTGGTCAAGAACCTCACAGGTTATTAGGAGCTATTGAGATGCGCGCAGTGGCATTGGCAATCATCGCAAGTCTGGCAGCGGCGGCTCAACTGTCAGCCGGCGGCGAAACCTCGGCATTCATCTTCCCCCGAATCGCCAAATACGGCGGCATTGTCGCGCTTTCCGATGCGGCCGAACAGCCTCAAGCGGGGGCGAAGGTCGTCTTCGACATCACGGCCGCCAGCGGGCCGGAGGAAATCTCCAAGGGACTGGAGAGCGTGGCCCGCTACTTGAACCTGCACGCCCAGGCCGGACGTGCGCCGACCGAGGTCAAGCTGGCGCTCGTCCTGCACGGTCAGGCGACGAAAGTCGCACTCCAGGATGATGCCTATGCTCGCGTCAGCGGCGCCAAAACGAACCCCAATCGCGAGCTGCTGGGAAAACTTAAAGGAGCGGGGGTGGAGGTCTACGTTTGCGGCCAGTCGCTGGCCCGCAACAAGTACCCGGTGGCGGACGTTGCGCCGGAGGTGACCCTGGCAGTGTCGGCGATGACTGTCAACGTCAACAAGCAACTGGATGGATACGCGTACCTGGCGATCCACTGAGACTGCGGCAAGCGACGAGTTTCGAGGGTTGTGCAATGTGCGGCAATCCGCAGGCCAGCGGGCGGATTACGCGAGTGCCCCCTCGGAAGGAGAGGCGCGTCCAGAAAGTTCAGTAAGCAAAATTGATTCCTGCCAGCAATCGGGGTAAGATCAGAGGGCTTGAGGCGACTAACCCCTGCGGGAGAGCGCACCCTGCTTCATGGAGCGAATCGCGCGTGGCTTGCGGCGGTTAAATAGTTGTGCACTTTCGCGACCCCAGGGCCGGTACAGAGTAACGAGACCCGAACAAGACTGGAAAGAGGCAATAACGCGGTCAATTCCAACCGGGATGGATCAACTCGCAGAATTGAGGCACTAACAGTCGGCGACGAGCGCGCTTCCGGGCGGTGAGCCTGGAAGTTGGAACTGTCGCCAAGGTGCGACCTGAGCAGCGCGAAACGATTCCGCGCCGCGGGTCATGTGCCAGTGAAGGACGTTGACATGCCGGGTACGACGATGATCGAGATTCGCCATAAAGATTCGCTCGACGTGCTCCGGCAGGTCGAAGGCGATTCCCTCGCCGGTCAGTTCTTTGAAGGGGCCAAGCTGGCAGGGGCCAATTTCGCGAGTCACGATCTGTCGGGCGCCGATTTCCAACGCGCCGATCTGCGCGATGCCGACTTTTCCAACGCCCGCCTCGACGGCGCGAACCTGATGGGGGCGCTGATCAAGGGGGCAGTGTTTGACGGCGCGAGCCTCGTGAAGACCGACTTCACCGATTGCTTTGCCCAGGGAGCCAGCTTTCACGGCTCCAATCTCAAGGGGGCCATTCTGCGGTACGCCAAGTTGGGGGAAACCGATTTCTCTCATTCCAATTTGACCTCGGTTGACATGAGCATGGCGGAGTTGGCGTGTGACTTCACCCAGGCGAACCTCACCAAGGCCGACCTCCGCGGCTCCAACCTGTCAGGGGCGGTGTTCGACGGCGCTGTACTGCTCGGCGCCAATCTCTCCGACGCGAAGCTGGCCGGTGCAGACATCCAGGGGGCCAAGCTCGAAGGAGCCCTGATGGGTCACGGCCGCAAGCTCGGCGCGCAGATGTTCAAGAAGAAAGAACAGCGCCCCTGGTGGCAGTTCTGGGGTTAGCTCCCGTTGGCCGGTCTCGTTCCTGGGACGGGCCTCATCGTCAAGACTCTGCCGACTTCCTACCGCATCACGTCGGCAAATGCCCCCTGCAACTGGGCCGCTGCTTTCTCTCCCTGCTCGCCATCCACGATCACATTTACCCGCACCTCGCTGGTGTTGATCAGGTCGATGTTGATCCCCGCGTCGGCCAGCGCCTTGAACATCCGCATTGCCACGCCGGTATGCGTCCGCAGGCCGACGCCGCTGACCGACAGCTTGGCGATGTTCGGGCTGCTGGTCACCGACTTGCACGCCAGACTCTTGGCAATCTTTTCCGCGGCCGCGACCGCCTTGCCGACCTGCTCTTGCGGCACCGTGAAGCTCAGCACGGCATGGCCGCCGGCACTCGGGTGGCTCTGCACGATCATGTCCACAAACACGCCCGCATTGGCCACGTCCTCGAACACCTTGGCGGCAATTCCCGGCGTATTGGGCACGCCGCTGATCGTCACGCGGGCCTGCGACGGATCGAGCGTGATCTCGTCGATCGTCAGCCCTTCCATGGCGATCCCCTTCAGCCGCTCGGCAATCTCCGCCGCGTCGGCCGCTTGGGCGGGATGAGTCGCCGGCGTGGCAACCGGCGGCAGTTCCTTCTCCAGATCGAACGCCTGATGGACGATCCGCAGGGCCGGCAGCGACTGCTCGCGACTAACGAGCACGCTGATCTTGATCTCGCTGGTCGTGATCATCTGAATGTTGATGCCGGCATCGGCCAGGGAGCGGAACATTTTCTGCGCCACACCGGTTTGCTTCGCCATCCCCAGGCCGACGACCGAGACCTTGGCGACCCGATCGTCCGACGTGACGCCTTGCGCCTTGACGAGTGCCGCCGCTTCTTTCACCGCTTCGAGGGCTGTTTCGAGTTCCCCTTGCGGTACCGTAAAGGAAATATCCGCATGCCCCGACTCGCCGACGTTCTGCACGATCATATCGACCGAGATGTTCCTGGCCGCCACGCGGGAAAAAATCTCCAGGCTCGTGCCCGGTACGTCGGGAACGCCCAGGACCGTGATCCGCGCCTCGTCCTTGGTGATCGCCGCGCCGCACACCGGCCTATCCGGCCGCTCCGGCTCGGCGACGATCATCGTCCCGCTCTGGTCGGTGAAGCTCGACCGCACATGGATCGGCACGTCGAACTTCTTGCCGAACTCGATGCTGCGGCTGTGCATCACGCCCGCGCCGAGGCTGGCCAGCTCGAGCATCTCGTCGTAGCTGATGCGGCCCACGCGGCGGGCTTCCGGGACGACGCGCGGATCGGTGGTGTAGACGCCGTCCACGTCGGTGTAGATTTCGCAAGCGTCGGCCCGCAGCACGGCGGCCAGGGCCACTGCCGTCGTGTCGCTGCCGCCGCGGCCGAGCGTCGTGATGTTGAATTCCTCGTCGATCCCCTGAAAGCCCGCGGCAATCACGATATTCCCTTCGTCGAGCTGCTTTTTGAGCCGCCCCGTCTCGATGCTGCGGATGCGGGCCTTGCGGAACGAGGCGTCGGTCTTCACGCCGATCTGCGCCCCCGTCATGCTCACCGACTTGTGCCCCAGCGAGTGAATGGCCATCGCCATCAGGGCGCAGCTCACCTGCTCGCCAGTGGAGAGGAGCATGTCCATCTCGCGAGCCGGCGGCTTGTCGGTGATCTGCCGGGCCAGATCGATCAGGTCGTCGGTCGTGTCCCCCATGGCGCTGACGACCATGACGACCTGGTTCCCCTCCTGCTGGGCGCGGATCGCACGGCGGGCGGCCTTGAGGATCTTTTCTGCGGTGGCGACGGAGGAGCCGCCGAATTTTTGGACGATCAGGGGCATTGCGGATTGCGGAGTGCGGATTGCGGAATATGCAGTTGTCGAACCATAAGAGTACCCCGCCGCCGACGCGCGCCCAGGGGCAGCCGTTGGCTCCCTCTGCTCGCGCGACAGCCGGCCCAATGCCGGCTGGCGCCAATGCCGCAAAGCATTGGCACGACGACCCTTCCGGTTACCACGCCCCTCGGGAACGCCCCAGGCGCGCTAGCGCGAAATGGCAGTCCTCTCTCCGCCAAAGGAAGGGCTCCGATATGACAGCAAGGGGACTCCGTAAACGTCACCTCGTACCCCCCTGTTCGGGGTGGCAGGCCGGATAAATATAAGCGATTTGACCATTCTAGTTCGCTTATGCGTCGCCATTAAGTCCTGCCGCTGCAACCGCTTACGATTTCGGCCATTTTTTCCTTTAATAAGCGACTTCTGGGCTCCGTGCAGGCCGCACTTGGTAGCCAAAGTCGTGAGACTTCGGACGCCCCTGGACCGCTACCTGGCTGGCTGGAAAATTCTGGATCAATTGTCAATGAGCTTCGCGAGCGGCACTGGTCCGTCCGGGGGCAGTTTGCGCCCCCTGGCCCACATGCCGCAGGTTTCCCCGCGGCGGGCCAGTGCGCACGACTGTCCACTAGGCATGATACATGGTAGTGGACAATAATTCCATAGCCCCCGACGAAAAGAATTGATGCCCAACGTGGTCCACTCGCTCCGCGAGGGACATTCCGCCCCGCTCCCTTTTGGGAAAGGCCTCAGCGGGATAGTAACGGCTTGCCGTAGGACGACTTCTCAGCCCGCCTTTGCTGGGGGCTGGGAAGCGCGTCCTACAGTGTGGCGACTGACCGGACCGGGGCGCTTCTGAAGGGGAGTGTCGATCGTTTCTTGCACAGAGACACCGAGGCGCGGAGGCACAGAGCAGCATTAATAACATTCGCTTCTCAGTGCCTCCGCGTCTCCGAGCCGCCGTGTCAAAAGCGAATGATGTCGCCCCAGGACAGATTGAACGGGCCCGGGCTTCGGTTGCCGCGACTGGGCGGGTGCATTAGGGTGTTATTTGACCCGTCGGCATTGACGCCGCGTAACCTTGACCCCTGCCCAATTCGAGAATGACCACAGAGAGGACGAAAGTGGGCTTCGTATCGGTCAGGCGCACGTCATCGAGGTTGCGCAGGCCGCGTGAGATATAGCTTGTAACTTGGTCCTCAACCGCCTCTGGAGCAGTCACATTGAGGGAGACTCCCCAAATCAACTTGGGACGATCTTGTGAGTAAAGGGATGTGAGCGGAAGGATAGCGAGCACAAGTCCCGAGATGCCGACGTTGAATCGATTCATGGATGCACTCCAAGAGGAAATCCGGAAACTCAGCCGCACCAAATTCTACCGGCTCTAGCGCCGCTGGTCAAACGTTTAGAAGCAAGCAATCCGTCCGCCGCCGCCGATTACGGGTTCCTCTTCTCTGTCCCGGTTCAGAGAAGAGGAACCCGTACCTGCCGATCCGCGGTCTCGGCGTCATCCGCGGCTCAATCGCTCTTGCAGCACCGAAGGTGCGACCCGGACGACAGCCGAGGGCAAGCGCAAAAGCCGCCCTGGGTATCGAATGTACAAAAAATCCAATGCAGCCCTGAAGGGGCGAGAGGATGGTTTGGGTATTCTCCTATCCCAGGGCGGCGCTGCGGGCCGCTGGCGCGTCCCTTCGCTGGCCCTGGGCATCGTCCGGTCGGCTTTTCAGGTCGGCATTTGCTCGCTCCCGCGCGTGCACTTGCCGCAGCGCGGCCGCTCCTTTCCACAAACTCGACACCCAAATCATGAAAACCACGGTCGCGCCGATGATCGGTCCGGGTTCCCGTACCGCCAAGCCGATAAGTCCTAGGCCAGTCGTCATGAGCAGCGCGAAACAGGTCGTGGCGACCATCCCCAGGATTAACTGTAGCGGCACTCGATTCCGCTTCCCGCTGCACGAAAGAGGCCAGCGGTTTGCCAGCAGGTCACCGTAGGCCGACTTGTCGAGCCACAAGCGGCTGGCATCATAGGGAACCGAAACCGCGCCGGCGAACATCGTCACCCCGCTACAAAAAGTTCCGGCAAACAACATTACGAGCGCCCCGATGAGCTTTTCGGGGTTAAACGGCACCCCAAACAGCGGCTCCAGCGCCGTGATGATGATCCCCAGAGCGAACCCCGCGGCGGCAACCTTCAAAAAGGCCTGCGCCCAGGCGAAGTAGCCCAGGGCCGGCGCTCCGCGATGCCGCAGCCAGATGCCCAGCGCCAGATCCGAGCCGCCGAACTTGAGCGCCAGGATGAGCGCCGCCAGCAGCGGCCCGGCCACCAACTCGGCAATCAGTGCCGCCGATAGGAGGACGATCCACACCCAGGCCTTCAGCGCCCAGCGGACGGGGGACCACTCCTGGGTTTTCTCGAATTCCGCGGTTTCGCCAGGCAAGTCGCTGGGAGGCATAGGCTGAGATTGATAGCGATGAGCTCAAGCTGGGAATGTACAATGGCAACAGGCGACCTTGGAGGCCATCTGCAATGTCACGAAGTCCTTTCCCTGGCATGGACCCCTGGCTGGAGCGCCACTGGGGGGATATTCACACCAAGCTCGTTACTTACGCATCCGACGCGCTCAATGAGCATCTGCCGGCGGACCTGCGCTGCCAATCCGAAGAGCGGGTCTACATCGGGACCGACGATTATCTGCTGCGCCAGCGGCGGCCGGATGTGTTCATCGTCCCCCAGGACAGGCCATTGGCTGGAACGGAGGTTGCCTCCGAAGGCGGCGTGGCAGTCGCCGAAGCGGAACCGATCGTCGTGCTGTTTGAACCCGAGCCAATTCGCGAGGCGTATTTGATCATCGTCGATGCGGCCACCGGCAACCGCGTCATCACCGTAATCGAGTTTCTCAGCCCGGCCAACAAGCTCCAGGGGGCGGGCCGTGAAGAGTATCTGATGAAGCGCAACGAATACCAGCGCGGCGGCGTCAATACGGTCGAAATCGACCTGACTAGAACCGGCCATCGCGCCGAAGTGCTGCCGATTTGGCGTCTTCAGGGGGAGCACGCACTGGCGACCTATCACGCCTGCGTCCAGCGGGCGAGCCAACCCCATGCAGTGGAGTTCTACCCGATCCCGTTGGCCCAGCCGCTGCCATCCATCAAGATTCCCCTTCGTCCGGACGACCCGGACGTTCGCCTTGATTTGCAGTATCTCATCCAACAGGCGTACTCACGCGGCCGCTACGACTTCCTCGACTACTCGCAGCCCCCCGATCCGCAGTTGGGGGAGCGCGATGGGCCGGTCGCGGCCGAAATCCTGAAGGCCGTCGGCAGGCGATAGCCAAGATCAACGGCCCACTGGCGAATCCAACTTTCAGTAGACGGCTTGGATAGGTCGCGCAATTCGCCATGAAACCCGCCTGGCTGCTCCTGATCTTCGGCATCGTCTGCCTTGTCATCTCACTTGGCATCGTGCTGGTCAGCCTGCTGGTGCCGATTGTCAACGCGCCCCATGCCGACTTTGAGGAGGCGGCGCCGTTTTTGATTGGCGGCGGATGCTGCTCCGCCATGTCGCTGCTGATCGTTGCCGGTGGTGCGCTAATGCTAGTGCTCGGCCGCCGCCAAAGTTGAAGTGACCGCGTCCGCTTCGCTGGCGGGAAGAATGACGACAAGTTTTCGAGTTGGATCATCGGCCCAAAAGCGACAAGCCTGGTTCAGGATCGACAGGTAAATGCCGCGGTTCGCGCCGCCGGGGCCAAAGGGAAGGTCCTGGTGGACCAGCGCGACGCTTCCCGGCGGCAGCCACGACAAGTCGCGGAGCGATTCTTCCAGGGCGTCCCAGTTCCGCCCGGTCCAAGCGGGAAAGCGAAGGCGGTCGGCAAGAATCGCCAGCAGCTTCTGCTTGCTGCGAATGCCAGCGGAGATGGGCGCGACGATTCCCGCCGGCGGCTTCCAAGCAGCCGGATCGGCGACGAATTGAAATGCCGCGGCATTACTCATGGTCATTTGGCCGATTCAAGCCTCAGCCGCTGGAACGTTTCATAATGATCGGGGGTGTAATAGAACTCGCCTTTCTCGCCGGTGACGATCCGCTGCGGGCCGGGTCCGGAGAGCCTAGGCGTCGGATGGACCCACTCGCGGTAGTAGCCGGCTTGATGTCGCGGCAGTCGCCGCTCGCGGTTCTGAAAGACCGAGCCGTCGTTGCGAAACTGGGGCAGGCTCTTCCCCGCCTGGATGCGGGCGATGGTCCGCGAAAGGTCCACATTGCCGCGATAGACGACCTCGCCGTCGCGATCGCGGATCGTGACGTTTTGGATGACCGTGCCGGGTTGAGCTGCCGGCAATTTCTCCGCGGGGTTGTCCTTCGCGCCGCCGTCCGGACGGTCATGTTCCTGTCGCTGTTGCCAACCCAAGTAAACCAGCGCGACGATCAGGCCGAGCGCCAGCAGAAGCTGCACCGTGCGCGGAAGCTGGCTGTGGCGTTGTGCCGGCATGTGAGAGCGTTCCAAGGAACGGCGGTTTCGACCGAATCAGTATAGGCACTGTCGTGCGCGAGGTAGTGCCGCATCTGGAATGCGTCGCGCCAATCGCGTACAACATCCTGCGTCGCCACACCCTTTTCCGCTCGGGAGCTCGATCATGGGCCTGCAACTGGAAGTCCTCAGTTACTTCGACGAGTCGAACCGCTCGATCGTGCATCGCATCCCGCCGGAAGGCTCCGCCGACATCAAGCTCGGAGCGCAGCTCATCGTCCAGCCCAACCAGGAGGCGGTGTTCGTCAAAGGGGGCACGGCAATGGACAAGTTCGGCCCCGGCCAATACACGCTGATGACGTGGAACGTCCCGATCCTCACCCGCGTGCTGACGATCCCCTGGGAAAAATCGCCGTTCCAGGCCCAGGTCTACTTCATCGGCAAGCAGACGTTCATCGACCAGAAGTGGGGGACGCGGCAGCCGATCACCGTCCGCGACAAGGATTTTGGGATCGTGCGACTGCGAGCGAACGGCAAGTTCGCGTTCAAGGTCGCCGATTCCAACACGTTTCTCGACACGCTCGTCGGCACCGTCGGCAAGTACACGACCGACGACGTCACGGCCTACCTCAAGGACCTGATTGTCTCGAAGCTGACCGACATGCTCGGCACTGGCCAGACGAGCCTGCTCGATCTGCCGGCCCAGTTCGACGAGATCGGCGGCAGTGCCCGGCAGAAGATCACCGGTGATTTTCAGCGGTATGGGCTGGAGCTGGTGGACTTTTTCATCAACGCCATCTCGCCGCCGGAGGAAGTGCAGAAGGCGATCGACGCCCGCTCGAGCATGGGGGTCATCGGAGACTTGCAGGCGTTCACGATGTTCCAGACAGCCAACAGCCTCGCGAAGATGGCCGAGCAGGGAGGACAAAGCGGCGCATCGGGTGCCATGGGAATGGGGATGGGGGCCGGCTTCGGCATGATGATGCCGCAGATGATCCAGCAGGCGATGCAGAGCCGCGGGCAAGTTTCCCCGGCACAGTTTGCGCCGCAGACAGCGCCGCCCGTCGGCACTGCCGGTGCGGCGGTCGCTGCCGCGGGAATGGCTCAATCGCCGCCAGTCAGCGACCCGCGGCAGATGGTGCGCATGGTGGTGCAGTTCTCGGGCTGGCAGTTGACCGAAGGGGCCGACGACTGGCAGGTGGTCGTGCAGGTCGGGCCGCTGCGGAAGCAGACGGTCCACGTTCGCTTCGACCAGAAGGACCAGCAGGGGCACCCGCTAGTGAGCTTCTCATCGATCTGCGGCCCGAGCACGCCGGAGAACGCGATGCAGCTCCTGAAGTACAACGCCCAGATGGTCGTCGGCGCGTTTGGAATTCTGAGCACGCCCTCCGGCGACATGGTCGTTGTCGCCGCCAGCCAACTGGCCGCGGCACTCACGGCCCTCGACGTCAGCCGCACGATCACGACGATCGCCTGGCAGGCGGACCGGATCGAAGAGTCGCTGGGGGGCGCGGATCAGCACTAAAAATGGCGAGCGGGGGGCGTAAGCCCCCTGATCAGCCGGCTCACGCCGGCCGCTCGCCGTCGCGCTACTTGCGTCGCAGCACCAGCAGCGTATCGCTCATCTCATCATCCAGTTTCCGCGGCTGGTCGATCTCGTACCAGAAGTCGAACACGTCGCACAGTTCCCACTGCGGGACGCTGGCCAGCAGCCGCTTGAGCTGCGCCGCCGTATAGAGCCGATACGGAAACTCCGACCGCAGCCGCACGGTCTTGCCCGGCGAGCGGACCAGCGACGAGACGCGCAGGTGCTCAATTCGTTTGCGCCGGTCGAATGCTGTCACGCGCAGCGTCACGGTCAGCCGCGTCTTGCCATGCCGCGCCGTCCAGCGCTCGCTTGAACCCTCTTCGGCATCCAGCGGCACCAGGTGCAGGCCCAGGATGAAGATGCCACCGGGATTAACCGATTCTGCGGTGCATTCCAAGAACCGCCGCGCCGTTTCCTCGGTCAGCAAATGCCGGAACGAGTTGAACGTGTTGAATGCCGCGTCCACCGGCCGGGGGAGTCGATAGTCGGCCATGTCAGCTTCAAAGAGCCGCGCGGAAAGCCCGCGTTTTTTGAGCCGCTGCGCCGCGTAGTTGAGCATCGGCCGGCTCAGATCGAAGCCGCTCATTCGGTAGCCGCGCGTTGCCATCTCCGCGACGAGCCGCCCGCTGCCGCAGGCTGGCTCGAGCAGCGACCGCACCGGCCGCCGGGCGTATTTTTTGAATGCCGCCTCGAGAAAGTCGGCCTCCAGCCGCGTCTCGGAACGGAAAGCCAAATCGAAGTAGTGGGGATAGTCGTACCAGCGACCTTCGATGGTGCTCATGTTGGATTAGTCGTCGCTAATTCAATCTCCACCGACCCTGGTCGGTGGTAAGGAGATTGCAAGGCTAGCAGCGAAGCACATCGCTCGACGCGTTCTTCCCTACATTTTCTCTCCTTCTGCCGCGAAGCGGCAGAAGGAGAGAAAATGTAGGGTGTTTTTTTTGTGCCGCGTGCTAGCCACTCAGTCAATCTCCCACCGACCAGGGTCGGTGGTGTGCTAGCACTCCGTAAATGCGCGTCAACAAAATCGGCCCGCCCTTTTTCGGAAAGAGCGGGCCGTGAGAAGTTCTGTGCTGCCAATCCAGGGACCTAGAGACTAATTGAGGATCGTCTTGGTATCGTCCACGATCGCCTTGGTCGCTTTCGCGTCCAGCTTGCCTTTTTCCAGCGCGTGGTTGGCCTGCACCTTGTGGCCCTTCCACATGAGAACGGTGACGTCCGCATCCTTCGCGATATTGTAATCGCGCGGACCCGACGCACCCTCAAAGATCGTCAGCGGAACCTTCTTGATTCCCTGCTTGTCGGCCATCTCCTTGAGCTTGGCCTCGGCTGCATCGGCATCTTCGGTCAGCACGACCAGAAACGCAGCCATCTTCTTGTCTTCGTTCTTCGCAACCGTCTCATCCACTTGCTTGACCAAACTGGCCAAGTCATCCGTCAGCTCGCGAGCGAAAATCGCCACGACCGGACGGCCGCCGTACTGTCACCTGTAGCACAGGGACGTGCCCTTCTTGGGGCCTGTAATGTCCTTCACGTTGAACGCTCCGGCGCTATCTCCGACCTTCAGGCCCGATTGGAGGTCGGCAGCGACCGCAGCCCCGGCCATCACGCAAAGCGCGACGGCCGGCACTAAAAATCGTTGCATGCAAAATCTCCTGTCAAAACAAAAATGCCGAATTACCGGCAGCACAGTAACGCAAATATACTCTGCACTCGGCATGCCGGGCAACCATCCGTGAGATGAACGGGGCACAGCGGCCCCATTTACACCCGCCGCAGGGCGAACGAAGATCAGCTAAACCTTCGCCGTTTGGCCAATTTATGCCTTTTTCTTCGCCCCTACTCCGGTCGCTGCTGCTCTGGGGCGCGCGGATTGCCGCCATTCTGGCCGTCAGCGTCCTGGCCACTGCCGCACTCCTGCCGTATGACGCCTGGCCCGACACGCACGAAGACCTTCGCTACCAGTTCCTGACGGCACTCTTTGCCGAGTCGCTGGCGGCGGGATATTGGTATCCGCGGTGGCTGCCGGAAATGGCCGGCGGGTACGGATACCCGACGTTCGTGTTCTACCAGCCGGGGTTCTTTTTTTGTGCGGCTGGGTGGATGCAGCTCACCGGCAGTCCCTCGGCGGCGACGTACTGCACGGTGCTCAGCTTCCTGTGCGTCGGCGCGATCGGCGCGTATCTCGTCGGCCGCGAGCTGGGAGATGAATGGACGGGGGTTTTCGCCGCGGCACTGTTACTGCTGACGCCGTATTTGTACGTGAACCTGCTGGTGCGCGGCGATTTGAGCGAGCTGGCCGCGATGCTGCTGGTCCCCTGGCTCCTCTTGTTCCCCGTGCGGATCGTCCGGCGGATCGAAGCGTCGCAATCGGTGTCGCTTGATGGCGGCGGACTCGGCCTCGTCCTGGCGGCCATGGTTTATTGCCATCCGATGGTGGCGCTCCTGGCCAGCGGCATGCTCGTTGTTCTGGCCGTCGCTCTGGCCGTGCAGCGACTGCCGCCGCGTCCGCTTCTGGTAGCGATTGGACAGGCCGGCCTGGTGACGGCGGGGCTCTCGATTTTCTACGCCTTGCCGCTGGTGCAGATGAGCAAGTACGTCGATTTTGCGGACGCCATCAGCGGCTACTACACGCCGAGCGATCACGTGGTCTATCCGCTGCAATATTTTCAAACCGGGTGGGGATTC
This sequence comes from Pirellulaceae bacterium, assembly GCA_035512595.1. Lineage (GTDB taxonomy): Bacteria > Planctomycetota > Planctomycetia > Pirellulales > Pirellulaceae > DATKDU01. Next base: position 41,642 of record DATKDU010000254.1, read on the forward strand.
GGCGGATCGAAAGCCGGCACCGGCGACGGCATGTCGTTTCAGCTCGGCTTGCCGCACGCGGCCATCGCCATCGCCGGGCTGATTGCCGCCCGGCACGATCGGCTTTCGCGGTCGCTAATGGCGGCTTACCTGGTCCTGGTCATCGGCGCGACGCCCCTGTTCGGCTGGCTGTGGGACGCCGTCTTTCCGCTGCGGGTCGTGCAGTTTCCCTGGCGAATCTTGTCGCTCACGGCCGCGCTGCAAGCGGCGCTGGCCGCCGGCATTCACAAATGGATGCCCAAAGAGCCGCAGTTCAAGCTGGCCGCCTACCTGCTGCTGATCGTCATGGTCGTCTACTGGTCGATGCCGCAGTTCATCGCCTCCCAGGAACGGAACTACGGCGTCGATGCCTGGGTGCGCGAGCGGCAAGCCAGGCAGCTCGCCGAGATGATCACGTTCACCGGTGCGGATGAATTCCGGCCGCGGACAGCCATCGGCCTTCGCCAGCAGCCGCCGCGCGGCAACAGGCCGATCGTGGAAGTCGTCGGCAATCGGCGGATTGAGCCGGCCGCTGGCCACTCGTCGCATCGCATTTCCTACCAGATCGCAGCGGGGCCGCCGAGCGAAGTGATCATCCATCAGGCGTATCTCCCGGGCTGGCACGTGGAGCTAAGCGGCCGGACCATTCCCGCGGCACAACTCCAAGAGGGGCTGACTGCCGACGGGCGGATGTCGATCGTGGTCGAGAGCAGCGGCGAGCAATCGCTGCTGGCCTATTATGATGGACCACCCGGCGGAACGGCACGCGCAGTCGCGTGCGTGCTGCTCCTTTGCGGCTTCGTGGCGATGGCAATCGCCGAGCGGCGACGACTGCCGCCGCAGCCGGTCGATTCCAAAGCGAGCGAACCGCCGCAGCCCGCGCGTCCCAAGTCGAAACGCTAACCACATGCAGCGCGAACAATACGACTTGCTGGCGCACCTGGAGGATACGCACTGGTGGTTTGTCGCCCGCCGGCAAATTCTGGCCGCGATGGTGGAAGAGCTCGCGTTGCCCCCGCGGTCGGTGATCGTCGATATTGGCTGCGGGGCCGGCGGCAACCTGGCGCAGTTCGCGGCCGATAACGAATGCGTAGGCATCGACGCGTCGGAGGAAGCATTGTCGCACGCTCGCCGGCGATTTCCCCAAGTTTCCTTCCTCCGCGCCGAGCGGCCGCCAGACGCTCCGGAAGTCATCCAGCGAGCCAACCTGCTGATGCTCAACGACGTTCTGGAACATGTCGAATATGATCGCGAGCTGCTGTCGAGCATCGTGTCGCTCGCTTCGCCAGGCGCTCACCTGCTGATCACCGTCCCCGCCGACATGTCGCTGTGGGGCCCGCACGACGTGTCGCACGGACACTTCCGCCGCTACACGCCCGACCAACTTGCACAGCTTTGGGAAGGACTGCCGGTGGAAACGCGGCTCGTCTCGCATTTCAATACGCGGCTTTATCCGGTCATTCGCGCGATCCGCACGCTGGGCCGCTGGCGAAACCGTTCCTTCGGGTCGTCCAACACCGACCTGCGTCCTGCGCCGCGACCGATCAACGCCATGTTGACCAAGCTGTTTGCCGGTGAAGCCGCGCGGCTGCGGCGGGCGCTGCGCGGCAATGCGTCGGCGGCCTATCGCTACGGCGTCAGCCTGCTGGCGATCCTCCGCGTCGCTGACGACGCTGCACCCGCAAGGAGCACGCCGTGAGCGAAGTGGCCGTCGTCATCCCGTGCTACAACGAGGCCCAGCGGCTGCCGGCCGAAGCGATCCGCGCGTACTTGCGAGATCATCCGTCGATTTCGTTCGTCCTGGTCAACGACGGCAGTTGCGACGACACGGCCGACGTGCTGGGCGAGCTGGCTGCCGAAATGCCCGGCCAGGCGACCGTCGTCTCGCTCGAAAAAAACCAAGGCAAAGCCGAGGCCGTGCGGCAAGGCATTCTGGCGGCACTGGAAAACTCGCCGCAGTTCGTCGGTTACTGGGATGCCGACCTGGCCACGCCGCTGGACGAGATCGACCGGTTTCGCAGCATCCTTCTGGAGCGGCCAGAGCTGCTCGTGGCGATGGGTTCGCGCGTGCGGCTGCTTGGCCGCCGGATCGAGCGCTCTGCCGCCAGGCATTATCTGGGGCGCATCTTTGCCACCTGTGCGTCGCTGGCCTTGGCGATGCCGGTCTACGACACGCAGTGCGGCGCGAAGCTGTTTCG
>DATKDU010000255.1:0-3368 GCA_035512595.1 Pirellulaceae bacterium
CGCCGCTTCTTGTGCCGCGGGTCGGTGGTTTTTGCGGGGGCCGGCGGCGGAGAGTCGGGTTGGGGCTGGCCATTGTCGGGGCCGGCGACGGTCGGCGGCTCGACCGCGTGGGGATTGTCCGGCGGAACCGCGCTGGCGGCGGCAGCGGCCGTCCGGTCGATGGAAAGGAGCTCCCGTTGGAGGATTTTCAAGAGCGTCTGGAGAAACACGACCACCATCGGCCCGATGAGGATGCCGATCGGACCGAGTGCCTGAATGCCCCCCAAGATGCTGAGCAGGGCCAGCAGCGGGTGCAGGTTCGACTGCCCGTGCAGGACGATCGGCTTGATGACGTTGTCGGCGAGCGAGATGATGAACGTGCCGTAGATCGCCAGCAAGCCCGCGGCCACCAGGCGATCCTGGACGAAGTAGATATAGAAGCAGACCGGCACCCAGACGGTTGCCGCCCCCGTGAACGGAACCATGGCCAGGACCGTTGTCAGCAGTGTGAGCAGGGCCACCGAGTTGGTCAGCCCGGCGAAGTAGAAGCCGATGCCGGCCAGGATCCCCTGCACGACTGCCGACAGGAGCGTGGCGGTGACGACCGCCCGGCAGACGCGCTCGAACTCGGCGACCAGCTCGCGGACGTACCTTTCTTCCAGCGGCGAGAGGCGAATGACGGCGTCCAGCATCGTCGCCCCTTCGGCGAAGAAGAAGAACAGTGCCGCCACCGTGATGATGATCCCGAACAGCAGCTTGGCGACGATCGCCAGGGTGTCGCCGCCGAGGGCCAACAGAGGAGAGCCGGCGGTCGAGGTGGTGCTCTGGAGCAGGTTTTCGAGCTGCTCGTCGGTCGGGTTGACCGCCTCCTTGAGCCAGGCGGTCACCGAGCCGCCGAGGTACTCGCGCTTGAAGATGCGGAACTCGGCATTTGCCGCCTGGAGGGCTTCGTCCTGGGCGAGCGTCAGCGGCTGCGACTCCTTGAGCTGCACCAGCGCTTCGCGGAGCCGCGTGGCGTCGGTCCTCACGGCGCCTGTGCCCTCCGTTTTGATCGCCTCCTCCAGCCGCGTCAGCCGCTCGAGGAGGACCTGCACTGCTTCGTGCTCCAGCTCGATCGGCTCGCCGGTCCGCTGTTTGTTGCGCCAGTGCTTGAGCCCGGCCTCCAGCAGGCGCAGATCCTGCTCGTTGGCAATTTCCAGATCGAACTGCTTGCGGAGGTTGGTGAGCTGCGATTGGACGTCGGTTCCGCGCACCCGCTCGGCCAGCTCGATCCCCTGGAGCGCGGCCATCGTGATGACCAGCGCCGTCGGGGTCAGCACGCTCAACAGGACCAGCACGGAGGTGATCCCCGCGGCCACGTACCGCTGGCCGCCGCACTTGTTGAGCACCCACCGCTGAAGGGGCTGGAAGATGACCCCCAGCAGTGCCGCCATAAACAGCGGCAGCAGGAAGCTGGCCATCACCCGATAAAACAGGACCGTGATGACGGCCAGAATGCCGATCAGAACGGCGAACGACACCATCCGGGACATGTTTTATACTCCGCTGACGGCGATCTGAGGGCTGGCCAGCAAAAAGCTCCGCTGACGGCGATCTCAGGGCTGGCCAGCAAAAAGCTCCGTCGCCGCGGAGAGAACGCCTGCCGCGGCCTATGCGGAGCTACCGGTTCAGTCGTTGAACCGCGACAGCGTCCGCCCCCGTATTGTATCGGAGCGCGGCGGCCAAACGCAGCAGATGCGGTGGCCAGGAGCCCGTCTCAGGCATGCCCCGGACATTGGAGGAAGGCTCGAAAAGGCCGTCTAGCGATAGTTCTCGATCGAGGCGGGTTCTCCCCCGTTGCGCGTCGAAAGGGCCTGCCACACCCGCAGGTCGATGGCGTCGGCGAAACTGTGGACCGAGCCGTCCATCATCGCCGCCTGCACGACGTTGGGATGGAAGCTGCGCGAAGTCACGGCGGCATAGGTCGGCGCGGTGCCGACCCCTTCCTGCTGATTGGTCCAATCGACGTTGTAGAGCACGCCGTTGACCGTGCAGGGGACCTTGGTGTTGGGTCCGAACAGGCTTGTGCAGCCGGTCTGGTGAGCGCGGCCATCGACCCATTCGGTGTGGCCGGTGTTGGTCTTGAAATCGCCCCCCAGGGCGCAGACGCCGGCGGGGGCCGGAGCGAGCGGATTGGCGTGCCCCGCGTTGCGATAGTAGGGGGTGTAGGTCTTGACCTCCATGAAGGCCAGCGTGTTGCTGCGACCATCCACGTACTCGCCGGGGCTCAAACCGGCGATCGGGACAAAAGCGCCGTCGCCACCTCGGCCAGAGGGACGATCGTATACAAACCAGACCCCCAGATTGCAGCCGTAGCTCAGCGGCGCGTGCTCCGCTCCCGACGGGCCGGTGCGAATCTGCCGGTTGATCTCGGAGGGGCAGAGCAGCACTTCGAGCTTCAGGGAGGCCAGACGCGCGGGAGTGGCGGTGTCGGGCAGGAGGATGGACTGGTTGTAGCTCTTGTTGAAATCGATCCGGTCGTAAATATCGCCGCGCTCCAGGTACGGAAGGATCTGCGCCTGGCACGACCAGCCATCGGCGTTGCCATTGGCCGAAGGTGCAGTCGGCCGGTGCGACGAGGGGAGCACCCGATTGGAAGCCTCGAACGTCTGGATCGCCAGGCCGAGCTGCTTGAGGTTATTGCCGCAGGACATGCGTCGGGCCGATTCGCGGGCATATTGGACGGCGGGGAGCAGGAGGGCGACGAGGATGCCAATGATGGCGATGACGACCAGGAGTTCGACGAGGGTGAAGGCGTGGCGGGGTGTGGTGGGGCGGGAGGTCATGGGATGGCTATCCATTGGGGATCGTGGCATGGACGATATTGAGACTCTGTATCGACTCAATGCCGCGATTGTAGCCACCCCAGGGCCCTGGTCAAGGGTTTGGAAAGGGGGCCAAAAGAAAAAAGACCAAGAAAATCCCCCGGCACCTAGAGCGAAGGCCGGAATGCGGGGGGACAGCCTGAAGTCTGACGACTTCAGCTACGGCCGGGCCCACAGGTCAGGAAAGCGCTTCGCTGATAAGCTGCCCGTCCACCAGCGGCAGCGGCCGCCCCTGCCGGTCGTAGACCAGGTAGTGGGGGTCGATCCCCAGCAGGTGATACATCGTCGCCAACAGGTCCTTGGGGCTGATCGGCCGGTCGGTGACGTCTCCCGCCTGCTTGTCGGTCGCTCCGACCACATGCCCCCGCTTGATGCCGGCCCCGGCAATCAAGGACGAGTAGGCCCGCGACCAGTGGTCGCGGCCGCCGCCATTTCCCGACGAGATCTTCGGCGTCCGGCCGTGCTCGCTGGTGCAGACAACGAGCACGTCGTCCAAGAGACCGCGGCGATCGAGATCGGTGATCA
>DATKDU010000256.1:0-17909 GCA_035512595.1 Pirellulaceae bacterium
GACATCGGCAGATCCTTTCGCACAGAGAAAAGAGGGTGAAACTCTTTACGAAAGCAGACGACATCGCGTGACCCGCCGCGACCACCTCCCTACACTAAAGGCTGCTGAATCAACCTGCCGCGCAGCGGCTTACTTGAACCAACGGATGAAGCTGACCGGGGCCGCCATCCTGGTTTCGCGCGGCATGAAGGGCTTGCAGGCGGCCCCGGCAGCTTATCCTTATCGTTATCCGGCCAAGCCTTTGCCCATGGAGGACACCGTCGCCGAATACGTTTCGCGGTTCCGGAGCATCGGCCTTGACGGCGGCGCGGCTACCGATGGTGAGATCGCCGAGCTTGAGCGGTGGGCCGGCGCCCTTCCGGCGTCCTACAAAGCGTACCTTCTCGTTGCGGGGCGCGAGCCACCGAGCGCATGGGTAGGTTCCGATTGCACACTTCGGCATCTACCCAGTCTTCGGGAAGGCGCCGAGGAATTACTGCGAGAGAACGGGCAACCCCCACTTCCGGCTCGCGCCTTTGTTTTCTTGATGCATCAGGGTTACCAGTTCTTCTACTTTGAGGCGGACGACGAGAATGATGATCCGCCAGTGTTCTATTACCTCGAAGGCGAGCCGAAAGTCGTCCGGCGCTTCGATCGTTTCTCCGACCTGGTGTCAGTCTGCGCCGCGGACAGCGAGGCCGGATAACCCACCAATGCAGTGGACCGAGCCGGCGGGTACGATTCTTGTGGTTCGAGAGCCGGCGCGGCGCCGGCTCGGCCACTGATCGGCATTACGTTAGCCGCAAGAGAAACATGCACGACTCGGAGCTTCCTGTTCATTGGCGATTTGCGTCTGGGCAGGCTTTCGCCGGTCTGCAACAGTTGGTCCGTTCATTTGACTTTCCCCGCTCAGCCAACGGGCATACGTACGCCGGCATTGAGCCGGGATACCTCGTACAAGTGATTGATGGTTTCCTCGGTGAACCAGACGGCGTTGTGTTCGGTGGCGACCGGGCAAACCTGAATGAGCTGCGAAAGTTGCTCGTCGAGCAAATCGGGCCGGCGCATCAGCAAGGACTTGAAGCGGGGCGTCGTCGTTGGCATGAGGGCGAGCGTGTCTATGGCTCGCTTGCTACCGAAGAGCTGCATCGGCTGGCAATAGAGTTGGCACCCAGCAATGAAATGCTCCGAGGCTGGTTTGCCGAGGGGTTCTGTTTCGCGTATTCGTATGAGGAAATGGAGTCTCCGCGAGGGGCCAGCGGATGAAGCTGACCGGGGCCGCCATCCTGGTTTCGCGCGGCATGAAAGTCTTGCAGGCGGCCCCGGCAGCTTATCCTTATCGTTCGGCTGCCTCGAAGCATCCTGAATCAACAATGTCACACGTGCAGCTTCACCGCCGGGGCCGCCTGCTATTCGATGTAGCGATTGCCGGCTACAGCAGCTCGGACACCACCTGCGGCATCTTGCTCGTGTCCACGATCGGAATCGGCCGCTCGACGCCCGGGGCACGGTTCTGCCGCGTATAATCGATTCCCAGAATCGTGCAGACGGTCGCCAGGAAATCGACCACGCTGATCGGCCGCTCGAGGACCTCGGCCGCATCGCGATCGGTTTTGCCGATCACCTGCCCCCCGCGAATGCCGCCGCCGGCCAGGACGGTGCTCCAGGCGCGGGACCAGTGGTTGCGTCCGCCGCCGCTGGTCGTCTGCGGGCTGCGGCCAAACTCCCCCATCCAGATGACGAGGGTCGAATCGAGGCGGCCGCGCTCGTTGAGATCGTCGATCAGTGCCGCCATGCCGGCGTCCGCTTCAAGCGACAGGGCTCGCGTGCGGGGGAAGTTGTCACGGTGCGTGTCCCAGCCGACGCCGCCTCCCGACATTACTTCCACGAAGCGGACCCCCGACTCGACGAGCCGGCGGGCCATCAGACATCCCTGGCCGAAACTGCCGCTGCCGTAACGCTCGCGTACCGCATCCGGCTCTAGCGACAAATCGAACGCCCGCTTCTGCTCGGCATTCATCAGCTTCACCGACCGCTCGAGGGCCGACCGGTGCGCTTGGGCTGCCTGGTCACGGTAGGCGTCCTGGAATGCGTCGTCGAAGCGGCGAAGCAGCGCCAGTTGCCGCTGGAATTCGGCGCGGCTGGCCAGAGGCTCGAGGAAATCGGTCCCGCGGTCGGGGCTGGTGACGTCCAGCGGCTGATGCTCCGGGCCCAAAAAACCGGAGCGCGTGCCATGACGCGGCCCTTCGCCAATGCAGACGAAGTTCGGCAGCGGGAAATCGCGCCGCCCCAGCTCGCGCGAGGCAAGTGCCCCCAGGCTGGGAAAGGCAATGCCACCGGCCCGCTTTTGATAGCCGGTGTGAACGTGATAGGTCGCCAGTTGATGATCCGACTCGACGGTGCTCATGCCGCGAAGGAGTGCCGCGTGCTCCATCTGCCGGGCGAACTTTGGAAAATGCTCGCTGATCTGGATGCCTGGCACCGACGTGTCGATCGGCTTGAACTCGCCGCGAACGCGATCGGGAGCGTCGGGCTTGAGATCGAACGTGTCGAGGTGGCTCGGGCCGCCGGCCATCCAGAGCAGGATGCACGATTTGACCTGCTTCTCCTCAGTGGCGTGTGCCGCCAGCCGCGGGAGCCAACCGCTCAGCGTCGCCCCGGCAGTGAGCGACAAGAGCCCGCGTCGCGTGAATGGGATGTGCATGGGAAGCTCCTTCGGCGGCTTCTAGTGGTTCAAGGAAAACTCGCTCGTCATGAGCAGCGCCCAGGCCAGGTCGCGGTAGACCGCCTGCGGCGAATTTCCATTGGCCAGCTCGTCTGCCGCGGCCTCAATTTCCGCGGCAGTCGGCCGGCGGGAGAGGATCGTCAAGAACAGCTCCTCGACCGCGTCATCGGCCGATTGCCCCGAGGACTGCACACGGCTGGCCAGCGCGGTAATGCTGCGGCCGGCAAACTGCGGCGAGTTCATCAGCCGCAACAGGTGCGGAATGCCGCGGTCGAAGCGCGTCGGTTCCCCCTCGCCGTCGCCCGCAAAGGACTGGCAGAACTCATACCGGGCTCCAAGCCGGACGTTGACCGAAGGGGTTTTGGCTGGCGGGCCAAGGATCGCCACGAGCGAGTTGTAGAGCTGTTCGGCGGAGAGGACCTTGATCGACATGCGGGCGAAGAGGCGCGCTTCATCGTCCGCTTGATCGCCGGGACGGCTCGTCTGCTGATAGGTGCGGCTGCTCGTGATCGCCCGGCAGAGGAGTTTCAGGTCGAAGCCAGAGTCGGCAAACTGCTGGCTCAGCAGCTCCAAAAGCTCCGGATGCGACGGCTCGTTCGCGGAGTGCATGTCGTCCACGGGGGTCACGATGCCGCGGCCGAAGAAGTGCCACCACATCCGGTTGACAGCCGCCCGGGCGAAGTACGGGTTGTCGCGCGAGGTAATCCACTGGGCCAGTGCGGCCCGATGGGTCTGACCGCGGAGCGGCTCGTGCTCCTGGCCCCCCAAAAAGGTCGGCGGCCGAGAGAGAAAGCCGTCGATCTCGTCGCCGCCATTAAGCCGGGCAAGCGTCATCTGCGAATCGTCCTTGACGCCAAGCTCGTAGACCTTTTTGGGGCGGCCAGGCATCTGAATCTGGGCGAAGAAGGCCGCCATCCCCCAGTAGTCCTCCTGTTTCCAGGCGACGAACGGATGATCGTGGCACTGGGCACAGTTGAGCTGCACGCCCAGGAAGTAGCGGGAAGTCAGATCGGTCAGATCGGTGACCCCCAGCGGGAATCGCCCCTCGATCAGGTAGGTAACCTGCGGATTGTCGTCGATCCGCCCGCTGGCGGTCAGCAGGTCGGTGACGATCCGGTCCCAGCCGTCATTGGCATTGAACCGATCGGCCAGCCAGGCCGAGAAGCGATCGGTCTGCATCCGCTGCTCGTTGGCTTGCGGCGAGATGAGCCGCTTCCGCCACACATCGCCAAAATGCTCGCCGAACCGCTCGCTCGCCAGCAGCTCGTCGATCAGCCGGTCCCGCTTGCGCTGGCTGTCGTCGTCAAGAAAGCGGGCCGCCTGCTCCGCGGAAGGGACCACGCCGTGCAAGTCGAGATAAATCCTACGCACGAATTCGGCGTCATCGGCCGCTGGGACTCGCTTCACCCCCTCGGCAGTCAGCCCCGCGTCGATCCGGCGGTCGATGAGGTCGGCCAGAGCGTCGGCATCGTCTCCCTGGGCGACTTCAGCACTCGCCCACGTGAGCAGCGCGGCGACGCAACAAGAGATGAGCAACCATCGCCTCATGAGTCGTCCTCCGATACGTGTTTATCGCTCAACAGCGGGAATATGTATCGCCGCAAATGCCGTCAGGCCGAAGCCGTTGGGCTTCATCGCCGCCGGCCGGATCGAATCGGCCGCGTGGCCGTTGAAGTTGACGTATAGCGTCCCCCCGTCGGCACTCAGCTTCGCACCGTAGGTGCCGCCTGGGACGTAGGCGAATTCATTTTCGAGTGCCGGCGCGAGAAAGGCCAGCACTTTGCGTCGGCCGCTGGCAATGTCGTACTGAATGACGGGCGTTCCGGATTGCCACGCACGGCCGTGCGCGCCTGGCAGATAGTACAGGAATCGCTCGTCGGGCGACAGGATGGTGACGGTTGTGTACTCGCCGGCCAGCCAAGTCGGCCCCAGCGGCGACAGCGTGCCCGTGCCGATCGTGAATGCGAACAACTCGTTGTTTTGGTGCGAGGTACCGTAGATGATGCCGCGGCTCGATTCGTGGGTAGCCGAGCGCATGCCCGGGGAATCGCCGAAGTGGACCGACTTCGTCGTCAGCGCCTGCGAGTTTGGGTCGTATTTGCCGAGCCCCCGTTCGTGGTTGAAGTAAATCGAACCATCGCGGGCCAAGGCGATGGCCCGATTGAAGGCGATCGTGCCGTCGGGCGATTGAAAGACCGGTTTGCTCGTCGCCAGGTCAAATCCCCACAGGGCATTCCCCTCCCCTGCTTCGAGATTGCACCACCAGATGTTTCGCTCGCGGTCGATCAGCGACGTCGCCGTGCAGCGCCGCGGCGGCAGGCTCGTCACCACGCTCGTTTTTCCCGTTGTGGGGTCGAATGCATAGAGCTGGCCGCCGGGAAGCGAGTCATTCCAATGATGCGTCGGCAGTTTGGCCCGATTGCCGTCGTTCAGCGTGCAGCTAAACAGGATCCGCCCATCGGCCGCCTCGTCGATCTTGGCATGCACCTTCGACCAGGCCGGCTGCCCGTCCTTCGGCGGCACGACCCGGTTCATATCGACCACCTGCACCAATTCCTTCTTGTCCGGCAGCCAGCGGTAAACAAAGCACCGCGCGTCGCCGCCGACGTCGTCGCCGTGGTCGCCGATGCCCACGTACACCGACCCATCGCTGGCAACGCAGATGTCCCCCCAGCTTGACCACAGCCGGCGCTTAACCGCATCCGCCCCCAGATCGCGATGGAATGCCAGCTCCACGGTAGGCGGCGTCTTGGCGACGTCGAACGCGACAGCGGAACCGTCTTTCACTGCCGCCGCCACTTTCTCGGGCACTGCCAAAAAGTCTTCCGAGCGGAGGGTGACCGTGCCGTCTTTCTCGCCTTGAAGCGGAGGGGGCCAGGCAGTCGGCTCTTGGGTTATCGCCTTGCCAGCGGCATTCAGCAGCAGCAGCGTCACCGATGCCGAGAAGACCGTTCGGCGCATCGGCGCTATCCAAAGGTACAAGTCGCGACTCCTATGCATTTCAACGTGCCTTTGCCTTCTCAACGGTGGCCAGGATCAACAAATTCCGGGGGCTGATCGACGATCCATCGCGGTCAAATTTGGAATGCGCCAGGTCATTGCAAATCACCACAGTCTCTCGATCAGCCAATTCTACTTCGGCGTCGACAGACCGGCTGCGGAATCCCGGAACTCGACCCCCATTGATCGTGGCGGCATGTGCCTCATCGACTTCGCTGATCTTGGCGGTCATTTTCACCCGAATCCGACCGTTTCGTTGAATGGTCGGGGTAAAGTCCACGCTCGTGCCAAACTCGCGGTACTCAATCGTGTTTCCTCCGCCGGCGATCGGCACGATCACCGGCACTTCGCCACCGACATTGAAGCGGCTGTGCCGCCCGCTGACGGTCATCAGCGTCGGCTCGGCCAGGACTTTCGCTTGCTTGGGCACCAGTTTCTCCAGTCGCTCGGAAAACCCAGCGCCGAGGTCTTGCAGCCGAATTCCGCCTGGCGGAATTCGCCCGGCGGTCAGTCCCAGCGCAGCCAACTGATCGTGCGGCACATCGATCACTCTCACGTGCAGCAATACTTGCGGGTTGGCAGGCTCGCCAAGCTCCCACAGCTTGAGCGGCGCAAACCCCAGCGCGATTCCCAGGGTCAGCACGAACAAGTGGCCGAGCGTGAATCGAAACCAGGTACGCCTTGGCGATAGTACGTTGTCCACGAAAACCTCCCTGCATCATTTGTGCCGCGCGTTCCAGTTACGGCCTATTACCACATCGGTATCGTCAACTCGCGGCGGTCGTCGCCGTGGAGGATCGTGAACTTGACCGAATCCCGCGGCCCGTGATTCAGCCGCAGCCAGATCAGGAATTCCGACTCGCTCATCGCCTCGGTCTGGCCATCGACGGCGACAATCACGTCGTTCTGCTTGAGCCCGTATCGGCCTAGCCCGGCCGATTTGCCAAACATTCCCTTCACCGCCAGGGCCAGCGAATCAACGTCAATGCCGCGGGACCGCTTGTCGGCGGCGGAGAGCGGCTCGGTCTTGAGCCCCTGCCGCAGCCCGTACCAGGAGGAGGCTCGCCAGGCGATGTCGGACTGTTTCCAGTTGCCGCCGACTTCGAACTTCTTGTCGAGCACCTCGCCGTCGCGATTGAGCCTTACGGGAATGGTCGCCTCGTCGGCCGCGTTGTGCAGGACCCACTGGATGTCGGCCAGCGAGATCAGCGGCTGGCCGCCGAGCGTTACCAACTCGTCGCCGATTTCCAGCCCCGCTTCTTCAGCCGCGGAGCCTTCGGCGACCGACTTCACCAAGAGGCCGTGATCGATATCCATCGTCAGTCCGATCCGCTCGGGCATCGGATAGGGCTTGAGGTCGCCCGCTGTCAGCTTGCCCGCTTCCCACTTGGCCCGCAGTGCAAATTCGCGAACCATGTGGCAGTGGATGCAGTTTTCCTTTTTCACCACGCTTCCCGCGGCCCGCTCGTCCAGGCCGGGAATCTCCTCCGGGACGGCATATTCCGGCTTTTTACCGCTGCGCTTTTGGGCAAGCTGCCCCTTGTTGGCCGGATAGTTTTTGTGCAGCTCAAGCGCCCGCTCGGCCGACTGGCGGAAGCCGGCGACGGAGATGTGCGAATCAGAGCCTGGCCCCGACCGCACGCGAGTTCCATAGCGGCCGAGGACCGTGCCGTCGGGCTCGAGGAACATGGCGACCCAAGACAAGTCGTAGTCGTAATCGAACAAGGACAAGTCGAGCCCCTTGGTGTGGACGATGCGGACGCAGACGAATTGTTTCTCGAGCTTCTCGAGTTCAGCATTCGGCTTCATGACAGCCGCGTCGAGCGTCCTCCCCGGCGGGCAGGGGACGCAGCGGAGGACGACCAGGATCGGCTTGCCGCTCGCCTTCGCCTGGGCCATCGCTTCGGGCAGGTCGCAGTAGAGCCAGTGGGGAGCGATCTGGTCGTCCTTGAGCTGCTCCCGTAGCTCCGATTCGGCGGCCATTGCCGCCATGGCGGTCAGAAGCACCCCGGCAAACGAAACCAGCGGGCATCCACGCATCGAATTTCTCCTCGAAATGAACTATTTGGCTTTCTTGGCAGGCAAAATCTTGGGCACGTCGGCCAGCACGGCCTCGATTGCCTTGTCGGTCAACTCCCCCTTGGTCAGCGCGTGGTTGGCCTGCACCTTGTGGCGCTCGTAGAGGACGACCGTTACGTCCGCCTCCTGGGCAATTTTGAATCCGTCCGGTCCGGCCGGCGCGTCGATGGCCAGGATCGTGTGCTTGAGCGAGTGTTTCTTTGCCGCTGCCTCCAGCTTCCCCTTGAGCTTCTCGTCCTCGCTCAGAAACACGACGAAACTCCCCATCTGCTGGTCCCGGTGCCCGGCGGCTGCCTCGTCGATCCGGGCGATCAGCTTCAGCAGAGGATCGGTCAGCTCGCGGGCGAAGATCATCGCCACGGGATTGGCCCCGTTCTCGCAGACCAGGCAGTGCGGCTCGCCGGCCCACGGCCCGGTGACATTCAGCGGCTCGAACAGGTCCGACAGCTCTTCCCCCGGCTGATGGCCGGACTTCAGCGCCTCCTTGGCGGTGACCGCCATGCCGACAACGAGCGGCAACAGTACCGCGACAATGAATGCGCGTCGATATATCGTTGTCCTTCCGCAGTCTGTTTTGATCATTCGCATGTCAGATTTTGGATTTGTTTCGGATTTGGTGCTTCGAGTTTCGTGCTTCCGCTATTGGTGCCACTCGCCGACAAACGGCTCGTAGAACGGCTGCCACTCGCGGTTGAACCAGACCGGGCTGCTGGGAAATCCTTCCTGGCCGAGTGCATCGACCGCCACGACGTAATACCGCCGCGTTCCCTTGCCGGCGTCCGGGTCCGTGAAGCTCGTCTTGGCAATCGGCTGTTCAGTCAGCCGGACAATCGGGTCCTTATTGTACCGGCCGTCCATGCGGTACACGCGGTAGCCGGCGATTCCCTTCTCGGGATTGGGCTCCCACTTGAGATGGCACGCCGTCCCCTCTTCCTTGGCGAAGAAATGCTGCGGCGCGGAGGGGATCGTGAAAGTCGCCGGCGAGGGGCCGCTGGCGCCGCCAACCGCATCGAGGAACCGCAGGCGATAGGCGTAGACGGCGCAAGCGTACTCGCGGCCGCTCGCGTCGAGCTCCTCATCGTGAACGCGGCGCTCCTCGATCGGCTCGCCATCGATGGCTGATTTCTGCCCGAGGCTCACGAGCGTGTCGGAAAATCTCGTCTCGGAGACCGGCGCCTTCGTAATCCGTTCGAACTTTCCAATCCGGCGGATCAGGCCGACGCTGGGCGATGCCAGCGGCGGCGTCTGGCTCTTGAGCCGCTTGAGCTGGTCCTCGCTGAGCACCTCGACCGGCGCACGCTCGACGAGGTAGCCGGTGATCTCCGCTCCCAGCGGCGCTTGCCACGAAATCTCCACGTGGCGCTGGTCGATCACGGAGACGACGACATCGACGACCAGCGGGGGGTATGCGGCTGGCTTTGCCGCCGGTGGTCGGACGCCCGCGCCCTTGTCTCCCGGCGGCAATCGATACGCCCAAATCTGCTGCTCGTTGACCTTCCCATGCGCCCGGTTTTCCAGCAGCGCCACGCCCAACTCCGGCGCGAACATGAGCTGCCGCGCCCGATTGCCGGTCGGATCGGGCTCACGCTGCGGGTTCATCTTCGTCCAGCGGTTCTCCCCCGCGTCGTATGCCCACGTTTCCAGAGCGTGCGTCGCCTCCTCGTCCTTGCCGGTCGTGACCTTGGCGATCGCCAGCACCTGGCCGGCACTGGCGTCGTAGGTCAGCACGGCGTCGTTCTTATCAGTCGGCGGCATTTGCGGCGGCTGCATGTCCCGCCACTCGTTCTTGGCCAGGTCGTAGGCCCACGTATGCTGGTCGTCGTCGAACTGCGCCCCGAAGAGAATGTGCAGCTTGTGCTTCTGGTCGTAAGCCATGTTCCCGCCGCTGCGCGGGGCCGGCTCCTCGGGGGGCGACATCTTTTTCCACTCGTTCGTCCACGGGTCGTACGTCCACGTTCCTTCGTGGCTTCCTTCGCCGCCAAACAGGACGATCACCCGCCGGTCGGTGTCGTACGACGCGCACCTGAGCGGCCGCGGATGGGCCGTCGGCAGCGGCCGCATGTTCCGCCACTTGTTCTCCCCCAGGTCGTACGTCCAGACCGACGAGTCGTTGAGATAAACCTCGCGCATCCACTGCCAGCCGTGGCTGGCGCTGAACGCGGGAAAGCGGATGTATCGCCCGCTCACGGGGTCAAACACATTCTGCTGCCCGCAGCAAATGCCGGGAGGCGACGTGTTGGGCTCCCTGATCGTCCACTTCGCAGCGAGCGGATCGAAAGTCCAGATTTCCGATCCCTGCTCGCCGCCGCCCCCCTGGTTGTGGCCGCCGTAGCGGATCATCACCTGATGCTTCGCGTCCCAGACGCAGGCTCCTTCGTATCCCAGCCGCGGCGAAGGCGGCGTGCTTTCCAGCGGGCTGAGCTTGACCCAGGTGTTCGGGGGAATGGAAGTGAGTCTCTCGCCCGCCTGTTTCCCCGAATCTTGGGATTGAGCTGCCACCGGCACGCTCAGGGAGCCTGCCAGGACGACGAGCAACAAGATCGCAAGCCGAGAAGTTCGCGGCATCGGAGCACCGTCCTCAGTGATTGACCACAAACTCTTTGGTGTTGACCAGTGCCCACAGCAGTTCCCGCAACCCTTCCCGCGGCGAATTGGCCGCGGAAAGGTGTCGAGCCGCAATCTGCCGCTCGATTGCCGTCGGCATTCGGCCGAGCGAGCGGAGATAGGCGGCTTCAATCAGCTTCTCAGCCGCGGGCCACTCTTTCTTGCCATGTTCACGATCAAGCTGCGCCAGCCAGCCCTCTTTTCGATCCAAGAGCGACAGCAGCTCCGCGTCGTTACGGAGGAATAGCGTCTGCTGGAGGCTGGGGCTGGCGGACCGCTCGCAGTCGCAGTTGACCTCGCGGGCCGGTTTGCCGAACAGGTAGACCGCGTACAGCGTCTCGTCGCGGCGATTGCTGAAGCCGCTCTTGGGGCCGATCGCCCGCTGGCCGATTTTCCCTTCGTCGCTGGCCAGAGCAGTCATCTCGTCGTCGGACGCCGTCGCCAGGACCAGCGCGTCGTACATCACCTCCGCCGGCAGCCGCCGCAGGATCGCCCGGCTGAAGTTCCGTTCGTCGAGCACCCCCGGCTGCGGCGATCGCCAGCTTCGCTGGTACGCGTGGCTGCTCAGAATCTCGCGATGCAGCCACATCAGGTCATAGCCGTGAGCCACAAACTCGCGCGTCAGATGGTCCAGCAGCGGACCATTGACGGCCGGATTGGCCAGGTTCATGTCATCCGGCGGCTCGACAATGCCGCGGCCGAAGTGGCTGGCCCACACCCGGTTGACGACGGCCCGCGCAAAATACGGATTGTCCTCCTGCCGCAGCCAGTCCATCAGCGGCCGCCGCGGATCGTCGTACTGCTGCGTCAGCACCTCCTCGCCCCCCAGCAGACGCGGCGTGATCACCCGGCCAAATTTACCCTTGCTGTTTCTCGGCGGCCTCGTCGGGCGGCTCGGTCGCTGCGGCACCGTGACTTCCTTGAACGGCAGCACGGTCCCGCTTTCCAAGAGCGCGACGAATTGTCGCTTGTAGTCGCCGGAGTCCTCGTCCATTTTTCCCAGCCCGGCCGCCTCTTTCATCTCCCGCATCTGCTCGCGGGCGGACGGGCCGTAACGGACGCCATTGAAGAATGCCGTGAACTGGTCGAAGTCCTGCTTGGTCCACTGGTCGAACGGGTGCTTGTGACACTGGGCGCATTCCAGACGCACGCCGAGGAACGAGTAGGCGAACGCGCGGGCCTTCTCCTCCGGCGGTCCGAGTGCTCGCCGCGACCAGAACCAGGGGACGGTCGGGTGGTCCGCGAAATCGGCCGGATTCTCCTTGCGGAAATAGGAGCTCATCTCCGCGCAGAAATCTTCGTACGTCTGATCGGGGCGGCGGCTCGTCGCCAGGACGATGCCGGCGGCTATTTCGTCGTAAGGAACGTTCTCCTCCAGGCGGCGATAAAACCAGCGATGCCACAGCTCGCTGTAGCGCCGCCGCAGCCCCTGCTCGCCGCCGACCGGCCCGGCCCCTTCGCCGTTGCCGGTCCAGTCCCCGAGCTTCGTGGCCCACCAGGCGGCATACGTCGGCCGCTTCATCAGCTCGTCGATCTTTTGGCCTCGTTTGTCGTTCGACTTGTCGGCAACGAACGCCTTCACTTCGTCGGGCAGGGGCAACGTTCCCGTCAAATCGAGGCTCGCACGGCGGAGGAACTCTTCATCGGTGCAAATCTCCGCCGGGACAATGCCCAGCTTGCGGAGCTTGGCGACGATCAACTCGTCGATCTTGGTTGGTGTTTTGACTTCCGGATAGCGCGCGCCGGCAAGATCCGACACCGGGAAGATCGCCGGCACGGGGACCACGCCATTGTCGTAAAAGACGACGATATGCGCATCGCCGCGACCGACGGCACTTACTTTGCCGCTGCCATCGACGGTCGCCACCGACTCGTCGCTCGTCTGAAAGCGGCACAGCGGCGTGACAACCTCGCGGCTGCCGTCGGACCAGCGGGCGATGACCTTGAGCGGCACGATTTCTCCAGGCGACGACAAGAGAATTTCCGCCGGCTCGATATCGAGGGCGACAAACTGGGCCGCATCGGCCGGCATCGGTTTGGCGCCGGCCTTGATCCAGGCCACGAGCAGCCGATGCTGCCACGTCCCGGGTTCAACGCGTTGGCCCCCCTCGTGGTCCACGCCTGCGGTCGGCTTGAGAATCGCCAGGCTCCCCTCCGGCGATTTCACGTCCACGCGCGGCTCGTCCCCTCCGGCCAATGCCTCGTGGTCGGCGGCAAAGTCATAGCCAAACAGCGACAGCCGGAAGCCGCCTTGCCCTTGAAACGAGCCATGGCAGGCCCGGCCGTTGCAGCCGAGCGTTCCCAGCAGCGGAACGACGTGCCGCTGAAAATCGGGCCTTTCCGCCGTGTGCTCGCCGGCAAACCGCTGGCTGACCGGAACGAGCGTCTCCCCGCCGGCCGCGACCGCCGACCAGGCCATGAGGGCGATCGATGCAAAGGCGAACTGTTTCATGCCACTCTCCGCGCGCAAGCGGTCGCGTCACCTGGCAATTGCCACTATGCTCAGATGCGCGAGCACCCTCAAAAATTGTCCCCGATGGACGCGATTCCACCCGGAGAAATTGCCCGATGGCCGATTCCGAGCATCCCATTCTCGCATCCCGCCCCAGCCGTCGCGAGGTCCTGGCCGGTCTGGCCGGCCTGGGCATTGGGACGGCCGTCTTTCAGCGGGCCTTGGCGGCACAGGCCGAGAATGGGGCCGTGACCGCTGAAATGGTCCAGCAGGCGGAGTGGATTGCCGGCATCGAACTCTCCGAAGAAGAGCGGAATGCAGCGGCCAAGGAGATCGAAGGGGACCTGAAGAAATACGAAGCTTTGCGGCAAGCGGCAGTGGGTTACGATGTGCCGCCGGCCCTGACGTTCTATCCGCTGCCGCCGCAAACGAGCGGGGGCGAGATCGACCGCTCGGCCATTGTCCCAATCAAGCGGGCCGATGTGCGGCGGCCGGCGAGTGACGAGGAGCTGGCGTTTCTGCCGGTGACCCAACTGGCAGAGCTTTTGCGCACGCGGCAATTGTCGTCGGTCGAGCTGACGAAGCTTTACCTGGCGCGGCTACGAAAGTACGACGAATTGCTCAAGTGCGTCGTGACGCTCACCGACGAAGTGGCGCTAAAGCAAGCCGAACAGGCCGACAAGGAAATCGCCGCTGGCAATTACCGCGGCCCGCTGCACGGCATTCCCTGGGGCGCCAAGGACCTGATCGCCTATCCGGGCTACAAGACGACGTGGGGGGCGGGCGTCTTTCAGGAGCAGACGCTCGACGTGAAGGCAGCAGTGGCTATGCGGCTGGAAGAAGCGGGGGCGGTCCTCGTCGCCAAGTTGACACTCGGGGCGCTGGCCTGGGGGGACGAATGGTTCGGCGGCATGACCCGCAACCCGTGGCAGTCTCAGGAAGGCTCCAGCGGCTCGTCGGCCGGTTCTGCATCGGCGGTCGTGGCGGGGCTCGTCGGCTTTGCCATCGGCAGCGAGACGCTAGGCAGCATCGTCTCGCCGTCGCGGCGGTGCAGCGCCAGCGGTCTGCGGCCGACGTTCGGCCGCGTCAGCCGCTTCGGCTGCATGACCCTCTGCTGGAGCCTGGACAAGCTAGGGCCGATCTGCCGCTCGATCGAAGACTGTGCCCTGGTGCTGGGGGCGATCCACGGCTACGACGAGCGCGATGTGGCGAGTGTGACGCGTCAGTTCCACTGGCCCCCAAAGCGCGAAATCAGCGACCTGACGGTCGGTTACTTCCAAAATGACAAGCCGCTGGCCGATCGCCGCGAGATCGGCGTGCTCGAGCGGCTGGGCGTTACGCTGAAGGACATCAAGCTGCCCAGCAAGCTTCCCATCGGTCCGCTGACCGTCATTCTCGACACCGAGTCAGCCGCCGTCTTCGATCCGCTGACGCGCGCGGGCATTCGCGACGGCATCGGCAAATGGGCAGCGACCTTTCGCCAGGGGCAGTTCGTGCCGGCGGTCGAGTACCTGCGGGCCAATCGCGTGCGGACGCTCTTGATTCAAGAAATGGAAGAGCTATTCAAAGACATCGACGCCTACGTCGGCGGGGACGACCTGGTGCTGACGAACTTTACGGGGCATCCGACCGTCGTCGTTCCCGACGGCGAACGGGAAGGGAGCACCAGCGGCCAGCCGGGGACGATCACGTTCACCGGCCGGCTCTTCGGCGAGACCGACCTGCTTTCGCTCGCCCACGCCTACCAGCAGACGACGACCGCTCATCTCCGCCGCCCGCCGCTGGACAAATTTCTGGCAGAAAAATCGCAGTGAGGATTCCTACTTCAGCGCCTTCTCGATGATCGGCCTTAGCGCCGCGATCTGGTGGGCGACGCCGAGGATTTTCCCTTCCTTGTCCACGACCATCATCGTCGGAATGCCGCGGACGGAGTATTTTTCGGCCAGGTCCTGCGTCTCGTCTCCGGCGAGAGTCTCCCAGGGGAGTTGATTCTCGGCCAAAAACGTGTCCAGTGCTTCCCGATCCTTGTCGAGGCTGATGCCGACGATCTCAAACCCCTGGTCGTGCAGCTTGTCGTACATTTCCCGCACGTGCGGCATTTCGCGGATGCACGGTCCGCACCAGGTAGCCCAGAAGTCCACCAGCACGACCTTGCCGCGGTACTTTTTCCAGTCGAAGGCTTCGCCGGCCGCGGTCGTGCCGGAGAGCTCCATTTCCTTGCCGACGAGGTCCGACTCGGTGGCGGCCGGCTTCTTGGCCAGCTTCTTGCCGTACCGCGCCAGCTCCTTGTCGCTCGATTTGGCCAGCGTATTGCCGAAGGAGACGAAGTGCTTCTCGCGCTCCTCGCCGTCTTCGATCCGGTTGATGAGCGCCACCGTGCTGGACGCCAGCCGCAGGTGCTTGTCCGTGAGCTTCTCCTTGGACAGATACGCCTCAAGCTCCTTCAGCACGCCGGCAATCTCCTCCGGCGGCAGCTTGTCCCCTTCTAGCACCTTCCGCTCCAGCGTGAAGAATGCAACCTGAGCGGCAATCCGTGGCCGCGTGTCGGCTTTCATTTGCTCGCAGAATTCGCGGAGTTGCTCGTCCGCCCTGGTGTCGCCGCTACAGGCCGACTTGTGAAGCGTCTGGAACTTGGTTTCCGCCGCCAGCAGCAAGTCCGCGTCCTTGGCCGGCGGATCGGCTTTCAGCACGCGGTCGCACGCTTCGCAGAGGGCCTCGGCAAATCCGGGGCGGCTCTGAATCGACTTCGGCTTGTCGATCATGCGGTCGATGTACTTCACCAGGTCGGCCGTCGAGAGACCGGGCTTGGCCGAGTAGGGGTTGATCGTCTCGTCCTCGGCGGGTGCTTCCGCGGCCGGCTCTTCTGCGCCGCAGCCCCCCTGCTCTTCTTCGGACTTCTCTTTGGCCGGCGCATCATCTCCATCGGTTTTCGCGGCCGGTTTGGCATCATCCGCTTTGGCCTCTTCCGCCTTGTCAGCGGCCGGCTTTGAGCCCCCTGCCGGCTCGCCCAAGAGCTCCGTCAGCCGCCTGGCGAGCTTCTCGCCGCGGACGTGAATCGAGTCCACGTTGCCATCCTTGCCGACCAGGACCATGAACGGAATGCTGTCCACTCCGCTGGAAACTGCCAGGGGATGGGTATCGAGCCGCATTGGCTGCTCGGCGTCGTCGGCAGAGCCGTCCTTGTTGTCAAACGTCTCCTGGCTGATCACGACGGTCCACGGGAGCTGCATCCGGGAGAAGAACTGTTCCAGATGAGCCATGTTGGTGTCGAGGCTGATGCCGACGACTTCAAATCCCTGCTCGCGAAAGTCGGTGTAGTTCTGGCGGATGTTGGGAAACTCGCGGAGACACCGGCCGCACCACGTGGCCCAGAAATCGACGAGAACCACTTTCCCCTCCAGCGACTTGGCATCCAGCGGCTTGCCGTTGAGGAGCAGCCCGTCGATCTTTAGCGGCTGGCCAATCAGACCGATTCGCTTGTGGGCGTTGGCGGCCATCGTGGCACTAGCCTCGACGACTTCCTTGCTTTCGTGCTCGGCAAAGCCCTCGGCCAGCGCGTCGTAAACTTGCAGCGCCAACTCGTATTGATCGAGCTCGGTTTCCAGGCGGAAGGCCGCCTTCTGGGCGTGGCTGAAGGCGCTGTTGCTCGGCTGGGAGACCAGCTCTTTGACTGCCGCCACCAGCGTTTCGCCAGCCTCGACGTCGCCGGCCGCGGCGGCATCGCACTTGCCAAACAGATCCTGCTGCCACGCGCGGGCTTGCTCCCGGTGCTGCTGCGCCACGGCGGCAACCTGCGGCTCTTCATTCTTCTCGTAGGTCGTGCCCAGGAACGTCAGCAGCTCAATCAGCGGCGGGCGCAAGGCACTGACTCGTTCCGCCAGTTGATTCAGCACTTCGCAGACGCTGTTGGCGAGCATGAAAGCGCTGAGCGACTCCTGTTCGTTGGTGACGAACTCCTTCACCTCGGCGGCAATGGCATCGCCATCGGGGGGATCGACGCTCAGCAGCGATTGAATGCGAAGCTGGGATTGCTGGAGCCGGCCGACCTCGGCAAGCTGCGGGTCGTCGCTTTCGGCCAGATCGCCGATGAACCCCTCGTAACGCTCCTTGGCATCTGCCACCCCCAACTTGCCCATGATGTCGAAGATCTGCATGACCACCCGCACCACCGCGTTCCGGGTGCGGTCGTCGAGCTTGCCCGATTGCAAGGCCCGCCTGGCGGCCGCCAGCCGCGCTTCCTGCATGGCCGTGGCATCCGCCAGGACCTCGTCGCGCGTAATCCCCTCCGGCTCGCGCTGCCCCAACTCGTCGATGAAGCGGAGCAAGGACTGCATATCCCCCTGCGGCAGTGCGTACTTCTCACCGTTGGCGTTGTCCTTCGCCGCGGGCCGTTTGGCATCCCCCCGATCGGCAAACGGGGAGGAGGGAACCGCACCGTCGTCATTAGCGGCGCCAACTTTGGCCGATCCCGCGGCGGGGAAGAGATCGTCAGCGTCGTCGGCAGGGGACGCGGCATTGTCGGCCGGTTTGGCATCCCCCGTTGAGGTCGGCTTGAACTTGGTCGATTCGGCAGTCACCGGCCCGGGGTCACCGCCGCAGCCGGCAAGATTGGCAAAGCCCAGCAGCGGCAGCAGGGCGAAGACGACAAATGACAGGCGAACGTGGGTCAACATGATCGAGCTCGCAATAAAGTCGGCAAAGGGGAGCCAGCCGTAACTGGGGCCGGCCATCCGGCTTTCATTCTAGGGGAAAGGAGGCGGAAGACGCATCCCCAATGAAACCACTGATGAACATAACAGTCGCTATCGAAGTCCGCGGCAAACCCGACCCCCTGTGGGACGTCCGCGGCATGCTCCTGGCCCTCGTCGGCCTCCTCGTTGTCGGGGATGGCGGCGGCGGCTAGACGTAACCGCCCGGCGGACAGCCGACAACCAATACCCACGGCCCGCAACTTGCTCCGGGCCGTTTTTATTTTTTATTTGATCCCTCTCCCCCTGGGAGAGGCTAGGTGAGGGTGGCAAAATCCCTCTCCCCCTGGGAGAGGCTAGGTGAGGGTGGCAAAATCCCTCT
>DATKDU010000257.1:0-28299 GCA_035512595.1 Pirellulaceae bacterium
GAGTTGGCGCGGAAGTACCTTGCCGAGCGGGCTATTTCCGCCGAGAGCATCGAAAAATTCCGCATTGGCTTTGTCCCGGACGCCTGGACCTGGCTGATGGACCGGGCGAAATCGACAGCTTATACACCGGCGGTGCTGGAAGCGTGCGGCCTCTTGACGCGGAATGAAACCGGGCGAGTCTACGACCGGTTCCGCGGCCGGATCATGTTTCCGATCCGCGACCTGCAAGGGCGCGTGATCTCCTTTGGCGGGCGCGTCGTGCCCGGGCTGTCCGATTCGCAACCGGGAAAGTACATCAACGGCTCGGAAACGCGGCTCTTTTCCAAGAGCGACAATCTGTACGCCCTCGAACTGGCCCGCGACGCGATTCAGAAGTCGCGGGCGATCACCGTCGTCGAAGGGTACACGGACGTCATCCTCTGCCACCAGTTCGGCGTGACCGACGTCGTCGCCTGCCTGGGAACGGCCCTCAACGAACGGCATATCAAGCTCATCCGCCGGTTTGCTGAAACGGTGAACTTGCTCCTGGATGGCGACGCGGCCGGGCAGCGGCGAACCAACGAGGTACTGGAGCTCTTTGTCGCGGCCAATGTCGATCTGCGGATTGCAACGCTGCCCGATGAATTGGATCCAGCGGAGTTTCTGGAGGAACGTGGCTGCGATGCGTTTCGCGAGGTGCTCCAGCAATCGAAAGACGCCCTGGAGCATAAGATCCGCTTCGCAACTGCCGGCATTGACCTGGCTCGGGATACGCACAAGGCGAATCTGGCGCTGGAGGACATTCTTGGTACGATGGCCCGCGGCACTCCGTCCGGATCGCTCGATGCCGGCGGATTGAAAGTGCATCAACTTGTGTCGCGCTTGGCGCGGGAGTTCTCCCTGGAGGAGGCGCTTGTCCGCAGCCGGTTCTCGCAACTTCGCAAAGACGTCAAACCCACCGTGGCCGCAGTGCGCGACGAGCCGCAACAACCCGAGGCAACCTACCGGTTCGCGCAGCTCCTGGCTCCGGAGTGCGAGCTGATCGAGATTCTGGCCCGGCATCCCGAATTGGCGCCTACCGCCCTTTCGGAAATTGCCGACGACGATCTGACGAGCGAGCCGGCCCGAATCATTTTCCGAACGTACCGTCAGCTCGAAGAAGCCGGCGAGTCGCTGGACTTTGGTCCGGTGCTGTCGGAAATCGAAAACCTCAGTCTCAAAAGTCTGCTGGTGGAATTGGATGACCTCGCAACCCGTAAAGCGGAAAAGGCCATCAGCGATCCGGCCACTCGCCTGCGATCGGTCATCCGCCGCTTCCAGCAGCGTCACGAGCAGCGTCAGCTCAAAGAAGCGGAGCTGGCGCTGGAACAGCGGCGCTTCGATCCTCAGGAGGAAATGGACGTTTTGTCGAGCATGATTGCCGCCAAACGCCGGCAGCAAGGAATCCACCCGTAACTTCAACCCATTGGCGAGCGGGGGGCGTGAGCCCCCTGATCAGCCGGCTCACGCCGGCCGCTCGCCCGAGATGGCACTCGCGGAGCGAGTGCGCCACATTGAGCACCCGTTGTTCAAGGAGGAACGACCCGTGAACCAGTCTTTTAGTGACCTTCAGTCGCTCGTCGTCAAAGGCCGCTCGCAAGGCTATCTGACTTACGACGATGTCAACGATTATCTTCCGGACGAAGACGTCAACCCGGAGAAGCTCGACAACCTGCTCTTGGCCCTGGAGGAAAGGGGAATCGAGCTGCTCGATAAGGCTCCGCCGGGATCGTTTGCCGATCGCCGGCCCGAGCCCAAGGAGCCCGACCTCCCTTCGCTCATTCTCAAGCCCGAGGAGCTGCCGCGGAAGCTCAACAGCGATCCGATCCGGCTCTACTTGTCGCAGATGTCGGAGATTCCGCTCCTTTCGCGGCGGGAAGAGATTTCGCTGGCCAAGAAAATCGAAGTCACTCGCAAGCGATTTCGCCGCACGCTGCTGTCGTGCAGTTTTGCCCTGCGTGCTACGACCGCCACGCTGACGCAGGTCTACAAAGGGGAACTTCCGTTCGATCGGACGATCAAGGTCTCCCTGACCGAGCAGCTCACCAAGGAGCAGATCCTGGCGCGGATGCCGCACAACCTGCGGACGATCGAGGCCCTGGTCGAACAGAACGAGCGTGATTTTGGCCTCTTGATTCGCAAGTCCACGCCGCAGGGCCAGCGGACCGCGTCCCGCAAGAGCTTTCTTCGCCGCCGCCGCAAATGCCTCCAACTTGTGGAGGAGCTTTCCCTGCGCACGCGCCGCGTGCAGCCGCTGATGCGGCAACTGGAGGACCTGTCGCGGCGCATGGATCAGATTCAGGCGCGCCTGCAAATGATCCGCAAAGACAGCAGCCGCACCCGCGAGCGGACCGAGTTGCGCCGAGAGCTGAACGACCTCCTGCTGCAAACGCTGGAAAGCCCCAAGAGTCTGCGGCAGCGCTGCCAGATTTTCCGCCGGCAGTTCGAGGAGTACGAAGCGGCCAAGCGCGAACTGTCCAGCGGCAATTTGCGGCTGGTGGTCTCGATCGCCAAGAAGTATCGCAACCGCGGCTTGACCTTCCTGGATCTCATTCAAGAAGGAAACACCGGCTTGATGCGGGCGGTGGACAAATATGAATACCGCCGCGGCTTCAAGTTCAGCACCTACGCCACCTGGTGGATCCGGCAGGCGATCACGCGGGCGATTGCCGACCAGGCGCGGACGATCCGCATCCCGGTACACATGATCGACGTGCTGACCAAGCTCCGCAATATCCAGAAACGCCTCTTGCAAGAACTGGGCCGGGAGCCGACAACAGAGGAAGTGGCCGCCCTCATCGACCTGCCCTTGGAAGAGGTCAAACGAGTGCTGGACATCGGCCGGCACCCCGTGAGCCTCGACAAACCGGTGGGGGACGGCGAAGATTCCAGCTTCGGCGAATTCCTGGAGGACAGCACCAGCGACAACCCGGTGCACTGCGCCAACAATGGCATTTTGCGGCAAAAAATTGAAGCCCTCCTCAAGACGCTCACCTGGCGCGAGCGGGAGATCATCCGCCTGCGTTACGGCTTGTGCGACGGCTACAACTACACGCTGGAAGAGGTCGGCCGCATCTTCAAGGTCACCCGCGAACGGGTGCGGCAGATCGAGGCCAAGGCCGTCCGCAAGCTGCAAAACCCCGTCCGCAGCAAGGTCCTGGAAGGATTCTTGCGCCCCGCCGCATAAGACGTGGTCTTGTTCCCACGCTCGGCGTGGGAACACCAGCGGGGACGCTCTGCGTCCCCGAAATGCAGTAGACAGGACGCGGAGCGTCCGGACTTGCGTTCCCCACGCAGAGCGTGGGAACGAGTACGTGCAAGTCACGACCAATTATCCCCAGCCGCTCGTCACAAACGAGCGGCTGTTTTCATAGGTAGACAGGCCATGGCATCGCTCACCGAATCTCTGCGGACGCTGCACCGCATCCACCGGCAATTGACCGACCTCCGCGAGCGTTTGGCGCGGGGGCCCAAGCAGGTGGCCGTCATTGAGTCAAATGTCAAGCGGGCCGAGGAAGAGGTCGCAGCGGCCAAGGCCACGCACAAGCAGGCCCGCATTGCCGCCGATGAAAAGCAGCTTCAGCTCAAGCATCGGGAGGCCAAGCTCAGCGACCTCTCCGCCAAGCTGATGGCGGCCAACAGCAACAAGGAATATCAGCTCCTCCGGGACCAGATTGCCGCCGACAAGCAGGCCAACAGCGTGCTGGCCGATGAGATTCTGGAGGCGCTCGACAAAATTGACCAGTTGGCGGCCGCCGTGAAGACCTTCGAACAGAATCTCGGCAAGCAGAAGGACGAGTTGGCCAAAGTCAAGCAGCGGGTGGACGACCAGCAGCAAGGGCTGGAGTCGGAACTGGCTCGGGTCAGCGCCGAATTGACGACGGCGGAAGAATTGGTCCCGGAGGCTTTCAAAGACGACTATCTCCGCCTGGCCAAGTCGCGCGGCGCCGATTCCATGGCCCCGGTGGAAGGAGACTCCTGCGGCGGATGCTTCCATAACCTGGCCCCGCAGACCCACGATTTGCTGCGGCTCGATCGGCCGGTGTTCTGCAAGACGTGCGGAAGGCTCTTGTACTTGCCGGAGTAGTGGCGTCGCGGTTCGCCATGTCAGTTCGATCGCCGCACCAGCTTGGCCGGGGAGCCCATCTTGGAAGGTATCGACGCACTCCTGCCGCCGGCAATGGCACAGAAGGCCGAGGAGGTTGGTCTGGCCAAAGCGCGGCTGCCGCTGCGCCAGCTCGTTTTGCTGGCCATCCTTGCCGGTGCGTTCATCGCTCAGGGGGCCATCTTCTCGACGGTGACGACTGCCGGGCTTTCCGGGCAAGTCCCCTTGGGCATCGTCCGGCTCGTGGCCGGCGTCACTTTTTCGCTAGGGTTGATCCTGGTCGTAATTGCCGGGGCGGAGCTCTTTACGGGAAACAATCTTCTGGTCATGGCCTGGG
Organism: Pirellulaceae bacterium; assembly: GCA_035512595.1. Taxonomy (GTDB): domain Bacteria; phylum Planctomycetota; class Planctomycetia; order Pirellulales; family Pirellulaceae; genus DATKDU01. The sequence goes on from DATKDU010000257.1 coordinate 4,461, forward strand.
CCAGCCGTCGCATCAGCACGCTGGAGCTGCTCCGCAACTGGTTCGTCGTCTTCCTGGGCAATGTCATCGGCGCAGGACTGACGGCCGTCTTGATGGTGCTGGCCCGTCATCATGAGTTCGGGGGCGGCCTGGTGGGCAAGACGATGCTCCAGATTGCCGCCGCCAAGTGCTCGCTGGATTTCGTGCAGGCTGTGGCCCTCGGCGTGGCGTGCAACGCCTTGGTCTGCCTGGCGGTCTGGCTCAGCTACAGCGCCCGCTCGACGGTGGACAAGATCTTCGCCGTCGTGCCGCCGATCGCCGCCTTCGTGGCCGCTGGCTTTGAGCACTCGATTGCAAATCTTTATTTCATTCCTGTGGCGCTCCTTGTGAAGTCGCAGGCGGGCGATTCGTTTTGGACCAAGGCCGGATTGTCGCCGGCCGAATTCGACGGCATCACCTGGGAGCGCTTTCTGCTGGGCAACCTGCTGCCGGTAACGCTGGGGAATATTCTGGGAGGGGCACTGCTGGTGGGGGCGATTTACTGGGTCGTCTATCGCTGGCCGCAGGAAGCAGGCAAATAGCCGGCGGCCGACCTTGCTAGCACGGGCGGCGGCCGAATTGCCATTTCCCCGGTGCTCACTTTTGCGCACAATCCCGCCCCTCATCCAAGGTCCGCAGGAAATCGGCGCTAATTTCATCGGCGTCTGTCGCACATGTTCGTTCACGGAGGAACTCAACCGATGGCTCGCCACCGCCGCGCTTCCGCGCAGGTCCGCCACCGCCAACTGGTCGTCGAGCAACTGGAATGCCGCCGCGTCCTGGCCTCCATCACGGCCACGCTCATCGGCAACGAGCTGCAAATCATCGGCACCGAGGGGGGCGACCAGATTCACGTCGGCCTCTCCGGCTCGCGGATCAGGATCGCCGGTTTCGAGCAATCCTTCAGCGCCTCGCAGGTCCACTCCATCTACATCGCCGGGCTGGGGGGGAACGACACCATCAATCTCAGCCCCCGCGGGCGGGGCATTAGAGCCCTCAACGTCGCAGCGACGATCGACGGCGGCGATGGCGACGACGTCATCCAGGCCGGCGCCCGCAGCGCGACGATCCACGGGGGCCTCGGCAACGACACGATCATCGGCAGCCGCGGCGCCGACTTTCTGTACGGCGATGAAGGAAACGACTACATCAACGGCCTGGCGGGCGACGATTTTCTCGACGGCGGCGCTGGTGACGACCGGATCAACGGCCATGACGGGGACGACTATATCATCGGCGGCGAAGGCAACGACGCTCTGTTCGGCAACGACGGAGCCGACTGGATCGACGGCGGAGCGGGGAACGATTACGCCAACGGCGGCCGCGGCAACGACACCATCTACGGCGGCGACGGGCGGGACCACCTCGATGGAGCGCAGGATAACGACGTCATCTCCGGCGGCAACGACAACGATCTTGTCAGCGGCGGAACCGGCGACGATCGGCTCTTCGGCGACGCTGGAAACGACGTGCTGCACGGCGACGCCGGCAACGACCAGCTCGACGGCGGCGAAGGGGACGACCTGTTGGTCGGCGGCGCCGGCAACGACGGACTGCACGGCAACGTCGGCAACGACCAGCTCCGCGGCGGCGCTGGCAACGATTTCCTCTCCGGCCTGGACGGCGACGACTGGATCTTCGGCGACGCCGGGGATGACATCATCTACGGCGGCAGCGGCAACGACGTGATCAACGGCGGCGACGGGAACGACACGATTTTTGCCGAGAGCGGCAATGACCACGTCTACGGCAATGCCGGCGACGACGAGCTCAACGGCGGACTGGGGGACGACTACATCAACGGCGGCGCAGGTGACGACATACTCCGCGGCGAGGCCGGCGCGGATCACCTTGACGGCGGCGAAGGGGCCGACGACCTGTTTGGGGGAGACGACGACGATCTGCTCATCGGCGGCAGCGGCGACGACGAATTGTCGGGCGGAGCAGGGAATGATGTGCTCCGCGGCGGCGATGGGAACGACCATCTTCAGGGAGGGGACGGAAACGACTGGCTCTACGGCGGGCTGGGGAACGACCTGATCTTCGGCAACGCGGGCAACGACGTGGTCAACGGCGACGACGGCGACGATACGATCGACGGCGGGGACGGGGACGATCATCTCTACGGCAATGCGGGCAACGACACCATCGTCGGCGGCATCGGCCTGGACTACCTCAATGGCGGCGACGGCGATGACATCCTCGACGGCGGCGATGACGCCGATCACGTAGTCGGCGGACCGGGAACCGACACGCTGAGCGACACCGATGATGACGACGACGTGCTGACGCAGGACTGACGATCCGGCGAGCGGGGGGCGTCAGCCCGAGTCCGGCGAGCGGGGGGCGTCAGCCCCCTGATTGGCGTCCGGCCGAGAGCGCTTGTGCCCGCCCCTGGCTCCCCACGCAATACCCTAGGGGGGGTATCGATTCGGCGACTTACGTCGCGTCCCTCGTCGCCCCGGAGTCGTAAGCACCTGTTCACTAACGACTTGCGAAAGCGTGGCGCGGGGGCGAATTGCCGCAAGTCACTTCAGACAGAATGTCTGAATGCAATAACCCATTCGGGGGGGTGCCGGCCTGCTCAGCGGCGTGTCCGCCGTCGGTCTGGCCTTTGGTCTCGAGACGAATTTTCAAAGAACATCGCGGCCGGCACTGGTCCGACCGGGGACAGGCGGCGCGCAACACTACCCCGCCGACGGCAGGTCTTACCCCGGCCAACAATGCGCACGACTGTCCACTAGGTTAGACGCCTGACCGGGGCCGTTTATTGCATCTTGGCGAAAAAAATCGCCATTTTTTCGGCCCGGGTGAGAACCTACCGCCCCCAGTTCGCCCATTTGCACCAGCGAAGGGCGATCCGATTCCGAGGCGGATTTCCGATTTCAATGCCGTTTCAGGGCGAGTGATCATGGGTTGCCCCGCGAACCGAGGGCGGCCCTACGGGCCTGCAGATAATCAACACGAATTAGCGGTGATTAGCGAAGATCAGCGTTCCCTACCCTCCGATTTCCTTCACCACCGCGTCCCCCATCTGGCTCGTCGTCAGCTTCCCCCCCAAATCGGCCGTCTTGTGGCCGGTGGCGAGGGTTTGCTCCACCGCCGCGCGAATCCCTGCCGCAGCAGTCGGCAATTCCAGATGATCGCACAGCATGGCGGCACTCAGGATCGCCGCGATCGGGTTGGCGATGCCGCGGCCGGCAATGTCGGGCGCACTGCCGTGAACCGGCTCAAACATGGACGGAAAATTTCGCTCAGGGTTGGTGTTGGTGCTGGGGGCCAGGCCGAGGCCGCCGGCCAGCACGCCCCCCAGGTCGGTGAGAAGGTCGCCGAATAAATTAGAGGCCACGATCACGTCGAACTTCTCTGGCCAGCGGACGAGGTTCATCACCAGGGCGTCGCAGTGTTGCCGCTGGGATTCGACGTCGGCATAGTGCGGGGCCAGCTCGGCCAGGATGTCGTCCCACAGGACGTAGGCATACCGCTGGGCGTTGGACTTCGTCGCCATCGTCAGCTTGCGGCGGCGCTTGCGCGCCAGCTCGAAACCGTAGCGGAGGATGCGCTCAATGCCGCGGCGGGTGTGGACGGCCGTCTGCACAGCCAACTCGTCGGGGGTGCCGCGTTTCATCCGGCCGCCGTTATCGACGTATTCCCCTTCGGAGTTCTCGCGGAGGACGACGAAGTCGATCTGCTCCGGGCCTTTGTCCGCCAGGTAGCTCCGCACGCCGGGATAAAGCTTTGCCGGGCGCAGACAGGCGTATTGATCGAAGGCCTGGCGGATTTGCACTAGCGGCGCTAGCGCCACGTGATCCGGCATTTCCGCCGGCCAGCCGACCGCGCCGAGCAGGATGGCATCGAAGGGCCGCAGGAAATCGAGAAAATCGTCGGGCACCGGTTTGCCCGTCCGCCGCCAGCGCTCGACCCCCCAATCGACCTCGGTGAAGTCCCAGACGAGCCCATTCTCCAGTGGCGCAACCGCTTCCAGGGCGCGGACTGCCTCGCGGGTCACTTCGGGGCCAATGCCGTCGCCGGGAAAGACGCAGATGCGGAAGGTAGGCATGCGGTGCTCGGGAGGTTAAGGTGAGGGCGAAAGTGCAGAATGATTTGAGCAGAATAATGGGACCAGATTGATGGTGAGGAGAGGGGTGACCTCTCACAGCGGATCACTCTGGCTCCAGGACTCGGCATCGTCGATTTTGGGCGTATGAGCACGACCGAACGCGACCTGATTACCGTCGCCACGTACTGGGACCCCATGCAGGCCCAGATCGCCCGGCTGCGGCTCGCCCACGAAGGAATTCCTGCATTTCTGGAAAAGGAGTTCACGGTGCTCACGGCGTGGCACTTCACCAACGCCATCGGCGGCATACGTCTCAACGTCCCAGTGCCGCGGCATGAAGAAGCCCGCTCGGTCCTGGCAGCCAAGGTATCGTTTGATGAATGGCGTGATACCGGTTGTTGGGAGTTGAGCCTGGCCGGGCAAGCGGTGCTCCCACCCGAAGAGCCGAATGCCGCTGCACGCCAGCGGCGCTACGACCTTCCGTTGAGCGAGCGTGAGGAATTGGCCCAGCGGGCGTTTCGCGCTGCGGTGCTGGGGGTCGCTTGGTTGACTCCTCTCCCCTTTGCGTGCGCCCATTTGGTGCGATTTCATACTGCTCGCGGTCGCTGCCGCATTGCGTACCGGCGTCGGGCCAGGATTGCCGCGTGGCTGGTAGCGGCCGTGTTATCGCTGCTGATCGTGGCGATTGCCTGGATTGTCTGGGAGCCGCATTACTTCCGCCAAACCGTGGAGCGTCGGGAGCGAATCTACCAGGCGCGCTTTAGCCCATAGGTGTGGATCATCGTGGTGTCACTTCTCGGTGCATACAGAGTACGGGGTACACAGTACCACGTACCGGTTGAGGTTATAATCACCGTATGAACCGTTCCAACGCCGCGACTGCCAACTGCTGCCTCTCCCGTCGCGACATGCTCGCCCGCACCGGCATGGGGCTGGGGATGATTGGGCTGGCGGGGGTCATGGGAGACGCGGGGCTGCTGGCCGAGGAGCCCGGCGTGGTCGCCGGGGTTAACCGCCGCGACCACGCGGCGCCCAATCCGCCTGCTCCCAAGCCGCCCCACTTTGCCGCCAAGGCCAGGCACGTCGTTCACCTCTTCATGAACGGCGGGCCGAGCCACGTCGATACGTTCGATCCCAAGCCGGCACTCGATGCGAATCACGGCAAGGAAATCCCCTCGAGCCTCCGCACCGAGCGCAAGACGGGACACGCCATGCGCTCGCCCTTCAAGTTCGAGAAGCGCGGCCAGTGCGGGCTGGAGGTGAGCGAGCTGTTTGCCAAGACGGCCGCGCACATCGACGACATGGCCGTCATCCGCTCGATGGTGGCGCAGGTTCCCAACCACGAGCCGTCGCTGATGCTGATGAACTGCGGCGACGGCCGATTGCCGCGGCCGAGCATGGGGGCCTGGGTGAACTACGGCCTGGGGACCGAGAACCAGAACCTGCCCGGCTTCGTCGTCATGTGCAGCGGCGGCTATCCGATCGTCGCCACGCAGAACTGGCGGAGCGCCTTTCTTCCCGGAGCCTATCAAGGGACGTACCTCGACACGCAGCATCAGGACCTGGACAAGCTGATCGCCAACATCAAGAGCAGCAAACTATCGCTGGCCGATCAGCGGAAGCAGCTCGATCTGGTCCGCACCCTGAACGAAAGGCACGCGCAGTCGCGAAACAGCGACCCGCTCCTCGAGGCTCGCATCCAATCGTTCGAGCTGGCGTACCGGATGCAGTCCGAAGCGGCCGACGCCTTCGACCTGGCCCGCGAAACGCAGGCCACGCGCGATGCCTACGGCAGCGGCATTCATGGCCGCGAGCTGCTCATCACGCGGCGGCTCATCGAGCGCGGCGTGCGGTTCATCCAGGTGTGGAGCGGGGCTGGACAGCCGTGGGACAACCACGACAACCTCGAAAAGCAGCACCGTGACCTGGCCACGGGGTGGGACGGCCCGATCGCCGCCTTCATGGCGGACCTCAAACAGCGCGGCCTCTTCGACTCGACCCTGATCCTCTGGGGAGGGGAATTCGGCCGCACGCCGGTCGCCGAATTCCCGGCCTTGAGCGGCCGGGACCACAACCACTACGGCTTTACCTGCTGGCTGGCCGGCGGCGCCATTCGCGGCGGCCAGGCCTACGGCGCGACCGACGAGTTCGGCTTCGCCTCCGTGGACAAGCCGGTCCACGTCCACGACCTGCACGCCACGATGCTGCACCTTCTCGGCTTCGACCACACCCGCCTCACCTACCGCTACGCCGGCCGCGACTTCCGCCTGACCGACGTGCATGGCAACGTTGTTCGGGAGTTGATTGGCTGAGCTTGCAAGCGGGCAACCGAGCCGCCATTTTCCCTGCCGGGGGTACTTGTCTGAACTTACCCCCTTGTGCCATATTTCACAATCTTTCCAGGCGACCAGGGACGAGCGGACGCACGATGGGTCGCGCTCGTTCCGCAGACGGACGGAAATTGTGCTGTGGATTGGCTTTCCGTCACCCATTCGCCCGACTGCAGGAAAGTCGCGAGGGCAAGGTAAGCACCTGTGGGAAAGTTCCTTAACGACATCATCCCCGATTGGGCGGCAGGCCTCGTCGGATTTGACGGCGGCCCCGATTCCTGGCTGGGTTTTATCCTCGCTGCGCTGATCCATGCGATCCTGATCATCCACGTGGTCGCGGTCGGGGCCCTGTTTTTCATCTGGCTGGAGCGGAAAGTCGCCGGCCGCATCCAAGACCGCTTGGGGCCGACACGCGTCGGCGGCAAGTTCGGCTGGCTGCAAACGCTGGCCGACGGCTTGAAGCTGATCACCAAGGAAGACATTACTCCCAAGGATGCCGACAAGCTGCTGTTCAAGCTGGCCCCGTATATCAGCTTCGCGGCCAGTTACACGGCCTTTATCGCCCTGCCATTCTCCAATAACTGGGCGGCGGTGGACATCAACGTCGGCGTGTTCTTCATCATCGCCGTCGTGGGGCTGGAAATATTCGGCGTGATATTGGCCGGCTACGCGTCCGGTTCCAAGTGGTCGCTGTTTGGCGGCATGCGGGAAGCGGCGCAAGTCGTCAGCTACGAAGTGCCGATGGGGCTGTGCATCGTGGTCCCGGTGCTGGTCTACGGCACGATGAACCTGAGCACGCTGGGGGAGATGCAGTCCGGCTGGTTTACCAACTGGGGCATCCTCCACGATCCGTTCATGTTCGCCGTCTTCTGGGTCTACTTCACCTGCGGCATTGCCAGCGTGAACCGGGCGCCGTTCGACCTGGCCGAAGCGGAGAGCGAACTGGTGGCCGGCTTTCACACCGAGTATTCGGGCCTGCGATGGAGCTTCTTCTTCATGGCCGAATACGGGTCGATGTTTTTGGTGGCCGCGCTGGCCGCGATCCTGTTCTTCGGCGGGTGGAACGGGCCGGTGCCGATTTTCACGCAAATTCTGCCGACAGTTACCGGTTTCGCGTGGGCTTACGAGCAAGGGGAAACAGCCTGGCGGGTGACGGGCTACCTCGCCAACGTCGCCGGCTGTGCCAACCTGATCTTCAAGGCGGTCATCGGCGTGACGTTCATGATGTGGGTCCGCTGGACGCTGCCGCGGCTAAGGATCGACCAGGTGCTCACGACCTGCTTGAAGTACTGCGTGCCGCTGGCGGCAGCCTGTTTTCTGGGGGCAATCGCATGGAAGTTGTCGGGACTGCCGTTCTTCAATGACATTGCCCCACTGCGGCGTTATCGCCCCGAGCAGGTCCGCGAAGCATGGGTGCTGATGGAAGACGCGGCAGTTCCAGCCAAGGCCGAACCGGAAAAACCGGCGGAAGCTAAGGAAAAGACTGAGCCGGCAGAAAAGGTTGCTCGCGTGGGCGACGCTGCCAGCGTCGAAGCGTCGGAAAATATCGCTGCTGGCAGCAGCGGCCACATGGAGGTGCAGCCATGATGCCGCTGGCCGCGATCAACCCGCACTCGACGTTGTTTCTGTTGTACGCGCTGCTGGCGTGCGGCTTTGCGATTGCCGTTTTGGCGACGAGCAACATCGTGCGGATGGCGTTCTATTTGACGCTGTCGCTGGGCGCGACCTCGGGCCTGTTCTTCCTGGCCGGGGCGGAGTTCGTCGGCGCGATGCAACTGTTGATCTACGTCGGCGGCACGCTGGTGCTGCTCGTCTTCGGCGTGATGCTCACGGCCCAGGCGCGGTTCATCTCGATGCAGACGAGTGCCGGCGACTGGATCTTGGGCGGCGTCGTCGGCGGAGCGTTGTTGATCATGCTGCTGCGAGTCGCCTTCAGCGTCGGCGACTGGAACACGCCCATGACCGAAGCCGACCAGGCCGCCGTCGCCATGATCGACTCCAAAACAACAACGCCGATCGGCATGGCGCTGACCAGCATCCGCGTGGACAAGCTCGACGCAACGGACGAGGTCCTCAAGCGGGGCATGTCGGGCTACTTGCTGCCGTTCGTGATCATCTCGATGCATCTGCTCGTGGTGCTGATCGGCGCGGGCTACATGGCCCGCACCAAGCGCCGGGGGGCAGGTTTGCAACCTGCCCGGTCGCTGGCCGAGCGCGAGCGCTTGGCCAATCGCAAGATGGGCTTTTTCGTCAAGGTCGGGCTCATCAAGGGGATGGTCATCAATTTCCTGCTGATGCTCCTCTGCTTCGCCTTGTGGCTGGTTCCTGCGAAAGAAGTTCCTGCCGAAGGGGCCGGCGCCCTGGCAACCGGCTGGCACTGGCTTTCGAGCGTCGTCGCCGGCTCGCCCGACTGGTTTCTGCCCGTGATGGGGATCGCATTTTTGCTCAATCTGCTTTTGCTCCTGGTCGTTTACAACTGGCAAAGCTGGGCCGTGCTGGGGCTGATCGCTATTCCGATCGTCCAGGCCGCCATGCTGGCCAATGCCAATTTGAATGTCAACGTCAGTGACACCGTGATTGCCGCCGTGTACCTGGTCCTGGCTATCGTCCCCGTGATTGTCCTGATCGTGCTGATGACGACCGGCAAGCAGCCGACCGTCTGGTCCCAGATGGAATAAAGGCCCTGCGGGCGACATGAATCCGTTTTTCGACACCATCACCGTTTCGCACTACCTGGCCGTGGGGGCCGTGCTGTTTGTCACCGGCGCGGTCTGCATGGCCACCAAGCGGAACGCGCTGGGGGTGCTGATGGGGATCGAGCTGGTCCTCAACGGCGCGAACCTCAACTTCGTCGCTTTTGGCAGCAAGTTCCTGCGAAAGGAATCGCTCGGCATTGACGGCGAGCTGATGGCCCTGTTCGTCATCGTCCTGGCGGCGGCGGAAGCGGCCGTGGCCCTGGCGATCGCGCTGAACTTTTACAACAACCACACCACGATCGACGTCGATCACGCCGACGAGCTCAAAGGCTGATGGATCCTGGACCTTTTCTATCGACGCTGCTCGGCTGGGCCGTGGTTTTGCCGCTGCTTTCGTTTGCGGTGATCTTGGTTTTTGCCAAGTGGCTGGGGCGCTCGGCAGGGCACGTCGCCATCGCGGCGATCGGCGGGGCCTGCCTGCTGTCGTTCGTGTCGCTGTTCGTCTGGCTGGGAAGCAACTGGCCCCCCGCTCCGCATCACCATCATGCAGACGCCGGGCACCACGAAGCGGATGACCACGGCCAGGGGGACCATCACGAGAAAGAAAAGGCCGAGTCGGGCGAGCACAAGACGGGAGCCGACTGGCGAGCGCCGGCCGGAACGTCGTTCGTCGCTCACCTGCTCAAGGCCGAGACGAAGAGCGTGCATCCCGAGACAGCCGAGTCAACTGCCGCCGAGTCCCAGCGCGGCCCCTATGCGGGCGAGTATTACGCCCTGGGGAAATTCGGCGACCTGCGGCTGAACATCAGCTATTACATCGACTCGCTGACCGTGTGCATGTTCTGCATGGTGACGCTGATCGCCACGCTGATCCATATCTACGCCACCGGCTACATGCACGATGAGCTGCACGACATCACCGACCACGAGGTGACGCTTGCAGGCGGCGAAGAGCTGCACCGCCCCGGCCGCTATCCCCGGTTCTTCCAGTACCTGTCGCTGTTCTGCTTCAGCATGCTCGGGCTGGTCCTGGCGGGGAACATCGCCATGGTGTTCGTCTTCTGGGAGCTGGTCGGCATCTGCTCCTACTTCCTGATCGGCTTTTACATCGAGCGCAAAACCGCCACAGACGCCGGCAACAAGGCGTTCATCGTCAATCGCGTCGGCGATTTTGGCATGATCATCGGCCTGATGGCCATCTGGTCCAGCGTCGGCACGTTTTCGTTCGGCCACTACACGGTCGAGAATGCTGACGGCGAAGAGCCTTACCAGGTCGTCAGCCTGTTTGACGAAGTAACCCGCGTGGCCGTCGCCGACGCTGCCGGAAACGAGACCTTCAAGGTCGTTCCGCCGGCCGGAATGGCGATCGCCGGTTCGCCGGAGAAAGTCGCGACGATCATCGATGAGTACCGCTTTCCCGGCGGCATCGACGCGGCCAGGTCGGAAATTGCGTCGCAGTCGCGGCAGTGGCAGATGGACGGGGCGGGTTACTGGCTCCTGGTTGTAGGCGGCATTGGCATCTTCTGCGGCTGCGTCGGCAAAAGCGCGCAGTTTCCGCTGCACGTCTGGCTTCCCGATGCGATGGAAGGGCCGACGCCGGTCTCGGCGCTCGTTCACTCAGCAACGATGGTGGCCGCCGGCGTTTACCTGGCCGGCCGGTTCTATCCGTTTTTTGTGCCCGAAGTGCTCTTGGTGATTGCCATCGTCGGCGCGATCACGCTTTTTTTAGCCGCTTCGATCGCCCTGACCGCGGTCGATATCAAGCGGGTGCTGGCCTACTCCACGGTCAGCCAGCTCGGCTACATGATGCTCTCGATCGGCCTGGGGGGCTGGGCGGCCGGCATGATGCACCTGATTACGCACGCCTTCTTCAAGAGCCTGCTGTTCATGTGCTCCGGCTCGGTGATCCACGCCGTACACACCAACGACATGCGGCACATGGGTGGGCTGCTCAAGAAAATGCCGGTGACGGCCATTACGATGCTCATCGGCTGCCTGGCGATTGCCGGCGTCGGCGTGCCCTTTCTGATCGGCTTTTCCGGGTATTACTCGAAGGACCACATCCTCGAGCAGGGTTACCTATTCAGCCTGCAAAGCGGCAGTCCGTATGCGGCCATTTTCTTCGCGGTCGCTGCCGGCGGCGCGGCGATGACCGCGTTCTACATGTTCCGCCTGTGGTATTTGACCTTCGTCGGCAAGCCGCGCGACCAGGATCGTTACGACCACGCCCACGAATCGCCGCCGTCGATGTATATGCCGCTGGTGATCCTGGCGGTGTTTGCGATCGCGGTGGCCTGGGACTGGACGATGATCGGGTATGCCCTGTTTGCCGGGGCGTTCTTTATCGCCAAGGGATGGACAGACGGCTGGTTCAAGTCAGGAGCCAGGGGTCAGGAGCCGGGAGCCAGTGGCCACGAGCCAGAACATGCCCACGACGCGCACGCTACCACTCACCACTCACCACTCACCACTCACCACGCCCACCACGGCCCGACGTTGACCCTGACGCCCGGGTGGGTGGTGACGATGCTGGTGGTGACGATCCTCGCCGGTTGGTTGGTCCAGGCAACTGGGCGCGAAAGAATTGAAAACATTCAAATCGCCGGCAATCGTCTCAGCAATCTCACCCTCGCGCAGCTCTTGGAAGATTCGCGGCCCGAAAGCACGCTGGGGAGCGTCGCGGCCAGTTGGATGGCCTGGAAGTGGCCGAGCGAGCTGGCAAGCCACGCCGAGAATATCGTCCGCCCGGTCACGCTGCTGGCCACCGGCACCTGGCTGTTCGGCATCACGCTCGCCTCGCTGATGTACTTCCTCGGCTACTTGAATCCGGCCGAGGTCCGCCGCCAGTTTGGCCCGCTCTACAACCTGCTGTGGAATAAATGGTACTTCGACGAGCTGTACGACTTTGTTTTCGTGAAGCCGACGCACGTCATCAGCCGCTTTGTGTCGGGCATCGACAAGCGGTGGATCGACGGGCTGATTGACTTGATTGCGGCGGTGACCGTGTGGATCGGCCGCAAGTGGGACCTGATCGTCGATCGAGGGATCGTCGATTTCGCCGCCAACCTGCTGGCCGGCTGGACCTATTCGACCGGCCTGTCCCTGCGGGCGATTCAGACCGGCCGCATTCGGCAGTACGCCATGTTCATCGTCCTGGGGGCGATCGGCGTGTTTGTGTTCATTTACATTTTCCTGCTCCCCGCCTTGGCGTCGGGGCGGTGAGTGGTGAGTGGTGAGTGGTGGTTTGAGTCCTGAAACTTTGAGAATTTCCGAACGTCATGGATACTTCCGTTGCCATCCTCAGCTTGATTGTCTTTCTGCCGGCGCTGGCGGCACTGCTGATCGCCTTCATCCCGTCGGACAAGGTGGATGTCATCCGCTGGGTGACGCTGGCCGCGACGGCACTGGTCCTGGTGCTATGCGTCTACGCATTTTTCAGCGACGCGCCGACGAAGTTCGACACGTCCGACGGAACGATGCAAAGCGTCTTCCAGGAGGACTGGATCCCGTCGTTCGACATCGAATACTACATGGGCGTGGACGGCATCAGCTTCCCGCTGGTGATGCTGACGGCACTGGTGAGCCTGCTCGCCATGGGAGCAAGCTGGTCGATCACCAAGTACGTCAAGGGGTACTGCATCCTGTTCTTGCTTTTGGAAACGGGCATGCTGGGAGTCTTTCTGGCGCTCGACTTCTTCCTGTTCTACGTCTTCTGGGAAGTGATGCTCCTGCCGATGTATTTTCTCATTGGCGTTTGGGGCGGCCCGCGGAAGGAATACGCGGCCATCAAGTTCTTCCTCTATACCCTGCTCGGCTCGGTGCTGATGCTGATCGCCATCCTGATGCTCTACTTCGCCAGCGACCTTACCGACCCGGCGCTAAAGGACCATCTAGCTCGCTGCCAGTTGAGCGCCGAAGTGTTGGAGAAAGCCGAAGCAGGGGTGCAGGCAAGGGAAGCCGGGCAAGCCAATGTTGCCCCCCTGCACACCTTCAACATCCTGGCCCTCCAGCAGATCGGCCAGCACACGACGCAGTTCGACGCCTTTGGAACGAAAGCGGATGGTTCGCCGCGCTTGTTCCTGGGCCAGGGCATGCAGTGGTGGGCGTTCGTCCTCTTGTTCATCGGCTTTGCGATCAAGGTGCCGAGCGTGCCGCTGCACACGTGGCTCCCCGACGCCCACGTCGAAGCCCCCACGCCGATCTCGATGATCCTGGCCGGCGTGCTCCTCAAAATGGGTGGCTACGGCATCATCCGCATTTGCTATCCGATCTGCCCGCACGGCGGCTTCGACCTGGCGTACGTCGTGTGCGCCATCGGCGTCGTCAGCATGGTCTACGGTGCCTTCGCGGCCTTGGCACAGAAAGATTTCAAGCGGCTGGTGGCCTACAGCTCGGTCAGCCACATGGGCTACGTCGTGCTGGGCCTCGGCGTCTGGTCGGCGATGAAAGACACCGCCTACAACCCCGACTACTGGAACATGGGGATCCAGGGGGCCATGTTCCAGATGATCGGCCACGGCATCAGCTCGGCCGGCATGTTCTTCATGGTCGGCGTCCTCTACGACCGGGTGCATCACCGCAACCTGGACGAGTTCGGCGGCCTGTTCGGCAAAATGCCGGTGTACACCGCCCTATCGATCGGGATTTTCTTCGCGGCACTGGGCCTGCCGGGATTGTGCGGCTTCCCGGGCGAAGTGTTCGTCGTGCTCTCCGTTTGGAAGTACAACATCCTGCTGGCGGTGATTTCCGCGGCGGTGGTGGTGCTCACGGCGGCATACATCCTGTGGACCATTCAGCGGGTCTACCTGGGAGCGGAATACAAAGGTCCGCACGGCGATCACCTCACGCCGTCCAATGCCCGTGAGAACGCCATCGGCATCGTGCTCTTGTTCTTTGCAATTGCCTTCGGCGTGGCGCCGTACCACACAGTCCTCAAGTACATGGACAAGACGGTCGAGCGGCAAGTGAACGACCTCACCGTCTGGACGCAGGAGGTCAAGCAGCCGCTCCTCGACATCGAAGAAGAGAAGCGCCGGGCCGGCCAGACGGCGGTGACACAGGCGTCACTGCCAGCCCCACCCGCGGTCGCCAAACTGAATGACCAATGACCAAGCACCAATGACCCATGTCAAACACCGATGACCAGCAGCCCATTGGTCATTGGGATTTGGTCATTGGTCATTTCCCCAACATGAACCTGCACGACTTAGTCAGCCAGTTGATCGTGGACACCAAGGGAAGCCCCGCCGGGGGCATCTTCTCGGCCCCCACGCGCGACTCCAGCCTGTGGGCCTTCCTCCCCGAATTGATCCTCTGCGGCACCGTCCTGTTCATGCTGCTGGTGCGGCTGTTCCGCGGCGGCGATCGTTTTCACGCGGGATACATCGCCCTGGCCGGATCGCTGCTGGCGCTCTATTTCGCCGCTCCCTGGAGCAGTCTGACGGCAATCGTGAATGCCGAGGGAGCGACGGCGGCGGGCGCGGTCACGCGGATGGAAATCTTCACCGGCATGCTCGTTTACGATACGTTCTCGGTCTATCTCCGCAGCGTGCTGCTGTTGTTTGTGGTGCTGTTTGTCGTCTTCACGCGGATCAGCGGCATTCCCGACCGCGAGAGCGCGACCGACGTCTACACACTGGTGCTCGGTGCGACGCTCGGCATGTGCCTGATGGCCACCGCCAACCACTTGCTGATGGTCTTCCTGGCGGTCGAAATGGCCAGCGTGCCGTCGTACGTCCTGGCAGGTCTGATGAAAGGGAAGCGCAAAGCCAGCGAGGCGGCGCTCAAATACTCGATCTACGGCGCGGGGACTGCCGGCGTGATGCTCTACGGCATCAGCCTGCTCGCCGGACTGCTGAACACGGCCCACCTGCCGACGATTGCCGTGCGGCTGGCCGAAAAGCTGCCACACATGGAAGGTGCCGAAGTGCTGGTGCTGGCGTTTGCCGCCCTGACCATCGGCGTGGGGCTGGCGTTCAAGCTGTCGGCAGTGCCGTTCCATTTCTGGTGCCCGGACGTGTTCGAGGGAGCGACGGCCGAGGTGAACGCGTTCTTGAGCGTGGCCTCGAAGGCGGCGGCACTGGGGCTGCTCCTCCGCGTTGTGCTGGGGATCAGCAGCATCTCGCCGGAAGGCGTTGAGCCGGGCGCGCGGACGATGGCGGCAATTGAGCAGGCGAGCGGGGGGCGTCAGCCCCCTGATGGCGACGCGACAATCAGGGGGCTGACGCCCCCCGCTCGCCTTGAGTTTGTGGCGCTTGTCGCGACGGCTCAGGAACCTGCGGCCGATGAACCTGGCGCTAGCGCCAAAACGCCTCAGGACGCACTGGCCCCGGTCCGCTCCTTCGCCGCCAAGCTGATCGCCTTCTTCGCCATCATCACCTGCACGTTCGGCAATCTGGCGGCTTACGGCCAGAACAACATTAAGCGGCTGCTGGCGTACTCCACCATCGCACATGCCGGCTACATGATGATGCCGGTGGCGGCGGCCGTGGCGCTGGTCGGCATCGACACGGCGGGAGCCCAGGCGGCAGTCGCCGCGCTGGCGATATACATTGCCGTCTATCTGTTCATGAACCTGGGAGCGTTCGCGGTCGTCGCCTTCCTCCGCAATGCCATGCGGAGCGAGGAGATTTCCGATTACGCCGGGCTGTTCCGCCGCGCTCCGCTGACGGTAATCTGCTTCTCGATCATCCTGTTCAGCCTGATCGGCCTGCCGCCGCTGGCGGGATTCGTCGGCAAATTTGCGGCCTTCTTGGCGCTCGCGCAAGCGTGGCTGACCGTTCAGAATGCCGGCCAACCGGGCGGTTACCTGCTGCTCACGCTCGTGGTCGGCGGCCTGAATACGGCCGTGAGCCTGTTCTATTACCTCCGCGTGGTGAAGGTGATGACGATCGACGAAGAGCCGGCCGAGCGGCTGCCGCTGGCCTGGTCGGACGTTTCGCTGGCCGGCGCATTCTTGTGGCTGATTACGCTCCCCACCGCGGTCCTGATCGTCAACTGGAACGGGCTCTCGAACATGGCTCACGCGGCGGCTCGTTATTTGTTTTCCTAGGGCTGCCGGATGAACTCCCGATCCTGTCGCTGAATCTCGGACGCGCGATGAACTCCTATTCCACGAACGAACTGCTGAACCGCCTCGTGGTGCTGCACGAGCGATCGCTGCCGCTGTACTTGAGCTACGCCGGCGCCGACCGGCTAGAGTCCAGTCCCAAGATTGCCGCCGTCATCCGCCAGATGGTGGAGGATCAGAAGCGGACGGTGGACCGGATCGCCACGCTGATTCTCGACAACGGCGGGCTGGTCGATCGGGGCGAATTCCCGATGAATTTCACCGGGTACAACGACCTGTCGGTGAAGTTCCTGCTGCACAAGACCATCGAGCGGCAGGAGAAGACGATCGCCATGATCGAGAAGATCGCCGGCCTGCTGGCCACCGCCCCTTACGCCCAGGCGGCGGCCCGCGAGGCGCTGGGCGAGGCCAAGGGGCACCTGGAAAACCTTCAGGAAGCGGCGGGGGAACCGGCGGCGGCCTGATTGCAGATTGCGGATTGCGGATTGCGGATTGGAGGCATGGCAGACGATGTCCGGACAATCCGCAATCCGCAATCCACAATCCGCAATCTTCTTCGACACCCACGCCCACCTTGCCGACGAGCACCTTCTGGCTAATGCCGCCGAGGTCATCGACCGAGCTGCGCGGGCCGGCGTGACGCGAATTCTGTCGGTCGGCACTGAAGTCGCATCGACGCGGGCGTGCATCGATCTGGCGGCTGCCCACGCCGGCGTATTCGCTTCCGCCGGCATTCATCCCAATCACGTTTCCGAGGCGCAAGCAGCAGATTGGGACCAGATCGTGCGGCTGGCGCAGTCGCCCGAGGTTGTCGCGCTCGGCGAGACCGGGCTCGATTTGTACTGGAAGGACACGCCGCTGGCGGACCAGCAGGACTATTTCGATCGGCACATCCGCCTGTCGCAAGAGACGGGGCTGCCGCTGGTCATCCACCAGCGGGAAAGTAGCGACGAGATTCTGGCCATGCTCCGCGAGGCGCGCAAGCGCGGCGAGCTGGCCGGCGTGATGCACTCGTTTACCGGCACGTCCGAGCAGGCGGCGGAGTTCCTGGCGCTGGGACTCTGCATCAGCTTCGCGGGGATGGTAACGTTCAAGAAATCGGACGACCTGCGTGCCGCGGCCCGGACGATTCCCGCGGAGCGGCTGCTGATGGAGACCGATTCGCCCTACCTGTCACCCGAGCCGTTCCGCGGCAAGCGGCCCAATGAGCCTGCCCGCGTAGTGCATACGGCGGAGTGTCTGGCCCGCGAGCGGGGGGTGCCGTTGGCCGAATTGGCGGTCCAGACGACCGCTAATGCCCTGGCGCTGTTCAACCGGGCGAAGTAGGCTACGGAAAACCGGAAGGAGGGCAGAAACATGGAGGGCAGAAAAATGGCCAAAGGATTCTTGGGAAATTAGGAACACGACGCTGCTCATCTTTCTGCCCCCCATTTTTCTGCCCGTATCTTCCTGTCCCCCATTTTCCTGTCCGGTCCCTCGCGGATTTACTGCCGCAGCGGTCGCCTTATAATCCCATGCATACGATTCAATCCCGTTGCTGGACAGCTTGAAAACCTGTCCTACAAATCCATTTTTTGGACAGGTTGAAAACCTGTCCTACGTGAGGAAGCAAGTGCCCGAACACGTCGTCATCATTGGCTCCGGCCCCGCCGGCTGGTCCGCAGCGATTTATGCCGCCCGCGCGAATTTGAATCCGCTGGTCTTCGAGGGGGCGGTCAACGAGCCCAACCGCATGGCCGGGACGCTGCCGCTGGGGCAACTCAACCTGACGACCGAGGTCGAGAACTATCCGGGCTTCCCCGCCGGCAAGCTCGACGAGTTTCTCAAATCGGCCATCGATCCCGAGCGGGTGGAGATGGACCTGCCGATGCTCGACGGCCACAAGCACGCCGTCACCGGCCCGGAGCTGATGAACCTGATGCGGCAGCAGGCGCTCAATTTCGGCGCCAAAATCGTCACCGACGACATCGTGGACGTCGATCTGTCCAAGCGCCCTTTCACGCTCAAGTCGCTCGAAGGGCAGGCGCTCGAGACCCACACAATCATCATCGCCACGGGCGCACGGGCCAATTATCTGGGCCTGCCGTCGGAGGAGCGGTTCAAGAACCGGGGGGTTAGTGCCTGCGCCGTTTGCGACGGAGCACTGCCGCGGTTTCGGAACAAACCGCTGGTCGTCGTCGGCGGCGGGGACAGCGCGGTCGAAGAGGCCACGTACCTGACCAAGTACGCTTCCACCGTCCACATGCTCATGCGCCGCGACGTGTTCCGGGCCAGCAAGATCATGCAGGACCGGGCGCTGGCCAATTCCAAAATCAAGATCCACTACTTCCGCGAAGTGGACGAAGTCCTCGGCGGCGACAAGGAAGGGGTCACGGCCATTCGCGTGAAGAACAACCAGGACGGCGGCACTGAGGAGTTGCCCGCGGGGGGATTGTTCCTGGCGATCGGCCACACGCCCAATACGGCATTCCTCAAGGGTCAGGTCGAGCTCAACGACAAGGAGTACATCAAGTACACGACCCTGATGCGCACCTTCACCAGCGTGGAAGGGGTCTTTGCCGCCGGCGACGTGGCCGACGACTATTACCGCCAGGCAATCACCAGCGCCGGCACCGGCTGCATGGCGGCACTCGATGCCGAACGATATTTGGCGGCAAAGGGACTCTAACGCGGAGCTCGTAGGGCTCGTAGGGTGGGACCAGCGTGCCTCGGCACGCGCCGGCCCACCGCGACGAATGATGGTGGGCCGGCGCCCGCTGCGCAAGCTGTTCCCACCCTACGCGGATTCACGCACCTTCTCGTCCACCTCTGCCTTTGCGTACCGGTGCCGCAGGTAGGTGATCGTTCCCGGCAGCAGCGACAGGGCGACGATGACGTAAATGGCCAGCTCGAAGTTCTCCTCGCCGACGTAATCCCCCAGCAGATAGCCGGCGGTGACGATGCCGACGACCCAAATGATCGCGCCGATCACGTTGTAGGCCAGGAAGCGGCGGTAGTTCATCGTCCCCACGCCGGCCACGAACGGCGCGAACGTGCGGACGATCGGCAGGAAGCGGGCCAGGATGATCGTCTTGCCGCCGTGCTTCTCGAAGAATCGCTGGGTGTATTCCAGGTGCCGGTGGTTCAGCCAGCGGAAGTTGAACGAGAACACCTTGGGCCCGACGAATTTGCCGATGTGATAGTTGACGGTGTCCCCCAGGATGGCCGCCGGCAGGAGCACGGCGTACAGAATCCACAGGTTCAGGCCGCTGTCGGGGCGGGCGGCAATCATGCCGACGGCAAACAGCAGCGAGTCCCCCGGCAGAATGGGCGTCACGACCAGGCCGGTCTCGCAGAAGATGATGGCAAACAGGATCACGTAGATCCATCCGCCAAAGTCCTTGGAGAATTGATCCAAAAACGGGCCGAAGTTGAACAGCAAATCCCAAAGCTGGTCCATGCAGATCCGTTTCTAACGATGAGGCGGACGAACCGGGCCAGCAAGTATAGCGGACGAAATGGGATTGCGGATGTTTCTAATGCAGATTGCAGATTGCAGATTTTTGCCGCCAATCCGCAATCCGCGATCCGCATAAGATCACTCCGGCAGCGGCTTGCCGTGCGTTTCGGGGGCCAGCCAGATGATGACGACGCCGACGAGGTAGACCAGGCTCATCGTGGAATAAGCGAGCGAGTAATTGCCGCGGAAGACCTCGTTCATCAGGTAGCCCGACTGGAGCGCGCCGACGGCAGCCAGGATGCGGCCGAAGTTATAGCCAAAGCCCTGGGCCGTCGCCCGGACCGACGTGCCAAACAGCTCGGGCAGGTAGAGCGGAATCCAGCCGTAGAAGGCGGCCGTCACACCGCCAGCCAGCATGACCGTGGCCAGGAAGGTGTAGTCGTACCGGGTGTTGAATTGCCAGAAGAGGAGCGCCGTGCCGAGCGATGCCAGGCACATGGCGCAGTACATCCAGCGGCGGCTGAACCAACTCCCCACGACCGCGGCGACGATGGTGCCGATGATGGCGCCGAAGCCCATCGCGATCTGCGTGTACGCCCTGGCGTGGGCCAGGTTGCCGGTGAGGATCTGCCTCGCTTCTTCGGGAAATTCGTTAGCCAGCTTGTCGGCCCACGTCGGCGCCGCTTGGATCGAGGCCCACGTTCCCAAGAGGGCCACGCCGCTTAACCCCGCCGCGATGATCATCCGCCCCACGACGTTTTTGCCGCCGGCTTTTTCGCCGCCGGCGGCTCGCATGCGGGCCAGGTACCGGCGAACGGGGTAGAGATATCCAATCAGCGCGATCGCCACCCCCAATGCCAGCCCGGAAAGCAGAATCAGCGGCGTGTGCTCGATCGTCCGCTCGCCGATCGTCGTGCTCGGCCAGGCGAACAGGTAGATCGTGACCAGCGGCCCGCAGGCGCCGATCAAGACGCCGATCAGGTCGCGCGTCGCCCAGTGCGAAGTAGAGCCCCGCTTCTGCTCGTGAAGCCAGCGCTCCGATTCGGGGACAAACATGCGGATGAAGAACGTGAGCAGCGCCGGCAGCGCGCCGATCAAGAGCAGCAGCCGCCAGGCGTCGTTCTTCACCAGTGCCGCGGTCCAAGCTTCCGGCAGCGGGCTGGCCTCCATCGCCGCGGTGAGCGAGCCGAGAATGCTGGTCAGCCCCAGGCTGATGACGGCAACGAGCAGGAAGCCGACGTTGGCCGCGGCGCCGATCAGCCCGGCCAGCCAGCCGCGGGAGGTGTTGGGCCAGATTTCCATGACGAGCGCCACGCCGAGCGACCATTCCCCTCCCATGCCCAGCGAGGCGATGAAGCGGAACAGGAAGAACCACTGGAGGTTGGGGGCCAGGCCGCAGAGCCCCGTGAAGATCGTGTAGGCCAGCACGCTGAGGGTCATGGCCCGCACGCGGCCGATCCGGTCCCCCAGCCAGCCGAACAGGACGCCGCCGGTGGCCGCCCCGACCAGAAACCCGGCCCCCATGACCCCGAACCACAGGCCGACTGCCCCTTCGCCGCCGGTGCCGGCCAGGAGGTCCATCAGCGCGGGCCGCGCAACCAAAGGAAACAGACCCATTTCGAATCCGTCGAACATCCAGCCGAGCAGCGCCGCTGTCAGCGCCAGCCAGGCGCCCTTGCCTGCGGTGGATCGCGGTTCGCCGGAGCGGGAAGGGTCTAGCCGTGGGGTAGAAAGTTGCGTCATCAGGAAAGGGCGGAAGCGGAGTAAGGCGGGCGTGAAGGATCGTGCGGCGGGTGCTATTCTAGAGCTTGCGCCCCGCTGCATGCAACGCAGCGAGCATGGCGTCGGCCATCTCCCTGGTCAATCGTCCTTGCAACGGAGGTTCTGCGATGTTCCGCTTCCTTTCAATTGCCTTGGTATTGGCGCTCGGTCCCGAGGTGCTGGCCGATGAGGCTGCCGCCAAAGAGAGCAAGGCCCTCCAAGGAGAATGGACCTGGGTTCAGCACGAGGTCGGCGGCACGCAGATGCAGCCCGATCCGAACGACCGGCCGGTAATCAAGATCGAAAAGGAAAAGTGGTCGTTCAAAAACAAGTCGCTTGAGGCGTTCAAGGAAGTCGGCACGTTCAATCTCGACGTGGCGACGACCCCCAAGTGCGTCGATCTGATCAGCACCGACGAGAAAACCAAGGGACAGAAGAACGAGGCGATCTACAAGCTGGAGGACGACAAACTGACTGTGATCGTCAACCTCAATGCGGACGACAAGAATCGACCGATGGGTTTTGAGACCAAGGATAAGCCGGGGATGATTCTGGTGGTGTTTGAGAGGAAGAAGTAACCACGTAGGACAGGTTTCCAACCTGTCCCAAAAGACTCAGGACAGGTTGGAAACCTGTCCTACGGAGACCTGGAATGCAGAAGATCAGCGTCAAGGATGCCCGCCTGGCCGCCGCCATTGGCACCCAGGCCATCATCCAGGGGTGGATTCGCTCCCGCCGCGACAGCAAGGGCGGATTCTCCTTTTTGGACGTCAACGACGGCAGCTCGCTGGCCGGTTTACAGATTATTGCCGACGGTTCGCTGGCAAACTACGAAACTGAAGTCAAGCATCTGACGGCCGGGTGCAGCGTAACCATCGAAGGGGAGATCAAAACTTCCGGTGGCAAAGGGCAGGCGACCGAACTGGCCGCGACGAAGCTGGTCGTTCACGGCCTGGCCGATGCCGAGGCGTATCCGCTCCAAAAGAAGGCCCACACGCTGGAGAAGCTGCGGGAGTGGGCCCATCTGCGGCCGCGGACCAACACGTTCGGCGCGGTAACGAGAGTTCGCAACTGCGTCAGCCGCAGCATTCACAACTTCTTCCAGGAAGAAGGCTTCCTCTATATTCACACGCCGATCATCACCGCCAGCGACTGCGAAGGGGCGGGCGCCATGTTCCGCGTGACGACGCTCGATCTGGCGAATGTTCCACACGTCCTGTCCACGGGCCGAAGCGGACTGCTCGAGACGATGGCTCGCGATTTGATCGGCACACCTCGAGTGGTAGATTATTCTGCCGACTTTTTCGGGCGGCCAGCCTTTCTCACCGTCAGCGGCCAGCTCGAAGGAGAGATCTTCGCCTGTGCTCTGGGGAAGATTTACACCTTCGGGCCGACGTTCCGCGCAGAGAACAGCAACACCTCGCGGCATTTGGCCGAGTTCTGGATGGTCGAGCCGGAAGTCGCCTTCAACGAGCTGACCGACAACATGGACCTGGCCGAGCGGTTCCTCAAGCGGATGTTCTCCGACGCGCTCAGCCAGTGCGCCGAGGATATGGCCTTCTTCGCCCAGCACTACGACGCGACGATCGTTCCGACGCTGGAAAAGATCGTCGGTGCCGAGTTTCGGCGGCTGCCGTACACCGAGGCCGTCGAGATCCTGGAAAAGAGCGGCGAGAAGTTCGAATTCCCGGTGAAATGGGGGGCCGACCTCCAGAGCGAGCACGAGCGATATCTCACCGAGAAGAAATTCGACGGCCCGGTGATCCTGTACGACTACCCGCGGACGATCAAACCATTTTACATGCGGTGCAACGACGACGGCAAAACGGTGCGGGCGATGGACGTGCTGGTCCCCAAAGTGGGCGAGATCATCGGCGGCTCGCAGCGCGAGGAGCGGCTGGACGTCCTTTCGCAGCGGATGACCGAGCAGGGCCTCAAGCCCGAAGACTACTGGTGGTACCTCGACCTCCGCCGCTTCGGCACGGTCCCGCACGCCGGCTTCGGCCTGGGCCTGGAGCGGGCCGTCCAATTCATCACCGGCATGGCCAACATTCGGGACGTGATTCCATTCCCGAGAACGCCGGGGAGTGCGGAGTTTTAGCGTGGGGCAGGCGTCCCGCCTGCCGTATCAGGATGGCAGCCGACGATCAATTCGAGATATTGCCCGCTGAGGAGATGCGGCGACGCTACGGCCTCACTGCGGAAAACCGGCCCACAATCCAGCTCGATCCATCGAAGGTTCCGCCTTCCCTTCACGAATTGGTCCCGCTGGCCGAACGCTTTGGTATTTCTGACGATTTGATAAGGGAGGATGTACTGCGGCGATCAACAGGAGCCGAACTCGAAGCGATGAAACAAGCAGTTTCCAGTAGGGAAGAAGCGTTGGATGTGTGGCTCGCTGGACTGGAATCGAACGGTCCGACGTTTTCCGATGAATACATTGCCTTTTCCTGTTTGCGTATTGCC
>DATKDU010000258.1:0-21921 GCA_035512595.1 Pirellulaceae bacterium
ATCATCGTAAACTGTCTGCGATCCGTCCCTTCGGCACAGGCCCACGCCCAGAGGAGACCGTGATGACGACTGCCATGAATTCTTCCGCCGTACACCAGATCGGCGAAGCCGCCGGCGCTGTTTGGAAAGTGCTCAGCAAAAGCGGCCCCCTGTCGGTGGCGAAGCTGGCGGAGGCCACGAACGTCAACCGCGACCTGTTCATGCAGGCCCTCGGCTGGCTGGCCCGCGAGGACAAGATCGACATCAACGAGTCCAAGCGGGGACGAATCGTGTCGCTTAAGGCCGAAGTGTAATTATCTCGGGCCGCTGGACTTCTGCCGCTCACAGCGAGCGTGCGCCCTCGCGTTGAAACCACTGCCAGGCAATTATGATTATGAACCGCACAAAACTGCCCCTTTGGACGAGTGCCGCCTTCTGCTGCGCGACCCTCTTCAGCGTGCAAGCGTTGGCCCGCGACCGCTGGCCGGCCGAGAAGGCCCAAAGCTGGGAGCGGGAAATGCCGTGGCTCATCGGGGCGAACTATTCGCCGGCTTCGACCATCAACCAGCTCGAGATGTGGCAGGCCGATTCATTCGATCCGGAGCAGATCGACAAGGAGCTGGCCTGGGCCGAGTCGCTGGGGTTCAACTCGATGCGGGTCTTCCTGCATCACCTCTTGTGGGAGCAGGACAGCGAGGGACTGCTCAAGCGGATGGACGAGTTCCTGGCGATTGCCGAGCGGCACAAGATCGGCGTGATGTTCGTGCTGTTCGACAGCGTGTGGGATCCCAATCCCAAGCTCGGCAAGCAGCGCGATCCGCAGCAGGGAGTACACAACTCCGGCTGGGTGCAAAGCCCCGGAGCGGCCGATCTGAAAGACGCGTCGCGGCACGCGCTGCTGGAGGCGTACGTGAAAGGGGTCGTCGGCCGGTTCAGGGACGACAAGCGGGTCCAAGTGTGGGACCTGTGGAACGAACCGGACAACATGAACGACAACAGCTACGGCAAGAACAAGCTGAAGCAGGAACCGGCCGACAAGCAGGCGCTGGTCCTGGCGCTGTTGCCGAAAACATTCGCCTGGGCCCGCTCCGCCGAGCCGTCGCAGCCGCTGACGAGCGGCCTGTGGCTGGGCGGGCACAAGGCCGACGGAGCGAAACTGATCCCGATCGAGAAGGTGCAGCTCGCGGAGTCGGACGTGATCAGCTTCCACACCTATGGAAAACTCCCCGAAGTGCAGGCCTGGGTCGAGAACCTGCGGAAGCACAACCGGGGCCTGCTGTGCACCGAGTACATGGCCCGCCCCAACGGCAGCACGTTCGATCCGATCCTCGCGTACTTCAAGGAGCAGAAGATCGGCGCCTACAACTGGGGCTTCGTCGCCGGCAAGACCAACACGATCTTCGCCTGGAATACCTGGCAGAAACCAGAAGAGGCCGCCGAACCGAAAGTCTGGTTCCACGACATCTTCCGCACCGACGGCACTCCCTTCTCGCAGCAGGAGGTCGATTACATCCGCCGTGTGACGGGCAAGGCCGTTCGGACCGCCCCATGACAACGGTCACTGTTGCGGCTCAATCACCAGCGTCTGGGCGTCCTTCCAGCGGATGCGCAGGTTGTGCTGGTCGCACAGTGCGCCGAGGGCGTTTTGGAGGCTGATGCCGCGCAGGCTGTTGGTGACGAGCATGGAGTTGAGCTTCTCGTCACACTCCAGCGGCACCCGGTAGGCATTGGCCAGATAACGGCCGATTTCGGAACATGGCGTATCGAGAAAGTCAAACGACGCTGGCTTGAGCCAGGCCGCGGCAATCCGCTCGCGGCTATCCTGCAACGCATCTGGCGGCGCGGATCGGAGCACCTGGCTGACTCCGGTGCGGTCGGTCCAGTTCTTGGCGCTGTCCTTGGTCGTGATCCAGATCATGCCGAAGCGGTACGTCGCCGCCAAGCCGTGCGGGTCGCAGATCAGGAACAGCAGCAGATGAGCGTTGATGCGATTAACCGTCAAGTTGACCCGAGAGTCTTCACTGATTCCTGCGTTGCTGAAAACTCGACGATCAAGTACGACCCTTTCGTCATAGTTGACCGAAACATACTCGATGACTTCGTAGAGCGGCTTATCGGTGAATGATACTTGTGCCGGCAGGTCGAGCATTTTCGCTGTATGCTCGCTTTCGATCATTCCATCGCGCCACGCCCGCCCCAACGGATCGTCCACAGCGCGGCCATCAATCTGCATTATCTCACCCCGACTGTAGCGGACCGTGCGAATGACCTTCCCGTAAGCAAACCACTGCGTTTCACCATGCCGCCAATTCGCTTCGCACCTATCACGCAACACCAGGTTGCCCGCCGAGTCGAATCGCTCCCAGACGCCTGTCTTCGCCCCCAAGTCATATTCCCCCTGCTCGTGAACCTTTCCGCTGCGATACCAGCGCACGAACGTTCCGTGCAGCTTCCCTTCGCGCCACGTCTCCTCGCCAATTCGGTTCCCGCCCTTGTCGAAATACTCGGTGATCCCTTCCCGGATCGGATCGCCGCGCAAGACGCGCCGAAATCGACGCACTTCCCTGGTGGCAAAATGGATTTGGCCCCCTTCGAAGAACAATGCTTCCCCCTTAGGATGGATGACCTCTTCCCGATACGGAACCCGGTACCAGTACCAGAGGCCGACCCCGGCCAGCGTCACGAAGACGAGCAGTGTCCGCAGGCTGTAGCGCCAGCCGCGGCGTGTAGGCTTTGCTGCCGGCGGTGAGGGAGAAGAGGGCGCCATGCCAGATCGTACCGCGCGGCCGACGGTGGAAGCAAACGACTGGCTGCCACTCACGCTTTTGGTTGACTCTGAGCCAGCCCTAACTTATGATGCGGCAATCGCAGAAATTCCCTCTGCTGGGGTGAGAGCAGAGAACCAGGCGGCTCTGGCCTACGTAATCACGTGGGCGGACGACGGAGCAGTGACGGTGGGAAAGCACGGGTCTTTGACGAATCGTAGCCAACGGCGCTGGCTGGCCGCGGGGACTTTCGTCGCCACCCTCCTCTTGTGGGCCGAAGCGGCGACTGCCGGCTGCGGCGACTACGTCATCTTTCGCCCGCTCGACCAAGGCGCGCTGCCGACCGACATCCTCTTGCCAGCACCTTCGTCCGGCCGCGTCCTCCCCGATCCGGGGCCTTGCCACGGTCCCTTGTGCCGCGGGAGCAAGCCGGCCGATCCAATGCCGACGCCGCCGACCCCCGAGCAAATCGATCAGCGGCCGCTGGCCCTGCTCGCCGTCGGCATGGAAGCCGAAAGTCCTTACCTCGCGGGTGGCGGCTGGCCCCGTTTCGATGAATCGCCGCTGGACGGCTTCCGGCAATCTCTCTTGCGCCCGCCGTGTGCGTAAGCGACTCGGAGCAGGCTGAGACTGCGCACTCGCAATGCGGCGCGGTTTTTCTTGCCGCTCCCTTGCCGTCCTGATGCGCCCACCCTGGCAATGCGCGGGCGCCAACCGCGATTCGAATCAGACTTTTTCCGGACAGGTTGAAAACCTGTCTTACGGGGAAGGAGATCATCATGGCCACTGTCGCAGCCGGGCCGCCTGCAAGCGCTCCCGCCCGGCAGAAATACGTCCGGGCCGTCGGTCCGCGACTACGGATTGTGCTCTATATCGTCTTTGCGCTCGCGGCTCTCCTCGGGGCCAACTCGCTCTATCTTGTCAGCATTACGGCACTGGAAGCGTGGACCCGCTATACCTACCAGGACTATTTCTACCAGGTGATGTTCCTCCTTCACCTGGCCTTGGGGCTCTTGCTCGTGCTGCCGTTTGTGGCGTTTGGCCTGATCCACATGGTCATGAGCTGGAACCGCAAGAACAAGCGGGCCATTCGCATCGGCTACGCGCTATTGGCGGCCGGACTGATCGTGCTGGTCACGGGCGTGCTGCTGGTGCGCTTGCCCGGGCTGGCAGAACTGAAAAATCAGTTCACGCGGCAGATCGTCTACTGGGCGCACGTCGTCGTTCCGGTGGCGACCGTGTGGCTCTATTGGCTCCATCGGCTGGCCGGGCCGAAGATCAAATGGCGCGTCGGCATTACCTACGGCGTCGCCACCGGGGCGATCGTGCTGGCGATGGTCGTCCTCAAGATGCAGGACCCCCGCGGCTGGAACCGGCCGGGATTCAAGGAGGGCGCGAAGTATTTCGAGCCGTCGCTCGTGCGAACGCCGGACGGAAAGCCGATTGACGCCCAAGTCCTGATGATGGATAGCTATTGCCTGAAGTGCCACGAGGATGTCTACAAAGGTTGGTTCCATAGCGCCCACCACTTCAGCTCATTCAACAACCCGGCATATCTCGCCAGCGTGCGCGAAACGCGGGAAGTGGCCCTCAAGCGCGACGGCAACGTCAAAGCCTCCCGCTGGTGCGCGGGCTGCCACGACCCGGTGCCGTTCCTCTCCGCGCAATTTGACGATCCGAACTACGACCTGGTCCACGACCCCACGGCTCACGCCGGCATCACCTGCACCGTCTGCCATGCGATCACGCACGTCAACAGCACCAAGGGGAATGCCGACTACGTGATCGAGGAGCCGATCCATTATCCGTTCGCCCAGAGCACCCACCCGTGGCTGCAGTTCATCAACAACCAGCTCGTCAAGGCCAAGCCGTCCTTCCACAAGCAGACGTTCCTCAAGGATTTCCACAAGGGGGAACGGCAGTCTGAATTCTGCTCGACCTGCCACAAGGTGCATCTGCCCAAGGAGCTGAACCACTATCGCGAGTTCCTCCGCGGCCAGAACCATTACGATCCGTTCCTGCTCAGCGGCGTCAGCCACGGAGCGCAGAGCTTCTACTATCCGCCAAAGTCCAAAGAGAACTGCGGCAGTTGCCATCTGCCGCTGGTCGAGTCGCGCGACTTCGGGGCCAAGGACTTCGACGGCGAAGGGAAGCTCAAGGTCCATGACCATCTCTTCCCCGCGGCCAACACGGCGATCGCGTTCTTCAAGACGCAAATGCCCAACGACGAGCTGCACAAGCCGTATCTGGGGGAAGTGCCGGCCGGATTCAAACCCGATTTTGAAGCTTCCCAAAAGAAGCAGGTCGAGTTCCTCAAGGACAGCGTGCGGGTCGATATCTTCGGCATTCGCGAGGGGGGCTCGATCGGCGGCAAGCTCATTGCCCCGCTGCGTCCCGAAGTGCCGACGCTCAAGAAGGGGCAGACGTACCTGCTGGAGGCGGTGATTCGGACGATGAAGCTGGGGCACCTGTTCACGCAGGGGACTGCCGACTCGAACGAAGTCTGGCTGGACGTGACCGTCACCAGCGGCGGCCAGGTGATCGGCCGAAGCGGCGGCATCGACGCCAAGGGGGAGACCGACCGCTGGAGCCACTTCGTGAACGTCTTCATGCTCGATCGCGACGGCAACCGGATCAACCGCCGCAACCCGCAGGATATTTTCGTCCCGCTGTACAACCACCAGATTCCACCGGGGGCGGGACAAGTGGCGCACTACGAGCTAGTTGTGCCGGACGACGTCGCGGCGCCGATTACGATCGACGTGAAGCTCCAGTATCGCAAGTTCGATCAGGAGTACGTCGATTTCTTCACCAAGACGGCCAAGCCGGGCGACTATCCGATCCCTGGTTACAAGCCCGGCCAACCGTACGGCAATCCGCTGCCGATCGTCACGATGGCGGCGGATCGCGTAACGCTGCCGGTGGAAGGGGTGGAGGGGACGGTGGAAAATCCGCCGTCGCCGATCAAGGAAACGTGGCAGCGGTGGAACGACTACGGGATTGGGCTGTTCCTGGAAGGGAAGAAAGGGGAGCTGTTGCAGTCGATCGACGCCTTCCGCGAGGTGGAGAAGCTGGGCCGCTGGGACGGTCCGCTCCATCTGGCCCGCGTCCACGAGACCGAAGGAGAACTGGATGCGGCGGTCGAAGCGCTGGAGCGGGCGCAGCAGATGGCAGCGGAGCAAGAGGACGCTTCGTTCCCGGTCTGGACTTACAACTGGCTGACCGGTCGCGTCAACCGCGGCAATGGCAAGCTGGAAGATGCGGCGGTGAACTTCCGCAGCGTGCTGACCGACCGGTCGGCGGTGATGATCGAGCGGAATTTCGACTTCAGCAAGGACTACCGCGTGATCAACGAGTTGGGAGCGACGCTGTTCGATCTGGCCAGACGCTCTCGGGGGGATGCGCGGGCAGGGGAGCGGAAGCAACTGCTCGAGGAAGCGGTTGCCCAGTTCCAGCGGACGCTCGATCTCGACAGCGAGAACGTTGACGCCCATTACAACTTGATGCAGATTTACGAAGTGCTCGGCGACCGCGAGCAGGCCCAGGAGCATCGCCTGCTCCATGCCCGCTACAAGCCGGACGACAACGCGGGGGACAGGGCGATTGCGCTGGCCCGCGCCCGCTATCCGGCGGCCAACAAGGCGGCCGAGGCGGTGATGATCTATCCGCTGCACCGGGCCGGTGCGCCGGGACTCAAGGTGGTCGACTCGCTCCGCGAGTCGGTTGGCACTCGCGGAGCGAGTACGCCACATTCAAACTCCACGACGGGAGGTGGCAAGTGAGCAAAGCCGATATGCGAAAGCCCGAGCTGGAAGAGGATGAAGAACTGGTGGCCCACGACGACCGGGCGATCGGCAACGCGCTCCGCGTGTCGCTGGTGGCGATCCTGTTTCTCGTCGGCACGATCAGCGGCGTTGTGTACGTGATGAATCTGCCCGCGAAAGCGCCCGAAGTGGTCGAGACACCTACCAGGCCGGCGCAGAAGCGGACGGCGTCCAAAGTCGCACTGCCGGCGGTGAAGTTCACCGACATCACCGCAGCGGCGGGGATCAAGTTCCAGCACGTGACCGGCGCTTACGGCGAGAAACTTCTGCCCGAGACGATGGGGAGCGGCGCAGCGTTCTTCGATTACGACAACGACGGCGACCAGGACCTGCTCCTCATCAACTCGTCCCCCTGGCCGTGGAAGATGGAGCGCGGCACCGGCAGTTTTCCGGCGACGCTGGCCCTCTATCAGAACGACGGGAAAGGCAATTTTCAGGACGTGACCAAGGAGGCGGGGCTCGATATTTCGCTATACGGCATGGGGGTCGCCTGCGGCGACTATGACAACGACGGCTGGATCGATCTGTTCATCACGGCCGTCGGTCCCAATCGCCTGCTGCGGAACGTCGATGGAAGATTCGTGGACGTGACCGCGGCGGCCGGCGTCGCCGGCGCCGACGATCAATGGGGGACGAGTGCCGGCTTCTTCGACTACAACAACGACGGGCTCCTCGATCTGTTCGTGTGCAACTACATCCAGTGGTCGCGGCAAATCGATCTGAGCCTCGGCTCGACTTACGACGGCCGCAACCGGGCCTACGCACCGCCGACGCCGTTCCGCGGCGCGTTCTGCCAGCTCTTTCGCAACGAAGGGCAAGGCCGATTTACGGACGTCTCCGCCGAAGCCGGCATTCAGGTCCGCAATGTCGATACGCAGGTGCCGGTCGGCAAGTCGCTCGGCGTCGTGTTCGTCGATCTGGACGACGACGGGTGGTGCGACATCGTGGTGGCCAATGACACGGTGCAGAATTTCGTTTTCCGCAACCTGGAGGGGAAAAAGTTCCAGGAGTGCGGCACCGACGTCGGCGTGGCCTTCGACCCGGCCGGCAACGCCCGCGGCGCCATGGGGATCGACGTCGCCCGCTTCCGCAACAACAGCAAATCGTACGGCATCGTGATCGGCAACTTCGCCAACGAGCCGACGAGCTTGTACGTCGCCCAGGACGTGGGCGGCGACGACGTGTTTTGCCTGTTCACCGACGAGGCGGTGGCCACGGGGCTGGGGCCGCAGTCGCGGCTGGAGCTCAAGTTCGGCGTGTTCTTCTTCGACTACGATCTCGACGGCCGGCTCGACATCTGCACGGCCAATGGGCATTTGGAGAAAGACATCGCGAGCATCCAGCGCAGCCAGCAGTACGAGCAGCCGCCGCAGCTCTTTTGGAACGCCGGGGACCAGGGGGAAACCGAGTTTGAAAAGGTTTCGGCTGATGTCGTCGGCCAGGATTTCTCGCGGCGGATGGTGGGCCGCGGCAGTGCCTATGCCGACATCGACGGCGACGGCGATCTGGACGTGCTGCTCACGGGCAGCGGCGGCCCGGCGCGACTACTGCGAAACGATCAGCAGCTCGGCCACCACTGGGTGCGGCTGGCGCTCAAGTCGAGCGGGCGAAATCTGTTTGCCTACGGCGCGACGGTGCAGCTCTTCGCCGGCGGCCAGGTGCAGGAGCGGTTCGTCCAGCCGACGCGCGGCTACCTGTCGCAGAGCGAATTGCCGCTGACCTTCGGGCTGGGGAAGACCGACAAGATCGACAAGGTTTTGATCCGCTGGCCGGACGGGGTGCGGCAGGAGATCAAGGAGCTGGAAGTGGACCAGCAGCACACGATCGAGCAGCCTGGGGACGCGACATAGGATTGCGGAATGCGGATTGCGGATTGACCGTTGTTTAAAGTCCTCCACCGACCCTGGTCGGTGGTAAACAGATTGAGAGGCTAGAAGCGAAGCATTTACCTCCACATTCTCTTTCGCCTTCCGCCGCGAAGCGGCGGAAGGCGAAAGAAGGTGCTTTTTGGGATGCCGCTTGCTAGCCAGCCAGTCAATATCCCACCGACCAGGGTCGGTGGTGGGTTTGTTCTCGCTGACCGATTTCGAAGTACACAATGATCACTGAGCCGTGCAACTCGAATCGACAGAAGGCCACGAAGTGGTCGGTGGTTCGCTGCTGCGCGCTGGTGATGGTGGCACTCGCCAGTGCTTTGGCCTGGCAAGATATGGCCGAAGCCTCCTGCGGCGACTACGTTTTCGTGCGCGATGCCCAGGGGCGGCTGGTGCGGGCGGCCGATTTGGCGGCCGGCGGCCCGATGGCGGCCGATCATTCGGCAATGCCCTCGTCCGCCCCCTGCCACGGGCCGCAGTGCTCGCGCTTGCCCAGTGCGCCGCCGGCAGAACCGCTGGCGCCGAGTCGGTCTCTGAGTCCGCCTGAAGCGTTGCTTTCTCACCTGGGCGACCAGGATTCGTTCGCCGGTGGCGGCGGCTGGTCAACCGATCCTGAGCCGGCGCACCCCATTCATCATCCGGGGCGCATCTTCCGCCCGCCGCGCTCGTAGGCATTCTTTGCGCATGCGGCCGGCGCGGCAGCGGCGACTCACGCCGCAGTCCGCCCGCCGCATTTCCAGCAATCCCAGGCCAGGTCGTGCGCTCATCCTGCGCAGGTCCTCCGTTCTCATTCTCCTTCATCTTTGTTTTCAGGAACCTTGTCATGACTCGTAAGCGCAAAGCGGGCTTTACGCTCGTCGAGCTGCTGGTGGTGATCGCCATCATCGGCATCCTCGTGTCGCTGCTCCTGCCGGCGGTGCAGTTCGCCCGCGAAGCAGCCCGCCGCATGCAGTGCGGCAGCAACATGCGGCAGATGGCCGTGGCCCTGCACAATTATCACGATACGCTCCGCGTCTTTCCTCCGGGGCGGACCAATCGCAGCTTTTCGACGCACGCCCTCATTCTTCCCCAGCTCGAGCAGGAGCCGATTTGGAACAGGATCAATTTCAACGTGAGCGTCAATCATTCCAGCAACGCGCTGGCTCGCGGAACGGTGATTCCGGTCTTCACCTGCCCCTCCGACGCGCAAAGCTCGGCGCCCGTCGGCCTCGCCCCGACCAACTATCGCGTCAACCAGGGGAGCGGCATTCTGTGGGGCAATCCCCCCACCAATCCCAGCAACGTGAACTACGGCATGCCGGCCCCCAACGGCGTCTTCTTCCTCAATAGCGGCACGACGATGGCCGAGATTCAGGACGGCACCAGCAACACGGCCATGCTGTCGGAGCACGTCAAGGGGGACCACAACAACGGCGCGTGGCACAAAGGGGATACGTTCCTGCCGGGGACGCATCCCGCCAATGCGGACGAAGCGCTAGTGCAGTGTAACGCGATCGACATCACCAACCTCGCCTACCAGGGGAACTCAGCGATCGGCGCGCCGTGGCTGCGAGGCTATCACTCGACGACGATCTACTACCACGTCCTGCCCCCCAACGGCCGCTCGTGCATGTTCCCGCCGGGGCGCATCGCCACGACGGCCTCCAGCGGCCATCCCAAGGGGATCAACCTTGCGCTGTGCGACGCCTCGGTGCGGTTCGTCTCCGACAGCATCGATCTGAACGTCTGGCGGGGCATGGGGACGCGCGAAGGGGGGGAAACGCTGGGCGATTGGATCGTTCGCTGATTCACGACTCATTACCATTTTTCGATTCAGGAACCCAAACATGACTCTTCACTTGCTCGAGCGACGCGCGATCCGCGGCGGCTGCCTGGCGGCCGTGACGCTCCTGTTGCTAACCGGCTGCGGCGAGCGAAACGTCGCCATGCCGCCGCCGGCCGATGCCAACGTGGCTCGTCAAGCGCTGGAAAGAGCGCTGGCGCAGTGGCAGGCCGGCCAAACGGCCGAGATGCTCGCGGCGGCCGAGCCCAAGACCTACGTCAACGACTACGACTGGCGGGACGGCCGCAAGCTCAAGCAGTTTGCGGTGGCGGGGCCGGCAGAAGAAGTGGGGCTGCAAGTCCGCGTGCCGGTCGCGCTCGAGCTGGAGCACCCTTCCGGTCAAGTCGTCCGCAGCCAGGTCTCCTACAGCATCTCGACCACGCCGGTCGTGAGCATTGTCCGCGATGATCCGTAACGTAGGGCACTCGCTCCGCGAGTGCCCCAAGCGACCAAAACGGGCGTCCCCGAGGCGGCGGCACGTAACCTCCCGCCGCCGTCCCGGGACGCCTGATTTGACACTTTCATCCATCACCTTTTCCAACAGGACCCAACCATGCGCTGGACACTTGCAGCCGGCCTGGGGCTCGCTCTGCTCTGCCCCTATGACGCCGATGCCGACGAGGCTGCCTCGGCACCCTTGCCCACTCCCCTCACGCGCCCCGAGATGAAGCAGGCCCTCGAGGATCTCAAGGAGCGCAAGACCCGCATCTCGCTCCCGGAGCTGACCGAGGAAGACAAAGCGAAGCTCGGCGACCGTGCCGACAGTTACGAAGGCCGCCTGCGGTACCACTACCTGCCCGGGGGCGAGGAGCCGCGCGGCGGCAGCCGCGCCGGCCGCGGCGGAGGAGGATTCTCGCGCCAGTCCGACCCCGAGATGACCCTCAGCTACGAGTTCAAGACGATGCTCTTCTGGATCGTCTCGCGGACCAACAACTGCCTCTACTGACTGGGGCATCAGGAAACGAAGCTGGCGGTCGCCGGCTTAAGTGAGGACCAGATCGCAGCACTCGATTCGGAATGGGCCACGTATAGCGAAGCGGAGCAGGCGGCATTCGCTCTGGCACGCAAGTTGTCGTACGAGCCGCACAGGATCAGCGACGAGGATATCGAAGGGCTCCACAAGCATTACACCGACCTGCAAATCCTGGAAATGATCATCTCCGTGGCGGGAAACAATTCGACCAACCGCTGGAAGGAAGGGGCCGGCATTCCGCAGGGTCGCAGCAGCGCGAACTTCGCCCGCCGTGGCGAGCAGCCGATTCCTGAGGGACGAGTCCTGCCGATCGAGACCTACCTGACCCCCACGTCGGACCGCTATGCCTCGCGGATCACCTCGACGGCGCCGCTGGTCAGCGACGGTGCGGGGCAGCCGACGCGGCTGACCGTCCAGAAGCGGCCGCCGCTGGAGCCGCGCGAAGAAGTCGAGCAGGCGCTGGCCGCTTGCCGGAAGCGGACGGCGCGGCTGCCGCTGGTAGACGAGGCAAAGGCGAAGGAAGTCGCCGCCGAAGCCTGGCCGCACGAGCGAGTGCCGCAGTGGGTGCGGCTCTTGGCGAACTTCTCCCGCGAGGGGAAGAGCCGGATCAACACTTTGCGGCGGGGCGACGACGAAGGGGATCTCAGTCCGCTGCTCAAGGCGCAGGTGAGCTGGATCATCGCGCGGCAGGATCGGGCCTGGTATGCCGTCGGCTTGGCGCAGCGGCGGCTGCGCGAGCTGGGCTGTTCGGACGACCAGATCTACGCGCTCGACGGGGACTGGCAGGAGTTCACGCCGGCCGAGCGGACGCAGTTCCGCCTGGCCCGCCACCTGGCCGCCTCGCCGATCGTGCTTTCCGACGGCGACGTGGCCGAGGCTCTCCGGCAGACTTCGCCGCGCGACGTGGTGCAGCTCGTCACCTACACCACGGGACGATCGTTTTTCGACCGTGTGACCGAAGCGGCCGGGTTGCAGCTCGAGCGGTAGGACAGGTTTCCAACCTGTCCCGAGTCATCATCGACTTTGGACGTTGGACTATCGAGCCAAGCGGCGGACAGGTGTCGGCAGGGGATCAGCCTCACCCCAGTGATTCCCGGCGATCTGTCCGCCGCCCTTTTTTTGTCGTAGAACGGTGGTGATTGCAATGTTTAAGCCACCCTTGATCCCAACCTACCATCCGTTCCATGACTCCCATCCGTCTCATTGCCGCTCTAGCACTCACCGCGCTTCTCATTAGCCCCTGCCTCTCTGCCGACCCCGCTCCGCCACAGCTCAACGTCCTGTTCCTCATGGCGGACGATCTCAACTGCGATCTCAAGTGCTATGGTCATCCGCGAGTTCAGTCGCCGCACATCGACGCCCTGGCCGCCCGCGGCATTCGCTTCGACCGGGCCTATTGCCAGTTTCCGCTGTGCAGCCCCAGCCGCACGTCGCTCTTGACCGGCCGCCGCCCGAACGCCACCCAGATTCACACCAACCCCCGCGCCGGCCGCTTCTCCACCGACTACACCGGCACGCCCCACTTCCGCGAGTTCATTCCCGACACCGTCACGCTCCCCGAGTTGTTCAGGAGCAGTGGCTACTTCACGGCCCGCATCGGCAAGCTCTATCACTATGGCGTGCCGGGGCAGATCGGCACCAGCGGGCTCGACGATCTCAAATCGTGGGAGTTCGTCGTCAATCCGGCCGGCCGCGACAAGGCGGAGGAAAACCGCATCTTCACCCTCACGCCGGGCAGCTACGGCGGCACGCTGTCGTGGCTCGCCGCCGACGGCATCGACGAGGAGCAGACCGACGGACTCGGTGCGACCGCCGCCATCAGCCTGCTGGAGCAGCACAAGGACCAGCCGTTCTTCCTGGCCGTCGGCTTCTATCGGCCGCACACGCCCTACGTCGCCCCGCGGAAATACTTCGAGCGCTATCCGACCGACGGGATCACGCTGCCGCAGCTTTCGGCCGAGGACCAAAGCCGCATGCCGGCGGCGGCGTATGCCAGCGCCAAGGCGGAGCAGGAAACGATGAGCGACGCCCAGCGGAAGGAAGCCATCCAGGCGTATCACGCGTCGATCACGTTCATGGACGCCCAGGTCGGCCGCGTGCTCTCGGCACTCGACCGGCTGAAGCTGGCCGACAAAACGATCGTCGTTTTCACCAGCGACCACGGTTATCACCTCTACGAGCACGGCCTGTGGCAGAAGATGAGCCTGTTTGAGAACTCGGCCCGAGTGCCGCTGATCGTATCGGTCCCCGGCGCGGCCCAGGCTGGCAAGTCCACAACGTCACTGGCGGAGCTGGTCGATTTGTACCCGACGCTTGCCGACTTGTGCGGCCTGAAGGCGCCGGACTATCTGGGGGGCGTCAGCTTGCGGCCGGTCCTCGACGATCCGGCGAAGTCAGTGAAGGACGCCGCCTTCACGCAGCTTCGCCGCGGCAATTTCGACGGCTACAGCGTCCGCACCGATAACTGGCGCTACACCCTCTGGGATGGAGGCCAAAAAGGGGAACAGCTCTACGACATGCAGGCCGATTCCGGCGAGACCAAAAACCTGGCCGCCGAGGAGCAGCACGCGTCCCTGGTCGCAGAGTTAAGGGAGCGAATCGCCAAGATTGCGGGGAAGATTCCCTAGCCCCAGCGGTGCAGGGGCCGGCGGCTCCATTTCAGCTTTTGCAGGGTTCGGGAGCTGGATTGGGTGGTTTGGGGCGACGATTGAAGGGGTTGCCGGGGCGCGTGCGAATGTGTTTCGACAGGCGGTCGTCATCACTCACGTGACGAGGTGACAAATGGTCGCCACTTCCTGGCATGCCCATTGCTCTTAGCATTACGGTCTGGCCGAACTCGGAGGGACCATGCTCGATAGACGCGAGATTGATCAAATCATGGTCGCTATTCGGGAATGCGTGAAAGAATGCCAGGACGCGGCTAACAAGCGTGAGGCGATCGAAAAATACCTGAACCGGCTGCGGCGACGCGGCTGGCCAGAGTCGCGAGTAAATGAAGTCGCAGAACGCGTGGCCTATCTGCTGACCGGGGAAAACCCGCTGGCAGAATGACGCGACAGGTTTGGCCATCACGCCCGGTTGCGTACCTGCCCCAGGTAGTGGGGTCTTTAGAGTGACACCTTAGGTCACTCGCCCCGGCTCAACTCATCAAAGCTGACCTTCAGGCCGCGCCCTTGCGCCCAACCCCGCACCGCTTCCTGCATTTCTCCGTTCGTGTCGGGGTGGTGCGTCAACTCCCACAGTTCGGCATATTGCTCGGCATTTAGCGCCGGGGAGAAGGCCATGTAGACGGTGCCGTCGCGCGTTAAGAGATTCAGGACCGTTTGCATGGGCTCACCTTCCGCCGCTGGGTGATTCAGGGCGGGGACCAGAGTGGTGAGCGCCACGAACGCCACAGAGAGGGCGCATCATCCCATGCCAGCGGCCAAATGCAAGCGAATTGCGGTAAACCACCGCGGCGGTTGGTGATGACGGTGTTTGATTTGGGTGCCACCTCCCTGAAAGAGCTGTGGCTGCCGCCAGTGCGGCGGGGCGAACACGGGCAGCCGAGCAGCAACCTTCGGCAATCGAATTTGACAGAAACCGCCGGAACGTTCACACTAAGGATTCCATGGCTCTCCGTCCATGAGCCATTTTGGAGTGCGGTTATGTCCTTGCGTCCATTGGCGATCATCCTCCTTGCGCTGCTGCTGGCTTCGCCCGCCGCAGCCAAGGAGCGCACCTGGACCAGTGCCGACGGCCGGACGATGAAGGCGGAGTTCGTCCGCGAGGTGGACGGCGTTGTGACCTTCCTCCGGGAGGGGAAGCTGCTCACCATCCCGCTCGACAAGCTGAGCGAAAAGGACCAGCAGATCGTCCGGGATCTGACGCTGGGCAAGCCAGTCCCTGATGAGGACTCGCCGACCAGCAGCACACCCGTCCCGTCGGCGCCCGCCGCTTCCGACAGTCCCGCCGGCGAGACCGAGGACCTGCCCGCGGCCGCCAAGATCACGATCGAAGTCCGCACCTGGACCGACAGTCGCGGCATTAAAACCTTCGCCAAGTTCGTCCGCATCAACGGCGCCAATGTGGTGCTCAATCGCAATGGAAAGATTCTCACCGTTTCTTTCCATTCCCTGAGCGAGGACGATCAGCAATATGTCCGAGACTTGCTGACGCAGCAGGGAAAAGCGGAGTTGATTCCCGACGCGCTCGCCGGCGGCAGTCCCTCTCCCAGCGGCGTTTCCACGAATCCGTTTCCACCCGCCGGTGGCCCTGTCCGCGGACCGGGCGGAGTGCCAGGCGGACCTGCGGGCATTGATCCTGGCGGAATGCCGCCAGCCGGGGGATTTCCTGGCAGCGGACTTCCCGGCGCAGGGGGGATGCCGGGGGCTGGGGACGGGGATATGCCGATGCCCCCCTCCTTGGGCGTGCCGGACGGGGTGTCATTAGCCGATCCACCGACCACCATCGACCCCAGCGAAATAACAGGCCCGGGCTTGCCTGGTAGCGGCGCCAATCCAGGTCCGGGAATCACGCCTCCGTTTGGTGGCGGGACCAACATCCCTACGGGCTTCCCGGAGTCGAGTTTCCCGAGAGACCCCGTGACTGGGACATTCCCCTCCGGCCCGACGTTTCAGCAGATTCTGAGATGCACGGGTTGCAACCGGGAGATCAGCCAGGACCAGTCGAAGCTCGACCGCTGTCCCCACTGCAACACGATCTGGGTCTACAAGGAAGACAGTTCGGGCCAAAGGCAAATGACTGCCGGCGGCGTCCGCAACCTGGCGATCGGGATCTTTGTCGGCATCGTGGTCGTCGTCCTCGGCGGGGTAGCGGGCTTCATCGGCATCCTTGTGGCCATCGTCCGCGCCGTCTCGCGTCCCTCGCGGGCCAACTACCGGCGGTACTAACTGCGGGGCGGCCGTTGTGATTGGCGATGGTGAGCCCTAATTAGTCGCCACATTGGTCGGCTTCGTCTCCGCTGGCTTTTCGTCCACAGGGGTGTCTTGCTGTTGGGCAAATTCTGTGATCATCTCGGCGACTTCGCTCGTTCGCTCCCAGAATCCCAAATGGCCGCCAACCACGGACGCTTCGCGCGAGTTGGGCAAGAGGTGAGCCAGACAGTCGCTGGCTTCGGGTTTGGTCATGCGGTCGTGGCGGCCTGCGATCACCAGGGCGGGAATTTCGACCTGAGGTAGCACCCGCTGCTCGTCGAATTCGAGCATTGCCAGATTGCCGCGGGCCACCACGGCGGGCCAGGCGACAGCCGCCAGCCAGGCTCCGTGATTGAGTTGTCCCCAGGTCTGCTGCCCCGAGAAGCTGGCGATTCGGGTCACGATGTGCATGTTGCCATTGAGAAAGCTTTGCCAGTTCGAGAACGCCGCCAGCGGAGCAAGCCAGATGGTCAAGTG
Source organism: Pirellulaceae bacterium (assembly GCA_035512595.1). GTDB lineage: Bacteria > Planctomycetota > Planctomycetia > Pirellulales > Pirellulaceae > DATKDU01. The sequence continues at coordinate 16,631 of DATKDU010000258.1, forward strand.
GTTCAGGGGAACAAGGATCGGTTTCTCAATTGCCTTCCAGAGACTGCTGCCGAGGGCCGTCTTCAGCGGGTTGGTGTAAGTAGTGTGCAACAGGACGATCCCGGTAACGCGCGAACCGAGCTGCGCGGGATGAAGGCGGCAATAAGTCTGGATGATCATGCCGCCGATGCTATGGCCAATGAGAATTACCGGTCCCCTTCCAGCGGCGCCTACAACAGCCGAGAGATCCTCGGCCATTTTATCGATGTCATAATCTCCGCTAGCTGGCCCATGAGAGCGACCGAGACCTGGCAGGTCCCAGATGATGACCCGAAACCGATTGGCAAGTTTGGCTACCAGTTCGCTCCAGACCGACCGATCCAGGCTCCAGCCGTGCGTGAAGACCAAGGTGGGCGCATCATCGCCTCCAAAGACTTCCACGTGGAGCCGCGTGCCGTCGGGACGGTCAATCGACTTTACCTTTCCCTTGGGCATGGCGGCCGAAGCGGAGCCACCCGGCCGGCCGAGAAACAGCACGATCGGCCATCCGCCCGCCAGGCCGATTGTCAATAGGCCGATGCCGCTCGCCAGGTAGGGCCAGCCCCCTTGCCGGTCGCGACTAGGGCCAGGCTCGCCAGCGGCAACGATTTCCCCCGTTTGTGGGTGGCGGTATTCCCGGACGGGGCGCGGAGGATCGACGCCGTCGAACCACTCCCAGAGGCAGTAAATGGCGGCAGCCAGCACCAGCCAATTGAAGATCCCACCCAACCAGATACGAAGCACGCTGAAAGGCATCATGCGAGGACCTCCATGGCGACAAGTGACAATCCGTGTCGCGAACTCTCGCAAACCTTGTGCCGCGTGTCACCACAGATCGAGCTCTACAGACAGGTCACGCCCAGAGAAGGAGCCGGCATCAACTTGGATGCCACTCTGCTCAGCGTTGCCGGTCGCGGATGCGGCGGGAGTAGGTTTCCAGGATGCGGCGTTCCTGGGGGGTGAGGCTGGCTTCCCCTTGACGGGCGATTTTGGCCAGCAGGCGATCGGCCTGGACTTCCAGGTCTTCCTCCTCGTCTTCGTCCAATTCCTTGTGGATTCGCATGGAGGGACGGGAACGGAACAGGGACTTGAGCTTGCTCCAGCCGGTGGCCAGTTCGCGGCCCCCCGGCATGCGGCCGAAGTTCAGCCCCAATCCCCAATAGGCCAGTCCGATGGCCGCTCCGGTCAGGTGGACGTCGAAAGCGATCGACTTCCAGGCAAAGTCGCCGGGGATGTTTTCCGCGGCCCACGCGCCGGTCAGATCGCTGACCAGAAGCAGGGCGCCGACTACCCAGATCGGCGTACGAATCGCGAAAAAAAGGAGGATCGTCTTGTGCGGCTGGAGCAGGCAACCGATCAGGATGAGCGTGGCGACGCCGCCGGAAGCCCCTTGGCACGTGAACCAGTGCAGTTGCTCGTCGATGGCTCCCCTGAATTGGCCGGTCACCGTCGAATGCCGCAGGCTCCAGACGATGCCGCCAAGGACGATCGCCACCAGAAACACTCGCAGGAGCTCACGGCCGCCGAATCGTTCCTCAAAGATCGTGCCGAAGATGTACAGCCCGATCATATTGCCGACGATGTGCCACAAGCTGAGCGGGTTGTGGACGAAGCCGTAGGTGAGGAACTGGTACCACATCGTCGGCTCGACGATAGCATTCCCCTGGAGGCTGAGGAGGTGGTTGAGCCAGTCCTTGTGGCCGCTGGTGCTGGTCAGCAGGTTGGCGAGAAAGACGGCGACGTTGATGAGGATCAGCCGGACGGTCCAGGACTTGATCTGGAAGCCTTCCTCGCCTGTACCTTCCCGATAGTAATCGCGTTCCTGATAGCCCATGGCTCATCCACTCGCCGGCGAACAACTGGGGCACGCGCCTGGTGCCGCAGTCATTCTAGGCCATGAGGGGGTATCTGGGGAGAGAAAGCGAGGGAGGAGCCAGGAGTCAGGCGTCAGGAGTCAGGAGCCAGGAGCCAGGAGTCAGGGTGACGAGGCCGTCGCCTGGCGGACGCGGGCTTCGATCTCTTCCGTCAGCCGGTCGCTGACTTCCTTGAGCTCGCGCTGAAGCTGCAAGTTGGCGTTGTAGAGGCGGCTCAATTCGGCCCGCGTTTCCGCCAACTTGGCTTGCAAGGTGCTCTGGTACTTGGCCAGCTCGTCCCGCTCGTGCGCCACCTTGTCCAGGTCCACCGCCAGCATCGCCTTGTCCGCCTCCAAGAGGGTGATCTGCTCGTCGGTGCGGGCGAGTGCCGCCTGGATTTCCGCCATGTGCCTGGTCACGGTGACCTCCGCATCGTTCGTTTCGCGGAAACGGCGGTTGAGCGAGGAGAAGGCGTTGTCGTAGTTGTTCAACTTGCGGCGGAAGATGCGCGGCTGCCCTTCGGCCAGCTTGGCGATGCCGTTGTTTAGCAGCGTATTGGCCGTTTCGGAGTCGAAGATCGCCGTCTCACCTTTCTTGAATTCCACGGGACCGCCACGTTGGAGACGCGGCACCTGGGCCTGACCGAGCGGATCGAATATCTGGTCGGTAATCGGCGACACTGGAGCGCCAGCATCCACCACGATCGAATGGTCCTGGAGGAACTCAACGCGGATCCAGACATTTTCCGGTGGATCGGTCTCCTGCGCGACCTGCCCGTCGCGACGATACTCCTCGAGCATCCGGTTGTAGCGTTCCTGCGAGACGCCCATGCCCTGCAAAGTCGCAATCGGGAAGAGCCGCGCCAATTCCGCGTCCCGCTGCTCGGGCGGGAAGTCGAACGACTCGTGCAGGTCGATCGGCAGCGTTTCGCACAGCATCCACGAGCCTTGAAGCTCCACGGGCACGACCGGCTGGGCCGGCAGCGTCCGACGCAGCGTGAGCGTTTGGCCTGCAGCCGCCGTGACTTCAAACTGGCCGATGTAATAGACCGGCAGCGCCATGGGCGGGTCGGTCTGACTCGGCAGTTCCATAAAGGCGTACAGCACTTCCTGAACCTTGATGCTGAGCTGCGCACCTGCGGGAGCAGCGGGAGCAGCCGCAGCCGCCGCATCAGCCGGAGGCGCGGCGGCCGGATCAGCCGGAGGAGCTGCGCCAGGGGCGGCAGCACCCGCCGCCGGCGCAATGGCCACGAGCGGAAATTGCACGGTAACCGTGCCGTCGGCCGGGTTGAGGGTCGGCACGCACTGCCGGAAGACGCGGCCGCGGTCGATGATGAACCGGGAGTATTCGCCACGCAGGTGGGTCAGCGAGGTTTTAACGCCATCGGCCGAAGCCGGATCCCCTTCCACTATGTCGCGGTATTGCTTTTCGGTGTCATCCAGTCGTTTGGTAAGCGTCGCGTGAGCTTTGGTCCAATTGAACTGCGTGGCCAGCGACATCGCCGCCAGCGGCATGAAGCCAATCGTCGCAGCAAACACCAGGAACAGGGCGGTGACGTGCAGCCAGCGCCACGTCTTGGTGTTCATCACCGTGACAAAGATGAAGAAGATCGCCAGCAGGCCGCCGAGAATCTGGAAGATGAGTGCGTATTCGCCCATCGCGACAACTGCCGTGCAAAGTGGTGTTCCGAATGTCGTCGCGAGGGAAGGCCGCGACGAGGCCATTAGAGGATGATAAATTGGGCAGTCTGGGGAGTCAAGCTTTAGTGGAAATCGGCGCGGAATCGCAAGTTTTTGCGGGACTGGAACTTGGGTCAAGGACGGCGTTGCACGGCAGCGTTCCTACAATCGTTCAAGTCCGAACGGTTTATTCCCGAAAGCTTCTGTATCGAACCATCAGCGGCCGGGAAGGGTGGGCCTCTATTCCGGGTGCGGGGCGTGAATTCTACGCGCGTCCGCGTCGCTGAAGGGCCGTTTTGACCCAGAACCTACGTGTGGCATGACCGCCGCTCATTCCTCGGCGTCCGCGCGCTCCCGTGCGCCTGTGACCGCCGCCGAACGCCTTTTGAACCTGATTCAGGCTGCCGGTTCCGCCGGTCGGCAATTGCGCCGCTGGCTGACCGAGCGTCTGGCGCGGTTCGATCTTTCCGAGAGCGAGCTGAAGGTCCTTTGGCTCTGTGCTCAGCCCCGCCCCAGCGGCGGATGGGTGCAAGGAGAGCTTGCCGAAGCAGCCGGCCTGTCGCCGGCGCAAACCAGCAGCCTCGTCGAACGGCTGCGCCAGCGAGGATTGATGACCATGAGGCGTTCCACGATCGACCGGCGGCGTGCCGTCTGGCAATTGCTATCGCATGGGGAGGATCTGCTGTCGCGGATTCGCACGGGGCTGGAGAGTGTGGCGCATCGCCTCGATGCTCTGGTCGCGCCGGAGGAGCAACAGGCGGCGGCACAGTTGTTTGACCGGCTCGTCGATGCGGCGGAGCGGAGTGCCGCGATCAAGCCGTTCGATCCGGAGGAGACGGAAGAGGCAGCGGAATGTGCCGTCGGCAAAGGAGGTGCTGCGTGAACGTGACAAGCTGTCAACTTGCCCAGCGAATCGTTGCGTGCCTCATTCTGGTCGCGGCCGTTGTGTCGAGCGCGGGGTGCAACCGTGGGTGGTATCGGCGGCAGGCCGACGCGGAAGCCTATGCGCTGGTCCGCGAGAAGGGGACGCACCCGCACTGGGACTTGCAGGATTTCTCGATTGCCGTCGATCCGCGGTCGCGGATGTATTACCAGTACAGCCCTGACTGCCCGCCGATGCCGGAAGACGATCCCTATTCGCATGAGCTGATGCACTGCGTGGACGGCAAACGGGGGTATCCGTTCTGGGAAGACAATGGGCACGATCCGTTTCGGGAAAATCCCGTGTGGATGGAATATCTCGCCTTCGATGAGCGGGGAGTGCTGGTCGTGAGCGCCGACGACGCGGTGCGGCTGGCGCTATTGCACTCGCGGGAGTACCAGCAGAACTTGGAAGAGCTGTATTTGTCGGCATTGGACGTGAGCTTTGAACGGTTCCGGTTTGATGCGCAGTTCTTCTCGGCCAATGCGTTCAACTTCTCGACCACTTCGCCGCTGAACACGAGTGCCGGCAATACGAATACGACCTACGGCCTGACGCCGCTGGATGTGACCGTTCGCAAGTCGTTCACGACGGGAAGTACGTTTGTGGCGGGGCTGGCCAACTCGATCGTCTGGTCGTTTAACTCCGCTGGATCGGACAGCCGGGTGAGCACGACACTGTTTGATTTCGCACTCATCCAGCCGCTGCTGCGCAATGCCGGCCGCGAGCGGGTGATGGAGCGGCTCACGGTGGCGGAGCGGTCGTTGCTGGCCAACGTGCGAATCATGGAGCAGTATCGTCAGGGATTCTATGTGGAAA
>DATKDU010000259.1:0-15654 GCA_035512595.1 Pirellulaceae bacterium
CCGCGGGCGTATTCGACCGCTCCTTCGATCAGCTTGCGAGCCGATTCCGGGCGTAGATGGATGACCTTGCCCATGCCGGCGAGCTGGCCGTACATTTTCCAGTCGTATTGGGCGCGGGAGGCCACGTTAAAGAACACATCCTTGACGCCCAAGCAGTAGACGTCCAACAGAAAGGTCGCAAACGCCACGTTGCCGCCAGGAATCTCGCGGCTGATCAAGACGTGGCCGATCCCTTGGTTCCAGATCGTATCAGCCATGCACGCGTGCAAGATTGGGCACGAGGCGGCCCGCTCGATGCGGGCAGGCAAGCTGCCGTCGCTCTGTCGGCGGGCCAGCTCCTTGCGTTTCTCCCGCTGTTTGGCGTTGCGACGTTCTGCTTTTCTTTGCCGCCGGCGGGGATCCAGTGCCATGGTTGGCCTCCTTGCGAAAGTTGAGATGATTCCTACGGTGTTCCAACGCAAGGGGCCTGGCGTGGTTTGCCGGTTCGGTCCGCCGGCACGTCACGGACCCATTGCTGTGCGGGTTGATAGCGGACGTGATCCCGAAAGTCGTGCAGGGCCGCGATCGTTTCCTGCGGCGTGAGCGGCTGGGTCAAACCCCGCCGCCACGGTCCGCGCTCCACCGTCCCCACGACCAGATACTTGTTGCCGATTACCGACGGCGCCAGTCGTTCAAGCAAGGCTGCCAGCAGCGATTCGATCTCATCCTGGTGGGCAATCAGCAGGTCGCACCCTGGGCAGAAGCGGCAGGTCTTGTTCATGATGACCATGCCCCAGTCATCGATGTGAACGGCCAGGGGGAGCTTGCGCTGCTTGATCCTTCCGCCGCAACCGGGACACGACGTCGTAAAACGGGCGTCGCGATAGGGGTTCAAGAAGAACTTGAACCGCGGGGGAAGCGCGCCCAAATTTCGTCGTTGCGTCCGTGCAGCCATTTGGCCTCTCCTTGCCAAACGAAATGCCATGGGAATCGCGGTCACCACTCGCGGAGCGAGTGGACCACATCTCTATCACCAAGCCTTCGTGATCCCCGGCCTGGGCGTAGCGTAAATCCCCTTGTCGTTCGGCTTGACCGGAGCATCGTCGTCGAAGCTCTGGTACTTGTCGAACGGGGCTAGCGCTAAGTCGGACTTCAGGGCGGCGTCCATCGATACCATCTTGCCGCTGTAGGTCGCCATGCGGCCGAGGATCGACGTCATCGTGCTCATCGCGCCGTATTCCCCTTCGTCGGCAAGCTTGCCGCCGCGGAGATCGGCGAACACGTCGTGATGCTCCTGCTGATGGCCGTCGCCGCCGAGTTCCCCGAAGTTGTGAATCACCTTGCCGTCGGCATCGTAGATCTTCGAGCCGCTGACGTCGGCATACCCCTTGGTGCCGTGGACATGCTCGGAAACCGAGTTCCAGCAGTCGGGAATGTGGCGGCAGGAGCTGAGCATCACCGAGTCGTCGCCGTAGGTGAACTCGACCATGTGATGGTCAAAAATCTCGCCGCTACGGTCCTCGTCCATCACCTGGCGCCCCCCCTGGCCTTGCGCTTTGACTGGATAGCCGTTCTTGATCCAGTTGATGACGTCGATGTTGTGGATGTGCTGCTCGACGATGTGATCGCCGGAGAGCCAATTGAAGTGGTACCAGTTCCGCATCTGATAGCGCAGCTCCGAATCGCTGGCCTGGCGCGGGTTGTTCCAGGGACGATTGCCGTTCCAGTAAGCGCGGGCGAAGATAATGTCGCCGATCGCACCGTCCTGGATGGCCTTGACCGTGGCCATGTACTTACGCTCGTGGCGGCGCTGCAGGCCGACGGCGACCGACAGGTTCTTCTCCTTGGCCGCCTTGGCCGCTTCGAGCACCTGGCGGACGCCCGGCGCATCGACGGCCACCGGCTTTTCCATGAAGACGTGCTTGCCGGCGGCAATCGCGGCGGCGAAGTGGATCGGCCGGAAGCCGGGGGGCGTGGCGAGAATCACCACGTCGCACTTGCTTTGCAGGAGCTGCTTGTAGGCGTCGAAGCCGATAAACATTTGGTCCTGGGGGACGTCGACCTTGTCGTTATGCTGCCCCTTGATCGAGCGGTAGGCCCGCTGAAGCTTGTCTTCAAAGACGTCGGCCATAGCGACCAGCTTGATCGGGCCGCCGGAGGTCTTCATCGCCTGAACGGCGGCGCCCGAGCCACGTCCGCCGCAGCCCACCAGGCCGATCTTGATCTCGTCGCTGCCGAAGGGCTGGGCAGCCCGGGCGATGCTCAAGGCGCTGCCGGCCAGTGCGCCGCCGGCAGCCAGCAGGGAGGTGCGACGAATGAAGTCGCGGCGCGAGGTGCCGGCCTGAGGGGAGAGGGGGGAGCGGCTCATGCGGGGTCTCCAAATGCAGGATTCGAGGATGCCACTAGCATAACGTAGCAGGGAAGGGGGTTCAATGAAGGGGTTTGAGGGGTTTAGGGCACAACCAGTCGGTCGTTTTTCGCACTGAGGCACAAAGGCGCAAAGGCACGGAGCAGCAAATCCTGCCTAGTGCTGCTCTGCGCCTCAGTGCCTTCGCGCCTCTGTGAGCAATACTGAGACGCCCGATCTCCTGACCGCCGTCGCGCTTGCCGCTTTGCATGTCCCCACGGACTTCGATTAGACTGCCTGTGCCTGCCGGTTGAAGCCTGGCTTTGACCTTTCCTCCCTCCTGGACGAATGCCACTTATGTCGCGCCTCCTGGCCCCTTCGGTCTGTCTATATCTATTGATCGTTGCGCTTCCCGCGTGTGCCGCCGACCAAGCGCTGGCCGACGTGCTGGCCAAGCCGATCCTCGAGGACGGCACGCCGCAAAAGGAAGTCGAAGCCTTTTGTGCGATTCGCGTACTGCCGTTGGTGCAGCCGGCCAGTGCGGACGAGTGGACGAAGACGGCCGATCTGCTGCGCAAGGAGACGCTCGAAAAAGTTGTCTTTCGAGGCGAGGCGGCCAGGTGGAAGGAACTGCCGCTGAAGATCGACTGGCTGGAGGAGATCGAAGGGGGGCCGGGCTACAAAATCAAGAAGCTGCGGTACGAGGTTTTGCCGGGGCTGTGGATTCCGGCCCTGCTCTACGTTCCGGATAAGCTGGACGGAAAACAGCCGGCATTCATGAACGTCAACGGCCACGACGGGGCGGGAAAGGCAGCACCGTACAAGCAACTGCGCTGCATCAACCTGGCCAAGCGCGGAATGACCGTTCTCAATCTCGAATGGTTCGGCATGGGGCAACTGCGCGATGGGGGCTTCTCGCACGCCCGAATGAACCAGCTCGATCTGTGCGGCACTTCGGGACTGGCGCCGTTTTACCTGGCGATGAGCCGCGGCCTGGACGTACTGCTCGCGCAGCCCAACGTCGATCCGGCCCGCGTCGGCGTGGCGGGGCTCTCCGGCGGCGGATGGCAGACGATCATCATCAGCGCGCTCGACACGCGGGTCACGCTCTGCAATCCGGTCGCCGGGTATTCAAGCTTCACGACGCGGATCAACAACCATAGCGACCTGGGGGACTCGGAGCAGACGCCGGTCGATCTGGGGGCGACGGCCGATTACGCCCATCTGACGGCCATGCTCGCGCCGCGCGTGGCTTTGCTGACCTACAACCAGGCTGACAACTGTTGCTTTGCCGCCCCGCACGCGCTGCCGCCGCTTTTGGAGGCCGCGCGGCCGATCTACAAGCTGCTGGGGAAGGAAGCCAACCTCCACGATCACGTCAACTACGATCCGGGGACGCACAACTTCGAGCAGGACAACCGCGAAGCCCTGTATCGCGTCGTCGGCCAGCATTTTTATCCCGACCTCGTGAAAAGCCGCGACCAGTGGTCGCGGTTCTCGCAGGAAATCGACAGCCAGAGTGAAGTCAAAAAGCCCGAAGAGCTGAACGTCGAATTGCCCCCCGACAACCTCGACTTTCATCAGGTTGCCTTGCGGCTGATGTCGGGATTGCCCAAGCAACAGTCACCGCCGCAGGCCGAGGAAACGCGCGCCAAGTGGCAGCCCGAGGCCCGCAAGGCCCTAGCGGCAGTCGTCAAGTACCACGCCTGGAAAGCCAAAGGCCAGGAAGCAGGGAAGGACGAGGTTGCCGGCGTGCAGGTAGCGCGCTGGAAGGTGCGGATCGAGAATGAATGGACGCTGCCGGCAGTGGAGTTGTCCAAGGGAGAGCCGAAGGGGACGACGCTTGTGCTGGCCGACGAAGGGCGCGGTTCGACAGCGGAAGTGGTCGAAAAACTGATTGCCGAGGGGCAGCGCGTTGTCGTAATCGATCCGTTTTATCTGGGCGAGAACAAGATCAAGAGCCGCGATTATCTGTGGGGGCTGTTCGTCTCGACGGTGGGCCAGCGGCCGCTGGGAGTGCAGGCCAGCCAGATTGCCGCCGCCTGCCGCTGGCTCAAGAGCGAGCGGGGGGGCGAGGTTTCGGTCGTCTCCATCGGCCCGCGTACCAGCCTGATGGCGCTGACTGCCGCGGCACTCGAGCCCGAGGCGATCACGCGGCTGGAGATGCAGCGGCCGCTGTCGTCGCTCAAGGAGATCGTTCGGAGCAACAAGGCGGTCACCGAAGCGCCCGAGTATTTTTGTTTCGGGCTACTCGAGCGGTTCGACCTTCCGCACCTGTCGGCGATGGTCACACCGCGGGAAGTGACGACCATTCCGTAACGAAGCTAAACCAAAGGGGGAACACTAATAATCACTAATCGGCACTAATGATGCAGGCAGATTCGCAATCAGTGTTGATTAGCGTCGATCAGTGTTCCCCATTCCCTTTCACTCGATTCACCATGCTTCATCCGCTCCGGTTCTCAATTCTGGCTTGCATTTTCGCTCCGTCGTTTGCCGCTGCCGCCGACTGGCCCCAATTTCGCGGACCCGACGGGAACGGCCATGCCGAGGCCAAGAACCTGCCGCAAGAGTGGGGTCCGGACAAGAACGTTGCCTGGCGGACCGAAGTGCCCGGCAAGGGTTGGTCGTCGCCGAGCTTGTCGCAGGGAAGGATTTATCTGACGAGTGCTGTGCCGGTGGAGCAGGGGAGCGGCAGCGGCGATGTTGACCTCGTCCTTCTGTGCCACGATGCCGGCAGCGGCAAGCAGATCTGGGCAAAGACCGTTTTCCGCCAGGACCATAAGACGGCGCCGGCCATTCACCGCAAGAACAGCCACGCCAGCCCCACGCCGCTGGTGGACGGCAGCCGCATCTTTGTCCACTTCGGCCATCAGGGAACGGCGTGCCTGACGACGGGGGGCGAAATCGTCTGGCAGAACCAGTCTCTCAAGTATCCACCGGTTCACGGCAACGGCGGGTCCCCAATCCTCGTTGATGGAATCCTGATCTTTAGCTGCGACGGCGGGAGCGATCCGTTCGTCGTGGGGCTCGATGCGGACAGCGGCCAGGTGAAATGGAAATTCGAGCGTCCCACCGACTCGGTGAAGAAATTCGCGTTCAGCACGGCAGAGGTCATCGTCGTCGGCGGCCAGAAGCAGGTAATTTCACCCGGCGCAGGAATGGTCAACGCCCTCGATCCGCAAACCGGCAAAGAGATTTGGCGCGTCACTTACGACGGTTACTCGGTGATTCCCAAACCGGTGTACGGCAACGGCCTGGTCTATCTTTCGACCGGCTACGATTCGCCCACGATCATCGCGATCCGGCCTGATGGCCGCGGCGACGTGACCGACACTCACGTCGTCTGGACGCTCGAAAAGGGAGCGCCCCACACGCCTTCGCCGCTCTTGATCGGCAAGGAGCTGTATCTGGTCTCCGACCGCGGCATCGCGAGTTGCGTCGATGGACTCACCGGCGAGACGATCTGGCAGGAGCGCGTCCCCGGAGACTACTCCGCGTCTCCCCTTTATGCCGACGGCCAGATCTACATCGTCAACGAGGAAGGGACGGGGACGGTCCTGCGCCCCGGACGAACGTTTGAAAGGCTGGCGGAGAACGGGTTTTTGGAGCAGACGCTGGCGTCGTATGCCGTCGGGGAGGGGGCAATTTTTGTGCGGACGGAGAAGGCCTTATATCGGATCGGCAAGCTGCGGTGACAGTCACGTCGCAGGGTGGAGGGTGTGTTGATGTCCGAGGGAGGTGTCAATCCCTACGAAGCGCCCTCCGGCGATGCCGTGCCTCTTGTCGCGGACGAGCTGGAGACCGCGACCGGGTCGCGATGGCGATGGCGAAAGCTGTTGCTGCAGTCGATCATTTACCTGCGGGCCTTCGCGGTGTTCAACGCCATCCTGGTCGGGCGGGAATCGGCGGTGTGGATATTCGGAGTGTGGGAATCGCTGTGGACCGAAGGGCTGGAACCGTGGCGTGTTCCTCCGCTGAGCCTGGCGCTGTGGGGCTCGATGAGCCTCCTGTACCTCGCGTCGTCGGCGATGTTCCTGTATTCGTGCATAGTCCTGTGGTACTACGCCCGCGAACTGCGGAGGGTCGCCCCGGACACTGACCCCGATCCGACGCGGCTGGCCGATTTGCACCTGCGGTTCTGGAAGGCCAGCCTGCTGTCCACGCTCCTGAATCTCGGCAGCAACGTTGTTGGCTATTTTTCCGATCGCTATTACGCCAGCATGGCGTGGCCGATCGACTGAGGGACTCTGTTGCCAACCAGCGCTCCCTATTAGAATTGGCCTGGTCTGTTTGTGATCAGATTCCACCCCGAATCAGGTTCCTGGCCGTCGATGCACAGTGTGCTGGTTCGGAGCGTCCCCGCTGGGAGTTGTCTGCAAGGTGAACCTCGACCCGTTCCTCTCCCCGTTTAACCCTCCGCGCACCAGCCTCATCGATTGCCTTCGCTACTGGAATGAGCAGCAGCCGGAGGCCTTGGCGTACTCGTTCATTGATGGCGATGAGGACGAAACGCCGCTGACGTATCAGCAGCTCCATCGCCGCGCCCGTTCCGTCGCCGCAAGACTCTCCGAATTGGGAATGGCTGGCGAGCGGGCCCTGCTCTTGTATCCGCCAGGCCTCGATTTCCTGGTCGCCTGGTATGGCTGTCTGATGGCCGGGGCGATTGCTGTGCCGGCGTATCCCCCCCGTAAAAATCGCAACGTCAATCGCATCCAGGCCATTGCCGACGATGCTCAGGCCAAGGTCGCGCTCACCGAGCGCGAAGTGACCGAGCGGAGCGACCTGCTCGATGAAGCGCCGCACCTGAAGAAGCTGACGTGGCTGGCCACGGACCAGGTTCCGGAGGGGGACGGCGATGCGTTTCGCGGCGTGAAGATCGATCCGGACGGACTGGCGATGCTGCAGTACACCTCCGGATCGACCGGCACTCCCAAAGGGGTGATGCTGACTCACGCCAACTTGATGCACAACGTGCAGGTCATCTGCCACGCGTTCGAGCCGCGGCGGCACGGCAGCGGGCTCTCCTGGCTCCCCACTTATCACGACATGGGGCTCGTCGGCGGCTGCTTGATGCCGATGCTCTTTGGCCGTCCCGCCCGGCTCATGTCGCCGATGGCCTTTTTGCAAAAGCCCGTCCGCTGGCTCCGCGGCATTTCCAAGTACCGAGTGACCATCAGCGGCGGTCCGAACTTTGCCTATGAGCTGTGTGCGGACAAGATCAGCGACGACCACCTCGAAGGGCTCGACCTGAGCTGCTGGGAGACTGCGTTCAATGGTGCGGAGCCGGTGCGGGCCGATACGCTGGCGCGGTTCACCGAGCGATTTGCACCCTATGGTTTTCGCCCGCAGGCGCACTACGCCTGTTACGGCATGGCGGAGACGACGCTGATCGTCACCGGCAGCATTGCTCATCAGGCGCCCGTGGTGCGGTCGTTCGATGGCAAGGGGCTCGATCAGCGGCGCGTCATGCCGGTCGCCGACAGAGCAACCGGCGCCAGAGCGCTAGTGGGCTGCGGGCGCGTGCTACCGGATGAGAAGCTGGTCATCGTCGATCCCGATGCGCTGGTGGAGCTGTCGGCCGACAAGATCGGCGAGATCTGGGTGCAAAGCCCCTCGGTCGCTCAAGGTTACTGGAACAAGCCCGACGCCACCGAGCAAACCTTTCAGGCCACGCTGGCCGACAGCGGCGCTGGCCCCTTTTTGCGTACCGGCGATTTGGGGTTCGTGCAACAAGGGGAGCTATTCGTCACGGGCCGGCTCAAGGACCTGATCATCATCCGCGGCGTCAATCGGTATCCGCAGGACATCGAGATGACGGTCGAGAAAGCCAGCCACCGCGTGCAGCAGAGCGCCGTCGGGGCGTTTTCCGTCGATCTGGCGGGGCGCGAGCGGCTGATCATCGTGGCCGAGGTCGAGCGAACGCGCCGCGAGGATTGGACCGACGTGATCGACGCGATTCGCGGGGAAGTGACCGCCGAGCATGAATTGCCGCCGGATGCCATCGTGCTCGTGCGTTTCGGATCGATCCCCAAGACGAGCAGCGGCAAGATCCAGCGGCATGCCTGCCGGGCAGCGTTCCTGGACGGTTCGCTTCAGGTGATTGCCGAGTGGCGCGGCTGGCGGGAGCCGGGGGCTGCGAATATAGCAGCGGCGGCAGCCGCCGCGCCAGTGCAGCCGCCCGATGCGGGCGAAGTCAACAGCGATGTGGCCCACATCGTCATGGAGCACGTTGCGGCCATCGCCAAGGAGCGGGCCAAGCACCTGTCGATCGATTCGAACATCGTCACCGACCTGGGGCTCGATTCGCTCGAGCGGCTGCAAATCGCCAACTCGCTGGAAGAGACGTTTGGCGGGCGGTTTCCCGAGAGCGTCCTCGTCGAGATGGAGACGATCCGGCAGGTCACCGACGCCATCGTCAAGCACATTGGCACCGAACCCCGCGTCGAGCGGCAATTCGACACCACCGGCACGCCGCTGATCGAAGGGGGAGAAATCCCGCCGGAGTTTTATCACTTCGGCCAGACCCCCGAGTATCGCAAGCTGAAGCAGTCGATGCGGATGCTCTCAGCCACCGGCATTCCCAATCCGTATTTCAGCGTCCACGAGACGGCCGCCCGCGACACGACGCAGATTCTCGGCCGCGAGTTGATTAGCTGGGCGACTTATAACTACATCGCCATGTCTGGCGATCCGGAAATAAACGCAGCCACCAAGGCAGCCGTGGACAAATACGGAACGAGCGTCTCGGCCAGCCGGCTCGTCTCCGGCGAGAAGCCGCTGCACGGCAAGCTCGAGCGGGGCATGGCGGAGTTTATCGGCGTGGACGCGGCCATCGTCTTCGTCGGCGGACACGCCACCAACGAGACGACGATCGGGCACTTGTTCGGTCCCGGCGATCTGATCTGCCACGATGCCCTGGCCCACAACAGCATCTATCAGGGTGCGATTCTCTCCGGCGCTCGCCGCCGCCCTTTCCCGCACAACGACTGGGCCGCTCTCGACGCGATCCTGGCGGAAATCCGCCACGAATACCGCCGCGTGCTCGTCGTCATCGAAGGGGTCTACAGCATGGACGGCGACTACCCCGACCTCCCCAAGTTCATCGAGGTCAAGCAGCGGCACAAAGCGTTCCTGATGATCGACGAGGCCCACTCGATCGGCACGATGGGCAAGACGGGCCGCGGCATTGGCGAGCATTTTGGCGTCAGCCCGCGGGACGTCGATCTGTGGATGGGGACGTTCAGCAAGACCTTTGGCAGTTGCGGCGGATACATCGCCGGGTGCCACGAGGTCGTCGAATATCTCAAGTACACAGCGCCGGGATTCGTCTACAGCGTCGGCATGAGCCCGCCGAACGCGGCTGCGGCACTCAAGGCGTTGGAGTTGCTCCAGTCACAGCCTCAGCGCGTGGCAAAGGTGCAGGAGAATTCCGCCCTGTTCTTGAAGTTAGCCAAGCAGCGCGGGCTCGATACGGGCATGGCTAGCGGCACGCCCGTCGTGCCGATCATCCTCGGCAATTCGATCCACGCCCTGATCCTCTCGCGGGCGCTGTTTGAGCGGGGGATCAACGTCCAGCCGATTCTTTATCCGGCAGTGGAAGAGGAAAAGGCGCGGCTGCGGTTCTTTATCACGTCGGCCCACAGCGCGGAGCAGATCCGCCGGACGGTCGATGCGGTGGCGGAGGAGTTGGCCAGGATCGATCCGGAATACCTGTCTGGCCGAAAGGCATCCTAGTCTTTCCCATTGAGGTTGAATGGCCAGGTGAGTGCCGCTAGGCTGTGCGTCATCTTCTCGCACGCCGGAGTCGCCCGATGCCTGCCGACGCACCTGCTTTGCCACCGCAGCGGCCTGATGGTGCGCTCGCACGTTTTTTCCAGTGGTGGCATCACACGCCCCTCTACCTGCGGATTCTGGGCGGTGTGATTCTGGGGGTGCTCGTCGGCCTGATCGTCGCCTGGCTGAAAGAGCAGACGCCGGCCGCGGCCGAAGGGGCGTCGTACCTTCTGCTGGCCCTGGAGACGCCGAGCAAGCTGGTGCTGCGTCTGCTCGGGGCGCTGGCCGCGCCGCTGATCCTCGTCGCGGTGATTCAGGCCCTGATGCACGCCCAACTGCCGCGGGGCTCGGCAGTCAAGCTGGTGTCGCTGCTGCTGCTGAACACCGTCGTGGCCATCCTGATTGGCCTGGCCGTGGCCAATGTGCTCCAGCCCGGCCGCTGGGCCGACGAGCAGCCGCCGGCCGAAAAAGAGGACGCCGGGAAACCCAAAAATCCGCTTCAGCTTTTGCTCGACAACGTCCCCAAGACCGTCCTGGGGCCGCTGGCCGAGGAAGGCAAGGTCATCTCCGTCATCATGCTGGCCGTGGCCTTCGGCATCGCGCTCCGCAGGCTCAAGGACGCCAGGGTCGCCACCGTGGCCGACGCGATCGATGTGGCGTTTCGCGCCCTGATCACGATTCTGCACTGGATCATCGAGGTGATTCCGCTGGCGGTGTTCGGCATCGTGGCCAGCATCGTCGGCACGGAGGGATTTGGGAAATTCTGGGCGCTGGGGGGATTCGTCATTGCCGTCCTGATCGCGCTGGCGCTCCATACTATGTATTACATGATCCGCATTCGCTTCGGCTGCTGGGCCAGGCCGCTGTATGTGCTGCGCGGCATGCGCGACGCGCTGGTGATGGCCTTCTCCACGGCCAGCTCCACGGCCACCATGCCGGTGACCTACGCCTGCCTGCGGGAGAAAGTCGGCCTCCGCGAGCGGTCGGCCAGCCTCGGGGCGCTCGTGGGCGCCAATTTCAACAACGACGGCACGGCGCTTTACGAAGCGATGGCAGCGCTCTTCATCAGCCAGATGCTGGCGAAGCAGTACCCCGACACGTTCCACGTGCTGACGCCCATGGAGCAGCTCATGGTCGTTCTGATGTCGATCGTCGCTTCGGTTGGCGCTGCCGGCATTCCAGAGGCCGGCATCGTCACGATGACGCTCGTCTTCAATGCGGTGAAGCTGCCGGTGGAATACATCCCACTGCTGCTCACCGTGGACTGGTTCCTCGACCGGTGCCGCACGATGGTCAACGTGCTGGGAGACGTGAACGTGAGCTGCATGCTCGACGGGCACGAGCGGGAGGAGGAGCCTCCGTCCCCTGTGGATGAAGAACTCGGCGAGCTGCTCGATGGATCGGACTAGGCGGTGATGGCCGGTCCGACGGAATTGAGCGAGCCGCCGACGCATCGCTTACGCTCCCAGCATCGTCCGCGCCACGTCTCTTGCCTTGACCAGCGCCTCGGCCAGCTTCTCGGGATGTTTGCCGCCGGCCTGCGCCAGGTCGGGCTTGCCGCCGCCGCCGCCGCCAACCACGGGGGCCACGTCGCGGACCCAATTGCCGGCACTTAGCCCCTTGTCCACCAGGTCCTTGGTAATGCCGGCGACGAGCACGACCTTGCCGTCCCCTTCGGTGGCCGCCAGGAAGATAGCACTGGGGCTGCTCTTCTTGCGCACCTGGTCGATGAGCTGCCGCATCAGGTTGGCGTTGGCGCCGGGGGCGGCAGTGACGATCACCTTCGCGCCGCCGACGGTCTCGGCTTGCTCGAGCAGCGTTTCGGCGGTGAGCGATCCCGACTCGGCCCGCTCGGCGAGCTGCGCCTTAAGCTCCTGGACTTCGGCGAGCATGGCGGTGACGCGGGGTGGCGCGTCGAAGGGGGCGACGTTCAGGATGCGGGCCGCATCGCGCAGGGCCGACTTGATCTGGGCCGACGTCGGGTGGCCGATCGGAATCGTGGCTGCGGAGGGGGCGAAGTTGAACGGCTGACGCGCGCCTGCGGCGATGTGCTTCTTGAGGTCGCGTAGTTGCTGCGCCAGGTGCTTGACCGCGGCCGGGACGGCGACCGGTTCGCAGCCGAGCTTTTTCGCCATGTCAGTCAGTGCCGACTCGGTGTGCTGGTTGTGATCCTGGGCCTTGCGGCCGGTGAGGGCGGTGATGCGGCGCACGCCGGCAGCCACCGCCTCCTCGCTGATGATCTCAAAAGCGCCGACGTCGCAGGTGTTGTCGAGGTGCGTGCCGCCGCATAGCTCGCGGCTGAAGCTTCCCATCGAGACCATGCGGGCCGGATCGGGATATTTTTCGCCAAAGAGCATCATGGCTCCAGCGGCGCGGGCCTCGGCCAGCGGCACGAACTTCCAGGTGATCGGCTGGCCGGCGGAGACCTGCGTCACCACGTCCCGCTCGACGTCGGCCAGACGCTCGACATCGACCGCGCCCGGAGCGCCGAAATCGAATCGCAGCCAGTCGTCGTCCACCTTGGAGCCCATCTGGTGGGTGTCCTTGCCCAGGTTCTTTTGCAGGGCGTACTGGAGAATGTGCGTCGCCGAGTGAGCGCGGCGAATCCCCAGGCGGCGGTCCGTGCTCACCTTTGCAGTGACCTTGGCTCCGGCCTTCATCGTTCCCTTGATCAAATGGCCGGAATGGATGATCAGGTCGGCATCCTTCTGGGTATCGATCACCTCAAACAGAAAATCGTCGCCGACGATCTCCCCCGTGTCGCCGACCTGGCCGCCGGATTCGCCGTAAAAGGGGGAGCGGTCGAGAACGACCTGTACCGGCTGGTCGTGGCCGACTTCCGTAAGCGTATCGCACAGATGGTCGGCAGCGACGATTCCCTTGATCTCGGCCGTTGCTTCGGTTGTTTCGTACCCCAGGAACTCGGTTAGGTGGAGTGTCTTTTTGAGGGCCTCTATCGGCCCAGTGCGAAAGACTCCAACCGGATCAATGTCGACAGGCGTCACCGTTTCGAATAACTGACGGAAACCCGGCCAGTCGAATGCCAAATTGTGCTCAGCGCCGATAGCTTCAACTAGTTCGGGAGGCATACCGTAGGTCTGATACAAGTCGTATGCCTCGCTTCCCGAGATGACGGTTCGTCCGGATTTGCGAATGTCCTCGATCACGCGATCGACGCGTGGCAAGCCGGCGTCAAGTGTGGACAAGAATTGCTGCTCCTCTGTCTTGATCGCCTGCCAAACGCGGCCAGTCGTATCGCCAAGCTCGGGATACGGCACTTTCATCATCGCCGCAACCACCGGGACGAGTTGGAACATGAAAGGGTTTCGCAGTCCCATCTGATGTCCGTCGAGTACGGCCCGACGCAGCAGTCGGCGAATGACGTAGTTCTGCTTCTTCGGCCCCGGCAGCACGTTCTCGTGAATCGCAAACGTGCAGGCTCGCACGTGGTCGGCAATCCGCCGCAGCCGCCGGCCGTCGTCACTGGCCGGGTCGTACTTGCGGCCGCAGACTTCGCCGGCCGCTTCGACGAGCGGACGCAGGATGTCGATGTGGTAGTTCGTCTCCACCCCCTGCATGGCGGCGGCAATCCGCTCGAGTCCCATGCCGGTGTCGATATTCTTGCTCGGCAGCGGACGGAGGTTGCTGGGCGGATCTCCGACGCGGTTGAACTGCGTGAAGACCAGGTTCCAGATTTCGAACGACTTGCCGCTGTCGGGCTTATAGAAAATCTCGCTGCACGGGCCGCAGACGCCGTCGGGTCCCTTGCTCGGCGCACCGGCGGGCCAGAAATTGTCGTCTTCCCCCATCCGCTCGATGCGGCTCGTCGGCAGGCCGATCTTCTCGTGCCAGATGTTGGCCGCTTCGTCGTCGTCGTGATAGACGGTTACCGTGAGCCGCCCGGGATCGATGCCGAGCCACTTCTTGCTGGTGAGCAGCTCCCAAGCCCAGGCAATCGCTTCCTTCTTGAAATAATCGCCGAAGGAGAAATTGCCGAGCATTTCAAAGAACGTGTGGTGGTAGGCGGTCCGCCCGACGTTATCGATGTCCCCCGTGCGGAGGCACTTCTGGCAACTGGTGGCCCGCGTGAACTCCAGCTTCACCTTCCCCAGGAAATGATCCTTGAACGGATTCATGCCGGCGGGGGTAAAGAGCACGGACGGATCCCAACGGGGAACCAGCACGTCGCTGGCCCGGCGGGTATGCCCCTGGGACTCGAAAAAGGCGAGGTATTTTTCGCGAAGTTCGTCGGTTTTCATGGCGATTTGTGAAGGATCGGGCCCCGCCGAGCAAACTTCCGATCATATCGGCAGGGGGATTTTTGAACTAGACGAGCGGAGGGAGCAGCAGGTTCGGTGAAGATCTGGGGAGGCCAGTGCAGAATGCAGAGTGCAGAGTGCAGAGTGCAGAATCCGGCCGTTCCACTCTACATTCTGCACTCTGCATTCTGCACTACTCATGCCCCCTCCTCGGGTCCCGATCGTGGTGCTGCTGGTTGATATGCACGTGCAGGTCAGGCCGAGCGCGAAACAGCCGGTCGAGCCCGGCGTCGGTCACGCGACTGCCGTCGAGATAGAGGGACTCGAGCTTGGCAAGCGCGGCAATCGTTTCCAGCCCTTCGTCCGTGATCGGCGCGTCGATCAGGTGAAGCTGCTGGAGCGCGGGAAAATCACCCAGCGACTTGAGGCCGTCGTCGGTGATTTGCGGGCTGCCCAGTCGAAGCTGGCTGAGCCTGGGAGCATTGGCCAAAAGCCGAAGGCCGCGGTCGGTCACGCGGCTCTGCGGCAGGTTGAGGATTTTTAGCTTGGGCAAGGCGGCCAGGTGGGCCAGTCCTTCATCGCCGATCGAGCCGCCGCGGATTCGCAGGTGAACCAGTTCGTGCAGCCTGGCGAGCGTCTGGCAATCTTCGTCGCCGATGTCGTTGTCCAGGTGGTCAAGCTGTAAGACTTGGAGCTCCTTCAGTTGGCCAAGCTCTGCAATATCCGGACCCTTGATCGGCCGCAAACTGACGTGGATGGTGGCACCGGCCCCGCCCTTGGCCGCTTTGACCTGATCGGCCAGCGCCAATTCTCGGACTTCGACCGCCGACGGCCTATCATCGCGCGACCGATTCCAATTCAGCGGCAGCCAGCGGCCGGTAAGCCAACCGAGCGCAACGGCGCCCACAACCGCCGCCAGCAGAATCGCCAGCGATCCAGCAGTCAGAGATTTGCGCATGGATGACATCGATTGGTTCCTGAGAACGTGTGAATCAATCGGCGGAAATGCAAAATGATTAATGCAAAGTGCAAAGTGCAAAAGTCAGCAGGCCATTTTCATCGACACATTTTTGACTTTTGCATTTTGCATTGGACATTTTGCATTGTTTGGAAGTCCCCGCTGCCGTTTGTTTCACACGCTCTGACTCCCGGCCCCTGACTCCCGGCCCCTGACTCCCGGCCCCTGACTCCTGTCCCCTGTCCCCTGTCCCCTGTCCCCTGTCCCCTGTCCCCTGTCCCCTGTCCCCTGTCCCCTGTCCCCTGTCCCCTGTCCCCTGTCCCCCGTCTCCTGAC
>DATKDU010000260.1:0-3823 GCA_035512595.1 Pirellulaceae bacterium
CAATTCGGCTCCTTTGGCCAGCGAAAGCTCCTCCGCCTTCACCCGACTCAGCACCTCCAGCCGCCTCCGCTCCTTGCCACTCATCGACAATGTCTCCATGACCACCTCCTTTGGAGGTGATTGTCTATGGGGACATTTCTATCTGCGCCTTATGGGGACATTTCTATCTGCGCATTACAGGGTCCTCATTCATGCCGTTGTGACCCTTGGGCGGGGGCGTTATACTAGCCCGCTTTCCCAGCCGGAGCGTGCCGCGTGGGCGCGGGGCGGTTACCCAGGCGGGCGCGCGGTTAAGTGCCGCGCGCTCGTGCGGATGCTGGATCACGGACAGGCTTATCGCCATGCGTTTCAGCCAACTCGACCAGATCACCGAGCTGGCGCCGGGGGAACGCATTACCGCGGTCAAGCGGCTCTCCGCCGGCGAGCAGTATCTGGAGGATCACTTTCCGCGCTTCCCGGTGATGCCGGGGGTGCTGATGCTGGAAGCCATGTTCCAGGCCGCGGTCTGGCTGGTGCGGCAGAGCGAGGGGTTTGCCCACTCGATGGTGGTCCTCAAGGAGGCCCGGAACGTCAAGTACGCCGGTTTTGTAAAGCCGGGGGAGACGCTGGTGGTCTCTGCCGAGATCGTCAAGGAGGAGCGCGACGCCGTCACCCTCAAGACGCAGGGGATGGTGGACGACAAGTTGGCGGTTAACGCCCGCCTGGTCGTCGAGCGCTTCAACCTGGCGGACCGCTTTCCCAGCCGCAGTTCGACCGACCCCTATTTGAAAAACGAATCACGGCAGCAAATGGCTCGCCTGCTACAGGCTGGGCCGGCTGCCCCTGACGCGGGGATCCAGCGACCCCATCAGCCCTAGGCCAGTTTTCCTTGCGGAGTTATCGCGCACATGCCAACGAAAGATGAAGTCTTCCAGAAGGTCCGGGCCGCTCTCGTGGATGCCCTTGGCGTCGATGACGAGGAAGTCACCCCCCAGGCCACGATGGTCGGCGATCTGGGCGCCGAGTCGATCGATTTCCTCGACATCGTCTTCAAGCTCGAAAAGTCGTTCGGCATCGAGATTCCCCGCAAGGAGCTGTCCCCCGAGGACATTCTCACCAACGCCGAGTTCGTGCAGGACGGCAAGTTGACGAGTGCGGGGCTGGCGGAGCTGAAGCGGCGGATGCCGTTTGTTGATTTCGCCAGCTTCGAGGCCAATCCGCAGATCCGCGATTTCAGCAACCTGCTGACGGTCGGGGCGCTGTGCCGCTACATCGAGCAGAAGCTGGGGATTGCATAACTGGTTGCGTCTGCTCGTCCATTCCCGCTCGGGATGTTGGCATCATGCGTTGGTTATGGATCGACCGATTCATCGAGTTTGAGCGCGGCCGCAAGGCGGTGGCGGTCAAGAACGTGAGCATCGTCGAGGAAGAGATCGACGATTACACGCCCGGGTTTCCGATCATGCCCGCCTCCTTGATCATCGAGGGGATGGCGCAGACCGCGGGCCTCTTGATCGGCGAGACGGGAGGCTTTCAGGACCGGGTTGTGCTGGCCAAAATCGGCAAAGCGGTCTTTCACCGCTTGGCGCTTCCCGGCGACCAGCTTCGCTATACGGCCGTCGTCGAGGACATGCGGCGCGACGGATCGATCGCCCACGTCACCAGCCACATTGGCGATGAGCTGCACGCGGAAGTGGAGCTGATGTTCGCCTTCCTGCCGCAGGATGAGCGGTTTCCCAGCGGCCCGCTGTTTGAGCCGGTCGATTTTCTGGCGATGGTGCGGGCCTTCGGGCTGTATGACGTGGCGAAAACCGAATCGGGAGAGCCCGCCTCGCCCCCCGAGAGCTATCTGCAATTCGAGCGCGCCGCGGAGGCCCAGTATCCGACCGGGCCGCTGGAGAGGTAGCCGAAGTCGCCAGAATTCCGTCTCGCTGGAGACGGTCGGAACTCTTACGAGTCGACTACGGACGTCTCAGGGCCGATTAGAACAGCCCGCCGCCGCCGCCGCCAGCGCCGCCGCCGCCAAATCCGCCGCCGCCTTGCTGCTGAGTGTTGCCTTGGCCGGTGACGAAGTTGAAGGTCGAAACTTCGGTGATCAGCGAGAAGGTCGGGGCCGGCGAGACGCGGACGTACTTCCGGTCAGCCGAGATCACCGCGTTGGTGCTGAAGTTCGTTCCTTCCGGCAGGGTGATGATCACCGGCCGGTAACCGACGGCGCCGCCGCCGCGGAAGAAGCCCAGCCCGGCCCGCCGCATCATTTCCAGCTCGCGGAGGTAAGCGGCCGACGCGCCCGAGGTGCTGTTGGCCATCTGCTGGGCCAGGATCGCCTGGTTGACCGCGTTCTGCACTTTGGCGACGTGAGCCACCTTGGCTTCGGGCAGCGCTTCCTGGCGGCGGCCTTCCTTGAGCTCAAACGGCACTTCGGCAACCACGTCCCCCACCGGAATCTGCATCCGCTCGTGCCACTGCTTTTCCGTGCGGAAATTCGTGTAAGCCTCGATCGTCACTTTGCCGCTCGTCGGGCGGCCCCACACGTTGCGGACCAGCACCCGATACTTGCCGGGGAATGCCTGGCCGCAGACATACGTCTCGCTGTAACCGTCGGCGGTCGGCTTGCCGTCCGCCGCGGAGGCATCACCCAGCAGAATGCCGCCGCCGGTGGAGCGCGGATTGCGCAGCGAGCAGACGGTGCCGTTGGGCTCGACGACCGCAAGATCGACATCGGCATCACCGGTCCAGATCACCCGCACCACGACGTCCCGCGACAGCGCTTGCCGCACGGCCGCATCGAGCGCGTTGGCCTCGGTCTGCCGATTCTCCGCCAGCAGCGTTTCGTACTGCGCTTTGGCGATCCGGTACGCATTGTCGGCAATCGGCTGCTCTTCCTGCGACCAGGTCTGGGAGAGGAGGCCGACGCAGGCCCACTGGAGGGCGTCCGCATCGCTGAGCCGCTGGGCCAGGCCGAGTGCCGCCGAGTAGGCCTCGATGCGGTCGGGGTTGGCGGTTCCGATCTGCCGGTAGAGAGACAACGCGCGGGCGTGCAGCCCGAACCGCGACAGATACTCCGCGATGAACAGCACCTGGTCCTGGCTCGTCGCCAGATCGACCGCGGAGAGGAGCGCCCGCTCGATCTCTGCGGGATCGGCATGGTCGGCCTGCATGGCCAGGGCCATCGCCTCATACATCCACGAATCGACGAAACCTTGCCGCAGGGCCGACTGGAGCATCTCGGCCACGCCGGCGTATTTCTTCTCGTGCATCAGGTCGCGAACCGTCTGGCGGACGGCAGACGCCAACTGATTGGCCGCGCTGGCCAGCGCTTTCGCTTCGGGGGAATCGTCTTTCATGCCGCGGGCCGCTAGTTCCAGCTTCGCCAGCCGCTGTTTCTGGGCCGCAAAGAACTGGTCCCACGACTGGCCGCTGGCCAGCGTGAGCTTCTTTCCCTGGACGGTCGCGCTCTGGGCAGGACGCTCCACCTTGGCCGCTTCCGACCTGGCCGGCGCTTTCTTGGTGCCGAGCGACAGCTCGTCCTCGACGGCAAAGATGCCGCCGCCACCGCCGCCGCCAAAGCCGCCGCCGCCACCGCCCAAGCCCCCGCCGCCGCCCTGGCCGAAGCCACCCTGGCCGCCGCCGCCGCCATTGAGGCCGCCTTGGCCACCCAGACCGAACGTGTTCATGTTGGCCATGATCGGCACCACCAGGTCACCCACGGGGTACACCTTCGTCACGAGTTGGTTCTCGGCATCTTCCGGCGTGGTGATCTGCATCACCTCGTCGCGAATCACATAGGTCAGCTTGAGCTCGCCAAGCATGATCCGCAGCGCCGAGCGGAGCGAAATGCCGC
>DATKDU010000261.1:0-2656 GCA_035512595.1 Pirellulaceae bacterium
GCCGAAGAACAGCTCGCGGCCGCGCTTGGCTGAGGGGCTGATCGGGTGGGCCTCGCTGGCCTGCTTGAGCTGCATGTATTTGGCGAAGCTGTCAGGATCGTCCTCCTGGAACGCCTTCAGATCCTCAATGAAGTCGGCGAAGGCCGCCTCGAAGGCGCGCAGCGGCTCGAAGTAATCGGCCGGCGACGGCCCGGTGACGATCGCCCGCTCAAACGACGCGATCGCCTTGGCGACGTTGTCGATGTTCAGGCTGCCGGTGCCGAAGATGGCGTCGAACTGGAGGCGATAGCCCTCGATCCCCTTGAGGCACTCGATGCAGGCATCGTGCGTGTTGGCCATCTCGATCGGGTTGGCGATCGGTCCCTTGGCCTGCTCTTCGAGCGTCGCCGCCCGGCCGTCCCAGAACTGCACGCTGCTGAGAATGCGATTGTAGCTGACCGGCGAGTTGCGGCCCCCTTGCTGCCCCTTCACGCCCACGCCGAACTGCGTGTGCGCGCCGTAGCCTTGATCCGGTGCATGGCACGAAGCGCAGCTCACGGTCTGGTCCGACGAAAGCCGCGGGTCAAAATAGAGCTGACGGCCAAGCTCGATCTTAGCGCGCGTCAGCGGATTGTCCTCGGGAATGGAGATCGCCGAGCGGCCGACGTTCAGCCCCAGCGGCAATTCGACGTCCAGCGGCTGATGGTTGGCCGGGTTGGCCAGCCACTTTTTGATCTGCGCGGTCGTCAGGGGGCCTTTTCCCGGTATGCCGGCGGTCAGCTCGGGGGCGCCGAGGGTGACCTTCTGCGTCGCGGCCGGCTCCTGGGCCGACGCGGTGAAGCTGACTGCGGTGAAGCTGCAGGCGGCAATGGCAAACGCCGCCCAGGGTCCAACGCGAAAATCTCTGGCCATCAATGGTGTCCTTTTTCCAAGCGAAGATTGCAAGTCATGACTCTCGAGGGTACTCTACCCCAGGGACATGGATAATCAATAAGTATTTGAGTTATCGATGCGATAACCTATACGCATCACCGGCGAGGCCGCCATGGAACTCTTTCAGCTACGCTACTTCCTCAAGGCGGCCGAGCGGGAAGGCTTCACCCGCGCCGCCGACGAGCTGGGAATCTCCCAGCCGGCACTCAGCCGGGCGATCGCCAACCTGGAAGCGGAGCTGGGGCAGCCGGTCTTCGAGCGGCAGGGGCGGCGGGTGGCGCTGACCGATGCGGGGCGGCTCCTGCAATCGCGGGCGCAGCAGGCGGTGTCGCTCTTGGAGGAGGCCAAAAGCGAGATCACCGACGACGGCGAGAGCGGCCGGCTGCGGGTGGCGGCCATTCCCACGATCGCGCCCTATTTTCTCCCGGGCGTGCTCCGCGAGTTCTCGCGGCAGCATCCGCAGTCGTCGATTCTCATTCAGGAAGATGTGACCGAGAACCTGCTTCGCAAGTGTGCCCAGGGGGAAGTGGATGCGGCCCTCCTGGCCCTGCCGGTGCCGGCCCGGCATTTGGAAGTCGAGGAGCTGTTCGAGGAGGAGTTGATCCTGGTCTTGCCAGCGGGTCACGCCTTGGCGAAGAAGCGCACGATCACGCTCAAGGACATCGAGCCGTACCCATTTGTGCTGCTCGATGAGGCGCACTGCCTGACCGACAATATCGTTTCGTTCTGCCGCCAGAGCTCGTTCCACCCCGTGGCGGTCGAGCGGACGAACCAGCTCACCACGGTGCAGGAACTGGTGGCGCTCGACCACGGCATTTCGATGATCCCGGCGATGGCCCGAGCGCTGGACTTGAGCGATCGCCGCGTCTATCGCTCGCTGTCCGACGTTCGGCCGACGCGGAAGATCGCCCTATGCTATAACCCGTATCGGTTCCAGAGCAAGCTGCTGGTGCGGTTCCGGGAGTGCGTGCGGGAGTTTTCGCGGAAGATGGGGAAGAAGGCGAAAGCAGGACGCGGAAAAGGGTAAGGGAGGCGACGGATGAGTTCACACGTCTGGCACGGCGTTGTTTGCGGCATCGCAGTCGTCGTTATCGGATTGGTCGGCGACAGCCTGGGGGCGGAACCTCTGGTGCTCACCGATCGCCTGCATCACCTGCGGGCTGGTGAGCAACGGGAATGGAGCGAGTTTCCGCCAGCAGCCGAGGCGGCATTCCTGGAATTGAAGTTTGCCACGGCAAAATCGTCTGGCGAGCAGACGCTCGTGCTGCGGATGCAGGACGTCAAGCAGACGTGGCTCATCAAGCTCAATGGCAAGGAAGTCGCGCGGCTGCCGATCGATGAAAACGACATGGTCGTCTACTTCGCGGTTCCGGAGGGGACGGTGGTGGATGGCGAAAATGTCTTGCGGATCGAGGCGGCGGGTCGGCAATCCGACGACATTCGCATCGGGGAAGTTGCACTTCATCCGCGGCCGCGCAGCGAGGTCCTCGGCGACGGGGCCGTGGAGATCGATGTTCGCGATGGCGAGGATCGGTTGACGCCCGCGCGGATCACGATCGTCAATGCCGGCGGCGCGCTGCAAACCGTCGGTGCCACATCGAACAATCAACTGGCCGTGCGGCCGGGCATTGTTTACACGGCGAGCGGCCAGGCCCGGTTTGGCTTGCCGGCGGGAAAGTACACGGTTTATGCCGGCCGCGGGTTTGAATACTCTCTCGATCGGCAGGAGATCGAAGTCGAACCA
>DATKDU010000262.1:0-7635 GCA_035512595.1 Pirellulaceae bacterium
ATCAGTGCTCTGGAACTTCATTCCCTTGGGGAGAAACGCGACCAGTTGGACGCTCCGTGCGGCTGCGGTGCCTGGATTCTCGATCGACAGGGTGTACGTCGCCTGCCGCTCCAGATACCGCTTCTTGGGGCCGCTGACCGCTACGGACAGTTGCGGGGCGATGACCTCGATCTGCACCGTGTGCTGGGCGATGAGATTCCCTTCCCCGCGGACGGTGACCATGTTTTCGATCAGCCCCGGCTTGTCGGCCGTGAGTTGTAGCTCAAGCTGCCGCGACTCGTTGGGCCGCAGCGTGCCGATCTCATATTCCAACTCGCTGCCGGCGACGTGCGCCAGCCCTTCGGGAACGTCCTCCTCAACGATGACGCCGGTTGCCGCGCCGGTCCCCGGGTTGCTCACCGTGATTCCCAGCCGCACCGTCTCGCCGATCAGCACTTGCTTGGGGGCCGTATGCTCGATGTTGAGCAGTGGCCGCGTGCAAACCGAGCGGGCCGTGGCCCGGCCGGCAAACGTGACGTGGGCCACGCTGCCAATCTCCCCTTCCTGCTCCGGCATGACCTGCATCGACAGGACGACTTCATCGCCCGGCTGCATCTCCCCCAGTTGCCAGGCCAGCGAGCCGTCCTCGGCGAGTTGTGCTTCAGGGCTCGTGGCTTCTAGTCGCGTCCCCTGCGGCACCTGATCGGTCACCAGCACGTCGTGCGCGGTCACCTGGCCTGCGTTGCGGACGCGGACCTCAAACGTCGCGGCCTTGCCCACCTGAATCTCGGCCGGCGCGAATTTTTCAATCGCAATCGACGGCACTTGCGTCCCTTCAAACTGCCGTTCGCCGGGAGTGCCCCCCGAAGCAGCACTCCCCGCGGCATTCATTCCGCCAATCACTCGCGGAAATGAGACCGGCTCGTCCGCCGCCGTTGACGCCAGCGGCTGCGTGCGGCGCGGGCTTAGGCCGGGCAAGGGTTGCGGCGTCCGCAGGATGCGGGCCGTTTCGGGCGTGACAACCTCGGCCGGCTCGTCCGATCCGTTGGCACCGATGCTCGCATCGCCGGAAGAGTAACCGTTGCCTCCCCCGTCATATTGGTCACCCACTGCATACCGTCCTGCGCCACCGATTCCGTCTCCTCCCGGCTCGGCGCCAGGTTGTTCTTGACCTTCCGTAGTCAGCGACGCTTCATCGGCGACGCGGTAATTGCCCGGTACAGTGGGCAACTGGCGAATTCGGCCGGCTACGGTGCCGGGGGATGATGGGTCATCTTCTGGTTGTTGCACATCGCCAGTGGCGTCACTCGTATATTCTTGCAGTGGTGACTGCGGAATCCCGCTCCCATCGTCACCATCGGCAATCCCCGCCTCCTGACCGGTAGTCGTATAGAGGCTGCCCGATTGAACCGCCGCGGGGTTTTGCTCCGCACCTTCGTTGTAGAGCGACTGGGCACTGGAATCTGGCAGGCCCGCCTGGCCGGAGACTCCCCGGATTGGCGAGCCGCCGGAAAGACCTTGCGTCGGATCGAGGTCTTCCGTCTGCGCATTGAGCTTGTTAGCGGCGGTCTGCGTCGGTTTGGGAGTGGGCCGCTTGGGCTTCATCTGCTGCGCGCCCGTGTAGACGGCAAATCCGCCGACTCCCAGGACCACGCCGGCCAGTCCGAGGCGGACGATCGTCGCCTTATTCTTCAAGTTTGCCAGCGGTGAGAGCAGGCTCCGAAGCTTCGCGAGCATAACGCCATCCTTTGCGAAATTGCTAGCGGCAAGAATTGCCGACCTAAGCGGCGGGGGAATTACCACAATCCGCGCAGCGGGGGAAGCTCAGTTTGGCGCTGCTAGCGGGCCGGGTTCAGGGAGCAGGGTTCAGGGTTCAGGGTTCAGAGAGCAGAGAGCAGAGGTCAGAGGTCAGAAGGACAAAGT
Source organism: Pirellulaceae bacterium (assembly GCA_035512595.1). Lineage (GTDB taxonomy): Bacteria > Planctomycetota > Planctomycetia > Pirellulales > Pirellulaceae > DATKDU01. The sequence goes on from DATKDU010000262.1 coordinate 1,903, forward strand.
ACGGAATTCATCTGCTCCTCGTTACTGGTCCCTGGCTCCTGGCTCCTGGCTCCTGGTTCCCGGTTCCTGAACCCTGAACCCTGAACCCTGAACTCCACTACCGCTCCGCAACCACCGTGTAATTGAGAATCCGCGAGCCGCCGATTTCCTCGGCCCGCAGCCAGAGCTTCTTGCCGATCAAGTCCTCTCCGTTGGGGAGAACGAAGACGACCGTGTTCTTGCCGCGGCCGAGGTTCATCACCTGCCGCGTCTGCCGCCGTCGGCCGGGTGGAAACAGGACCGACTGGAAGCTCATGAAGCTGTCGGTAAGGTTGGTCAGGTGCTGCTCGACGATCAGCGTGCCGTCCTCGCGGAGGCGCGTGGTCATGTCGATCTTCACGTCGTCGAGCCCCAGCGGCAGCGTGCGATAGACGCGGAAGCGATAGTTGCGATCGGCCGTCATATCGACGTCGATCTGCACCGGCTGCGGCCCGCTGTTGGCGTCCTGCTGGAGGACGATGCGGAGCGGGTGATTCAGCTCTTCCCCTTCCGCCAGCTTGAATCGCCTCGGGGCCCGATCGAACGACCAGGAGCTGGGTGCGTTGAGCGTCAGGCTCCCTCCCACGCTTTGACTGATCGGGCTGGTACACAAGATCCGCAGAACCTGGTCGCGGCCGAACACGCTATCCAGGCTCGGGCGGTCAAACGTCAAACCGACCTGCCACCGCGCCACCGCCTCGCTGATTCCCACCAAGAAAGTCGGCACCGGCGTGGCCTCGACTTCCTGCTCCGCGAAGTCGCCGTTCACGGCAGTGCGAGGAGACGACTGCCGCCCCCACATGTCGAGTTGTACGATCTCCTCGCCGAAGTACATTCGCTCGACCGTGGGCTTGTCGTTCCACAGCACCATGATCGCCTTGCCGTCGCGGACGAAGACGTGGTTGGAGCTCCCGCCGGGGAGTTGCCACGAGCCGACGTACTGCGCCCCGGCCAGCGACAGGGCGGTCGTTCGCCACGGCAGAAACAACTCGCCAGGCGTGCCGTCAGGGTTCATCAGCCCCCGCTCGGCATCGAAGGGGGCGGGCACGAAGATCGCCTCGGCGCCGTGAATCTTGGCGGCGACCATCCGCATCACCAGGTCCCGGGCCCGCGTGTCCAGGTCGTACTCCTGGGCGGGAAGCGGCGCCAGGAGCAGCCACCGCTGGGCGGGCGTGGCGGGTTTAGCAACCGGCGCACGCCGCGAGACGAGCCGCGGCGTGGTGAGTGGTGAGTAGTGAGTGGTGAGTGGTGGAGAGTCCTGTCTCCTGTCCCCTGATTCCTGTCCCCTGTCTCCTGACTCCTGATTCCTGGCCAGATAGGTTCCAATCTCCTCGGCAGTCAGCGGCGGGTCGCTCCCCAGCGAGAGGAATTCCCACGACCTGGTTTCCGCCGCCGGGAACGGGGACATCCACCGCCAACCGAAGCCGACGTGCGTCTCCGGACTGAAGTGGCGAATGTGCGTTTTGATCTCCGCGATCTTGGCCGGCAGATTCGGATAGCCGACGAGGCTGAAGTCCCGGTCGTTGCCAAGCTGCCAGTACCGCACCTTGAGCGACAGCCGCGTGAGCACCGGGCTGAGGGCCGCTTTCCACTGAGCCGCGTCGTTCAGGGCGTCGGCGACGAAGCCCCATTGCGCGGGACGCAGTGCTTCTCCCCCCTCGACCGGCAGCCGATCGAGGACCCCCACCAGCTCGATCCGCTCCAGGCTCAACCGCTCGGCAAACCAGGCCAGCTTGTCGGCCGCCGCGCCGTCCCGCTCGCTGAACCAGATCGGATACTTCACCCAGTGTACGCCCGCTTCGGAAAGGAGCGAAGCGAACGGACCCAGATCGGCCGGCGCTTCCTCAGCCGCCAGCGACCAGCCGAACTCGCCCTGCGATATACGGGCGGCGGGTGGAGCGACCACGAGACTCACCGAGCGGGCCAGCGCCGACTGCCGCTCGCCGTGCAGCGACACCCGCACTCGGTAAAACCCATACTCGGGGACTGGCGGCCGCCACTTGGCGCGGCCCACGTATCCCTCGCTAGCGCGCTCGTCCGCGGGGAGCGCCACAGCGCCGCCAGCGGCCGGCGATCGGGGGGCGGCTCCGCTGAACACCAGCCGATCGCGGTGCGCGGCAAGCTGCTTGCCGTGTAAGTCGAGCAGCTCGAACGAAACCTCGGCACTTGACTCGGTGATGCCGGACAGCTCGCAGGTGACTTCCACGTCCGACATGGACGTGAATAGGTGATGCTCATTCCCTGCGGTGACGGTAATCCGCGGCAGTCGCGAGAATCGCAGGTTGGCGAAGTGGACGCTGCCGGCCAGGTCGTGCCGGCGGGCGCGCGGCTCGACGTGCAGCGAAATCACCGCTTGGGTCGCTCGCGGATCGGCGGCCGTGATCGGCCCGATCTTGACGGTCCGCCACTTGTCGTCGGAGACAACCACCGGCGAGCGGTGCCGCTCCAGGACGTTTCCCAGATCGTCGTACAGCGCCAGCAAGGCGTAGGCCCCTTCGTGGCGAATGCCGACGGTGCGGATATCAACGTCCAGGACGTAACTGAACCGGGCGGAGATATCAACTGCGGGCGCCGAGACCGCGGCGGCGCCGCCGTTCATGCCGATTCGCAGCGAGCTTTGGCCGGACGGATCGACGTCCAGGCCGATCTTCAAGAACTCGTAATAATCCCCGCCCCGGCGGCGGCTCCAGCCGTCGGGCCAGCCGTCGTAGTTGCGATCGACCGCGGGACCGAAATCGCAGCGGTAGATCTCGACCGCGTGCTCCACGGCGGCATCCGTGGGCGCTCCGCCAAGTGCCGATACAATGATGAGCGCGACTGGATGCATGAGGTGGAGGGTTCGGGGTTCGGGGTTCGGGGTTCGGGGTTCGGGGTTCGGGGTTCGGGGTTCGGGGTTCGGGGTTCAGGGTTCGGGGTTCGGAGGCCGGAGGTCAGAGGTCGGAGGTCAGAGGTCGGAGGTCAGAGGTCGGAGGTCGGAGGTCAGAGGTCGGAGGTCAGAGGTCAGAGGTCGGAGGTCGGAGGTCGGATATCCGTCTCCTGCCTCCTGCATCCTGCCTCCTGTTTCCTGTCTCCTGAACCCTGAACCCCGAACCCTGAACCCTGAACCCTCTCACCGTAGGCAATCAAGGGACATCAACCGTGCTACAGATCAAAGTTGGAGTACAACTGGCAAGCCTACGTTTGCCCTTCAAGCAAGGGTTGCTCACGGCGGCTCAAATGGGGGCCGACGCGGTCGAAATCGACCTCCGTAACGAGCTGCGTCCGGAGGAACTTTCCCGCACGGGGATCCGGCATGTGCGGAAGATGCTGGATGATCTGAATCTGCGGGTGAGCTGCGCCGCCTTTCGTACCCGGCGGGGGTACGACGCAGCGGACGGTCTCGACCGGCGGATCGAGGCGACCAAGGACGCGCTGCGGACGGCTTACGAGCTCGGGACCACGGTCGTCGTCAACCATATCGGCCGCGTGCCGACGGAAGAGAACCCCGCCGCCTGGGACTTGATGCGCGAGGCGCTGGCCGACATTGGCAAAGTGGGCCAGCGAGTGGGGGCGACCTTGGCCGCCGAAACCGGGACCGAGATTGGCGAGGAACTGCTGCGGCTCATTGACTCGCTGCCCCCCGGAACGCTTGGCGTCGATCTGCACCCGGCCAATTTGATCCTCCACAACCACTCCCCGCGGCAGGCGGCCGGCGCCCTGGCCGAGCACGTCATTCACGTCCATGCGGCCGACGCCACCCGCGACCTGGCCGAACGCCGCAACATCGAGGTCCCCCTCGGCCGCGGCACTGCCGAGTTCCCCGAGCTGCTCGCCATCCTGGAAGAGCACCGCTTCCGGGGATACATCACGATCGAGCGCCGGCAGAGCGACAAGCCGGTGTTCGAGATCAGCCAGGCGGTACAGTACCTCCGCAACTTGTAGAAGGGCACTGGTGGGCTGTCGCCTGCAAGGGCTAGTCCGCTTGAGGCGGTTTCATTCGCGGGCGCCTTCCAACACTAGCCTCTGCCGCACGGCCGGAAAGTCGGCGTCCGCCAGCGCCCCGAACAGTGAATTGCCGGATAGCTTGGCACGGGTCAGGCCGGGGGAAGTTATGCCGCACAGCAGCCGGGCCAAAGCACTGGCGTCGGCTAAGGCTTGCGGATGCTGGCCGCGGAGGGCCAGCGCTCGGCGGATGACCACGTCGTCGATGCTGACTGCCGGACGATCGGAGAGTGTGACCGCACTGCCGCCGCGAATGCACCAGGTACAGTGGCCGCAGGGTTCGCCGCGCTCTTCGCCAAAATGGCTGCACAGCGAGTTGACCTGGCAGCCGGCATTGCGAACCAGATCGAGCACCTGATTGAGGCGGGCGATTTCCCGCTGCTGGCGGTCGATCGTCCGCTGGTGCAAGTCGGCCGCCAGTGCGGCCTGATCCGCCGGCAATTTCATCCGGCGGTACTGATTGCGCGTTCCCTCGGCCTCGAGCTCGATCCATCCCTGCTCGCCCAGATAGTCGAGCGCCCGGACGATGCGGTCCCGCGGCGCGGCGAGCGTTTGTGCCGCCGCATCGACGTCGATGTGCATCCAGGTCTTGGCCTTGCGCACCTGGCGGAAGATCGACGCGACGAACTCCCGCCGCTCGCCGTCAAAGTGAGACAGTATCTCCTGTGACGACTTCAGTGGCTTGAATTTGTAGGTCGAATAGAAGGGCGTTCCCCCTTCCAGGTAGCCGTCGAGCTCCAGGTAGGTCAGCAGCGTCCGCACGACGAGGATGCGGATGTCGTGCCGCCCAGCCAGCTCGTAATAGCTCACGTCGAACTGCGGCCCTAGCGAAAAAATCTCGCGGACGAGGCTCTCGACTGCCGAGCGGCTGGGCGTATCGCCGTAGGCAAAGTTTTCCAGGGCGTTCAGGTCCTCCATGCACACGAACGTCTCGCAGATCGCCGGGGCGCCGTCGCGCCCCGAGCGGCCGATCTCCTGCGAAAAATTCTCCAGGCTCTTGGGGAGGTTGTAGTGGTAGACGTAGCGGATGTTGGCCTTATCGACCCCCATGCCGAAGGCGATTGTCGCCACGACGATGCCGCTGTTGGTTTCCAGGAACCAGTCCTGCACGGCGGCTCGCGTTTCGTCCTCCATGCCGGCGTGATACGGCCTCGCGCGGAAGCCGGCGGCAGACAGTCGTGCGGCGACTTCCTCGGCCGTCCTCTGGAGCGTGACGTAGACAATCGTCGGCCCGGCCGGCCGCTCCTTGAGCCGGGCTACGAGCAGTGAATCGCGCTCCGCGCTGCTGGCCGGCGTCGTCAGGATCGTCAGGTTCGGCCGGTAAAAGCCGGTCCGCACTGCGCACTGGCTGTCGATGGCAAACGCCCGGCAGATGTCGGAGAGCACCTGCGGCGTGGCGGTCGCCGTCAGCGCCAGCACCCGCTCGGCCCGGCATTGGCGGGCGAACTCGATCAGCTTCAGGTAGTCGGGGCGGAAATTGTGCCCCCATTCGGAAATGCAGTGCGCTTCATCGACGGCAAACAGCGACACGCGGATGTGCTGGATCGCTTCGCGGAACCGCTCGTTCTGAAACCGTTCCGGCGCGACGTACAGCATCCGCAATTCGCCGGCCCGCACCTGCCGCATCACTTCGCGATACTCGTCGGCCGACAGCGTTGAATCGAGCCGCCGGGCGGGAATGCCGCGGGCGGCCAGGGCGTCGATCTGGTCCTTCATCAGGGCGATCAGCGGCGA
>DATKDU010000263.1:0-18061 GCA_035512595.1 Pirellulaceae bacterium
GGGCGTTTCCAGGAGCACGCGCACGCCGGGGGTCTGCTTCACGCCGGCGAACTTGTGGACCGAATTCAGCGGCGTCAGCTTTTGCCAGGCCGCTTCGTTCTCGCTGGCGGGGGCCAGCCGCGTGATCGGATGCGGATCGCCAATCACCAGCGGCACCGGCCCGTCGCGATAGAAGCGGTCCACAAGCTCGGGGCTGAGCTGCGACCCTTCGATCGGGTCCATGACGATCGGCAGCGCCGCTTCCAGCGGCGTGCCGCGGTAATGCCCCCAGCCGAAGCTCGCCTCACCGCCGATCATGATCAGCCCTTTCCCCTGAGCCACTTGCTCGGCCAGCAGCTTCAGGCTCTCCGGGGTCAAGAGGCCGGCATCGAGATCGCCGACGATGAAGGCGTCGTAGCGGCCGGTGCGCAGGTCGTGCGTGATGTCCACCGCCATCCGCTGGTTGCGGCGGTCGATGATCCGGTCGTCGAGTTCGATGTCGGGCGAGGCATTGAGGCTCCAGCGCAGGAACTTCTGCTCGGGCCGCTTCTCGCCGTCGAGATAGAGGACGCGCAGGCCCCCTTCGAGCACGGTCAGATACGCGCTCATCTGGTTGTTCTTGGCCACCAGCTCGCCATCCTGCTGGGCGGCAATCAGGTGCAGGCGGTAGTTTCCCGGCTTTTGCGGCGTGTGCGTGAATTCGACCTCCACTTGCCGGCCGTCCTCCTCGGCCCGCACCGTCTTCTTGCCGATCGTCTGCTTCTGCCCCTCTTCATCCTCCAGCACCAGTTCCAGCGGGATGTCGCGGTTGACGTAGCCGCGGATGCGGAGGAGCCCCTTAACCGCCAGCTCGTTTTTCACGAAGACCGTGAACTGCTCGTCGAACCGCTCGACCGCCACGTCGCGGGCCTGGGCCGCATCTGCCGCCGGGCCGAAAGGGACCGTATACAGTGCCGCCGCGAAATCGTCGCGCAGCTTGCGGACGGCCTCCACCGCCTCGACCTGCGGATCGAAGGCGTTTTGCGCCCCGTCGCTGAGGACGACGACTGCCGCCAGCCGCTTCCCCTGCTCCCCGCGGGCCGCTTCAAACAGGGGGGTCCCCAAATCGGTGAGCATTCCCTCGGGAGTCTCGGGGAGCGGGAATGCACCGCCGCGATGCTCGACCGGCTGCAGCCGCGAATCGAACGCATAGACCCTCAGCTCGTACTTGCCCGCGAGTGCAGCGAGCTGCGATTGCGACTTTTTGATGGCTGCTTCCATCGCCTGCCAGCGCGACTCCTCCCCTTTGCCGCTGGGGAGCTGCATCGAGCGGCTGACGTCATAGAGCAGCAGGATCACGCTGGTCCGCGGAGCGCGGATCGTCGTGATCCACGTCGGCCGCAGCAGAGCCACGATCGCCAGCAGCACGACGAGGGCCCGCAGCGAAAGCAGCGACCAGCGCCGCAGCGGCGTCACGCGGCCGAAACCGGGACGCAGCAAGAGCAGCGCCACCAGGCCCGCGGCAATCAGTGCCACCGCCAGGTAACTTCCGAGAATCGGTTCTGCGCCGAATTCAGTCATAGTTGCCTGCGAGGGCCGTGAGTGTGCCGGGTATGCGGGTATGCGGGTATGCGGGTATGCGGGTGTGAGGGAAATGTGGGACATGGAAGCGCGATAATGTCTCGCACTTACACTCTCACACCCTCATACCCTCGCCCGCACACCTTCGCTCCATCCCTACTCACTCGACACTAATCGTCCTTCCGATAAAACTTGTTGGCGAGCAAATGCTCCATTCCCAGCGTGAGCGCGAGCAACGTCACCAGCAGCGGATAAAACTCGCTGCCGATCCGATCGACGCCGACCGCCCGGTTGATCTCTTCCCGGCTGCGGGCGAATTGGAACCGGTCCTTGCCCAGCAGATCGTCGAGCTTCTCTCGCGGCAGTCGGGTCAAATCCCCGACATCGGGACCGAAGTTGACGGCAAAGCCGCGGACCAGCGGCCCGTCGCGCTGCCCGCGCAAGCGATAGGCCCCGGCATTGTCAGTAAACCGCACCGTCACCCGCTCGTCACGCGCCAGCACGTCCTGCGGTTCCTCCAGCGGCGAAAAAAGCTGATACCGCTCCGGGTCCTTGGCCGGATCGTTGGCCAGCACGGCCGTATCCCCCGCCTGATAGTTCAGTCGCGTCTGCCCCGCGCCGACCAGATACAGCAGCATCTCGTTCCACAGCACGAAGCCCGGCCAGGCATCCTCGCCATACCACAGCTCGTTCCACGTCTTGCGCGAGCGGGGGCGGAGCGGGTCGGAAATCGGCGTCGTCATCACCAGGACGCGGCCGCGCCCCAGCCGATTCTCCACGAGTGCCGGCTTGTTGTTGCCGTAGGCGATGATCGTCCGCGTTCCTTCGCGCAACTCGTCCAGATTCCAGTGATAAAAGACCGGGTAGCGATCCCACGGCACGTTCGCCTCGATCGAGCGGAATTCGGCCAGCAGCGGATGGTCGTACGAAGTGGGGGACAAGTACAAGTCGCCGGCGGAGCGCGTCTGTCGCGTGAGCTTGCCGCCGAGCACAACCTGGGCCGCTTCGTCCTGAAACGAGTTTGGCGGCTGGGCATTGAATCCCAAAGCAAGCGCCAGGCCGCCCCCTCCTTCCACGTACGCGGCCAGCTTGTCCCACGCTTCCGCCGGCAGCGGCTGTGGATCGAGCAAACAGACGGCCCGGTAGTCCTCCAGCGTCTTGTTGGCCAGTTCCGCTTGCGGGAGCACGTCGCACCGAAAGCGGGCCTTGGGATTGCTCGCCAGCGCCCGCACCTGATCGTCCGTTGGCACTCCCGCTGGAGCAAAGACGGCAATCGGCCAATCGGGCTGCACTTCTACCGCGAAATAGCGCACGTCATCGAGCGCCAAACCATCCTCCCCCAGCAGCCGCACGACTCCCTGGTGCGTCCCCAGCGGCAAACCGATTCCAGGAGTCAGGGCTCCGGAGTCAGGAGTCACCGGCTCCTGGCCCCTGTCTGCTGACTCCTGACCCCTGTCCCCCTGCCCCCTGACCCCTTCCACCTTCAGCGTCACGCGCTGCGAATCTCCGGCTCGCAGCGTGACTTCCTGAATGTCGCTGCGGAACGACTTGGGGAACACCGGCTTTCCGTCGCGAATGATCGGCAGCGTCGGATCGGGTTCTTCCAGTCTCAGTTCGACTTGTCGTGTGCCGCCCAGGCCAATCGCTTTGATTTCGACTTCGATCGTGGGCTTCGCGCCCGGGGGAAGAATCTGGCTGGATAACTCCAGCGCCCCAAGGGCATAATTCCTCGGTTGCTCGACTCCGACGTCGATGACGTAAAGCTGCACGTCCGCGTTGTCGCCCAGCGCTTTGGCGAGATCTTGCGGCCGGTCGGCCTTCCACGCCGCGGCAGTGAGGTCGGTGAGGACGTAGACCTCCTTTCGTGGTCGCGTGTTTTGCCGCGCCAGGCCCACTGCCGAAAAGATGACTTCAGTCAGCGGCCGCGGGGTTCCCGTGGGCCGCAAGCGCTCGATGGCTTTCTCCGCGGCTGTGCGATCGATGGCGAAGTTCGCCCCGCCGGGACGCGAATCGACGACCGCCACTTCGCTATCGGCCGGCAATTGCTTGACGAGCCAGGCCGCCGTCTCCCGCGCCGTTTCCAGCCGCGTCCGGTTCTCGTGCCGATATTCCATGCGCGGCGACGTATCGACCACCATCACGGCCGCCACCGGCAGCTCCTGGCTTCCCAGCACCGGCCGGCCGCTGAAGAAGGCCCGGTAGGCAAACACCAGCCAAACAACCCCCAACGCCACCGCGGTCAGGCCGATTGCCGCGATCAGGGGTGCAGCCAGCTTGCGCGCCACCGCCACCCCCGTCAGCAAGAGTGCCGCCAGCAAGGCGAGCCCGACCAGCCCCAGTGCTACGTAATTTCCCAGCAGTGCGGAGGCGACGCTGGGCCGGGCCAGCGCCAAGGCCACCAGCCCGACCGCCGCACAGCGCAGGGCCAACAGCAGCCAATGCCGCAGCCGCAGCCGCCGGGTGTTGGACTCGCGGCGTTCCTTTACGAACCGCAGGGCGGGAAAGACCAATTGCCTCGGCTTCTGCCGCATCAACAGATGCAGAATCACCGGGATGGCCATCAAGGCGCCGCCGGCCAGTAGCGAGGCATTTAGAAAGGCCATGCCGAGGGAATCGTTACGAGGAGGGAATCAATCGCAGCAGCCGGCGAAACTCACTCAACCTCGGTAATCATACCGGCCAGGTACAGGCGCCAGGCCGCCAGAGGGGGAAAAGCGAGGCTGCCGCTGGTTTCCGCCGGCAAGCATCGACGCATCGTAGCGAAAAGACTGTGAATAGGGACCGGACGCGGGAACAGGGGGAGTGATTCTTTCTCCCCCTTGTCCCAGCGCCTATAATTGGGGTTGTTCGCAACTCCAAAACTACAATTTACTTGCGCGGGAGTGCCACTGCTGTGAAACGGCCAATGGAAGAGGTCCGTGGCGCACTGGAGCAACGGCCAAACTTTTTACTTTGCCGCGTGCCGCGACTGCGGTCGTGGCTGGCGGCCATCGCGATCACCGCTCTGGCCAGTCTGCTGGTCCCTGGCTTCTGGAATTCTTCCGGCGATGGCCAGCCGCACTGGTTTTCACCGGGGGCGCATGCCCAGGAACAAGATGGGCCCGCCGCTGCGGAGGGCGCCGATCCGACGGCGGCCTATCTGGTGCAAGTGCCCCTGCCGATCGAGGGGAACGTCGATGCGCAGGTGAAGGGCCGCGTGCAACTCGTGCTCAAGTCGCTTGAGAATGCCGCTCCGGCCCAGGACGCTTCCAAGCGCCCCGTGCTGATCCTGGAGTTCCGCAGCAGCAGCGGCAGCGCGGGGGAGACCAGCAGCTTCGGCCGTTCGCTCGAGTTGGCGCAGTTTTTGACCAGCGAAGAGCTGAACCGCGTGCGGACCGTGGCTTACCTGCCGCAGTCGGTCAAGGGGCACGCCGTGCTGCCGGTGCTGGCGTGCGAAGCGATCGTCATGGCCAAGGACGCGGAATTCGGCGAAGCAGGACACCTGGCCAATACGGTCACGGAAGCGGCGATCACCAACTATGTGGAGGTCGCCCGCCGGCGGCACACCATTCCCGATGCGATCGCCCGCGGGCTGGTGGACAGCAAGACGGCGGTCTTTCAAATCACCACCCAAGAAGGGGTTCGCTACGAGACGGCGGCCGGACGCGACGCACTGCAAAAGGAAGGCAAGATCGTCCGCGAAACGACCGTGTTCGAGCCGGGGGAGCCGCACAAGCTGATCGGCGTGCAAATGCGGGATTTTGGCTTCGCCATTCATAAAGCCGAGAGTCGCCGCGAGCTGACGGCGGCCTTGGAACTGCCGGCCAACTCGCTGCGGGAGAACCTGGCCCCCGAGCAGGGGTGGAAGCCAATTCTCGTTTCGCTCGAAGGTCCGGTGACGCAGCGGTCGGTCACCTGGATCATCAAGAGCCTGGAAGGACACGTGCAGCGGGGCGACTTCAACCTGCTCGTGCTGTACGTCAACAGCACCGGCGGCGATCCCGAGCAGAGCTTGCGATTGGCCCGCAAGCTGGCCGAGTTGGACGACCGTTTTCACAGCGTGGCCGTCGTCGATCTGCGGGCGCTGGGGGATGCGGCACTCGTCGCCTGGGGGGCCAATGAGCTCTTGGTTGCTGAGCGGGCCGACCTGGGGGGCTCGGGAGCGACGGTCATCGACGACAACATGCTGGCCACGATTCGCGAACCGCTCAAGGAACTGGCCCAGCGCCGCGACCGCGACTGGTCGCTGCCGCTGGCGCTGGTCGATCCGCACGTGGAAGTTTTTCCGTACGTTCGCGGCGACGGCGAGAAACGCTACCTGACGAGCGAAGAGGTGCAGGAATTCCGCGATCCGGCCCAGTGGCAGCGGGCGGGCGAACCGCTCCGCACCAGCCGCGGCATTGACGGCGAGACGGCGATCGCGCTGGGTTTCGCGCAGGGAACGATTCACAACCTGGAAGAATTGAAAAGCCGCTACGGCGTCTCGGAGCTGTCGCCGCTCCGCCCCAATTGGGCGCTGGAGTTCGTGGAATGGCTGGCCGACCCGCGGCTGGCGGCACTGCTCCTGTTCGTCGGCTGGTTTGCGCTGATGATCGAGCTCTCGTCTCCCGGTTTGGGCGTGCCGGGGTTCATTTCGGCGCTCTGCTTCATTCTCTATTTCTGGTCGCAGTTTTTGCACGGGACGGCTGACTGGCTGGAGATCCTGTTGTTTCTGGCCGGGGCGCTGTTCGTCGCGGTTGAAATCTTCGTCCTGCCGGGGTTCGGCGTCTTTGGCATCGGCGGCGGGATCATGATCATCGTCTCGATCGTTCTGGCCAGCCAGACCTTCGTCATCCCCGAGAACGAGTACCAAATGCGGCAGTTCCCCGTGTCGCTGATGCTGGTGGCAGCGGGGGCGTCCGGGGCCGTGGCATCCATCTATGTGATTCGCCGCTTTTTGCCCCACACGCCCTACTTCAACCGGATGCTGCTGGCGCCGCCGGAAGGGGAAGAGCTCCAAGAGTTGAGCCGGCGAGAGTCGCTGGTGCTTTACGATCATTTGGCGGGGAAGTACGGTGTCGCCACCACGCCCCTCGTGCCGTCGGGCAAGGCGCGGTTTGGCGACGAACTGGTGGATGTCATCAGCGACGGCGAGCTGATTTCCAAAGGGACGCCTGTTTATGTCGCCGAGGTAATCGGCAATCGGGTACTGGTCAAGGCCGTGGTGACGTGAGGAGCCAGGAGCCAGGGATCAGGAGCCAGGGATCAGGAGCCAGGAGCCAGATGTTGTGCGTAAATGGTACGATGCATACGTGAGGTGATTGAATCATCCTTCTCTGACCTCTGACTCCTGACTCCTGACTCCTGACCATGTCGTTCCTTGGCTGGGCACTGCTCCTCCTCCTGCTGGGATGCATCTTCCTGGTGCTGGAGTTTTTCATTCCCTCCAGCGGCACGCTGGGGGTGCTGGCCGGATTATCGCTGGTTGCGGCCATCGTGCTGGCGTTTTTGGAAGGGCCGGTGCAAGGAACGGGCATGGTGATCGCCGTATCGATCATTGTTCCCACCGCCTGCCTGGTGGCGGTGAAGTACTGGCCACATACGCCGATTGGCCGGTTGATTCTGATCCAGCGGCCGGAGCGTCCGGAGGAAGTGCTGCCGGAAACGGAGGGGTATCGCGGCCTGGCGCACCTTGTCGGCCGCAAAGGGCAAGCCAAGAGCGTCATGCTCCCCGCCGGCGCGGTGCAGATCGACGGCCGGACCTACGACGCCGTGAGCGAAGGGATGGCCATCGATCCGGGAACTGCCGTCGTCGTCGTCAGCGTATCGATGCAGCGGATCGTCGTACGGCCGGACGATTCCCCAGTCCCGGCGGAGCTGGTGCCCGACCTGGAGATTCCCTCGCTGGAATCATCCCCCGCCCCCGAGACGACCGCCGCCGCGGCACAGCCCGAGCCGCTGGCCAATCCGTTTGAAGACCCGCTCCCGTAGTCCGTCCAACCACGAGTCTGGATTGGCCGGGCCGTGCTGGGCGATGTATTGATAGATCCCACGAATATCGCCCGACGCGCGTGCGGAGACTTCAACGCCGTAGCTCATCGGGCCGCCACAATTCGTTTAGAACCTCCCGAAACGGCCGCGTGCGCCCGCCATCGGCATCGGCCAGACCTTGCTCGATTGCCGCCAGGGAATCCTTCAACTCGTCATCAGTCCCGATGCCTAGCATCTCGCGATATGCTTGATCGGACATGACGACGTAGCCAGTGTACTGGCCGGCGACATGCACAATCCCGTTGTGATCAGCAACGAGTTGCTCGATCGCTGGAGAAAGCTGAGTGTTCATATCACAAGTATTGCCGATCGACGTCAAGCAATTTGAGGCGACAGGATTCGGCTGGTCAGATAACTCGATTCGCCGTTGACGGCGCACAGCGAGCCTGCCGTCTACGGCTTGATCAGCGTAAAATCTTCCATCTGACGCCCAAGATAAACCTGATCGAACAGGGCGAACTCCCCATCGACGGCGGAGAAGGCGATGCCGGTGAAGGTGAATTCGCCGAAGTCGGCAAACAGGTCGCGGGTGACGACGACGAACTCGGCGGGGAGCTTGTCGCCAACGGCCAGCGACGCGCCGTAGACTTCGTTGGGGCCGGAGTGGTAGCGGAACTTGGCCCCTTCGCGGCCAGCGCCGCCGGGGCCAAAAGTGCCGTCGTGATTGATCTGCAGGCAGATTTGCTCCCCCCCCTGCTTCTTCCAGGCAAAGCGGAAGTAGCGGAACTCGCCCGGCCCGGGGTTCTCGCGAATTTTGACGTTCAGCGTGGGAAGTGCGGCGTTGAACTTCTGATCGGGCGTGACCTTCAGGCTCACCTTGCCCGTGCTCTTTTGCGACGACTCGATCGTCGCCTGGCCGCCACCTTCCGTCAGGAGCGCCACGAACTTTTCATCTTCGTCGAAAATCTCCTTCGGCTGCTCGGCCGGCGGCTTCTCGCCGGGGACGACGTTCACCGCCACGGCAATTTCGTTGCTGCGGGCTGCATCGGCCTTGTTGGCGTCGGTCACCGCGACGAGTTTGAGATTGGCGATTTCTCCCGGCTTGCTGCCGAATGGAAACACCACCTTCAATTCAAAATCGCTCTTGTCGGCTGGCACGACCGTGAGCGGCGGCGGCAATTCCTTGGGCAGACCAGAGAGCGTCACGGTCAGCGGGGCAGTATACCCAGGCCGGCGAACCACCTTGCCCGTGAATTTGCCCGTTTCGCCGAGTCCGGCCCGGCCATCCACCTTCGGCTCACCGACAAGCTCCACCGCGAACGGCGCAATGGCCGTCAGCCGCCGCACCGGAGTGGCAATCGTCGCGACGACGTTCTTGTTGTCCGCCGACAGCAGCTCCGCGACGAGCGCCACGTCCCATTCCTGCTTGGCCAAATCACCCGGCACGAGCACGTTTACCGTCGGCTCGTTTTGATCGGCGCCAAACGTCGGCATTCCTTCCAGCCGCAGCGCTCGGTCCGGATCATCGACCGTCTGCATGGGAACTTGCCGGCCGCGACGCCGACGCGGCTGCTGCGGCTGTTCCGCTTTCTTCTGCGGCATTGGCTGGCTGCTCACCAGCCGCAGGCGAACGTTCCCTGTGACACCTTCCGCGCGCGTGATGTTTACCTTCGCCGGCAGCTTGCCGCTCAGAGGAAGTGCGTCGTCGCTGGCGGGCTGCCAGACGATGCCGATCGGCGCGGGCTCGCTAGTGGCCAGGCCGATCTCATCCAAAAGCTGCGGCTGGTATTTGCCGCCGACGGCATCTTCGCTGCGTGCCACGCGGACGACCGGCACCGGCGACTCGAGCGCCTTGCCGACGATGCGGCCGATGCTCGCCAGCGGCGAACCTGCCGGCGCGGTAATCGAAAGGAGGGCGATGGTCGCTCCCGGCGGCACGACGTTGTTTTCCACCTTCGCACCGGCGGGGAGACCCTCGACCGAGAGCTCAATGGCGCCGCCATAGGCCCGCCGCTCAATCTCAACGGGAATGACCTGCGTCGCGCCGGCCGGCAGGCTGATCGCTCCGCTGTTCACGGAAAGCTCAAAGTCGGGCCGACCCAGATCGAGGACGCCGATCCGATAGACGTAGTCACTGCCGCCGCGCTTCTGCATATCGCTGATGGCGATTTGCAGCTTCGTCACGCCATCGGGAACTTTGAAATCGGCAAGCGGGTCCTTGGAATTCGGCCGGTCGTCGTTGGCCGCAAGCTGCGCCCCGTCCTCCTTGCGAATCGACAGCACGCCGTCCAAGGGCGACCCGGCCCGATGAGCCAGCACGTCGAACCGCAGGTTCTGACCAGGCTGGACTTCGAGCAGATACTTGTCTTCCTCGTTGGCGGCGGAGAGCACGCCGCTGATGCCGACGGGCGGTTTGGGAAGCGCCTGAAGCTGGCCGGCGGCGGGCGGCGTTTCGACCAGTTCGGGGAAGTCGCTCACGATCACCTTCGGAGCGCCGCCCGTGAGTCCATCGCCCGCCGGCAATGGGGACGAATGGTCTCCCGGCGCCGTGAAATGCGTCGCATCGAGTTCCACGCCGGTCGCCACGTTGCCGCCGATGAACTTCAGCGGCGTTTTAGCGCCGGCAGTGACGCCCAGCGGATACGCGATGTCGGCGAACTGTAGCGCACCGATCTTCAGCCGGAAATAAGCGGGCATGCCGGCGCGATAGAGCTGGTCGTGCAATTCGATCATGTACGTGCCGTCGGCCGGGAGCATCAGCTCGCAGCGGGCATCGTCGCCAATCGCATTTTTTGGCGGACTCCAGGCAAGCTGAGTGCCGCGGTCGTTGTACAGCCGCACGATCGGCTTGAGGTTGCTCCCCAGCCGCTGGGCTTCACAGTCCAGAACGACCGTCGCCCCCTTCGTCCCCTGGAACTTGGTTTGCAGCACTTGCGGGCCGGCCAGGCTGCCGTGCAGCGCGACGGGGAGCGAGCTGATCTGCGGCGAGAAGGGTTGCTGGGGCAGCTTGTCGATGCCGACGGCAACGGCGCTGGAAATCCCTTTGCCGCTGGCCAGGCGGAGCGAGTAAATGCCCGGGCTGACGCCGGCGTCGATGGTGATTTCGATCTCGACGCGGCTGGCTGTCGCACTGGGCTTTACGGTTTGCGAAGCGATCTTCACCGGCAGTACGAGCTTGGGATCGGGGAGCAGGTCGCTGCCGTCGATGACCACGGTGGTCGGCTGGCCGATGGTCAGGCCGCGCAGCGAAAGGTTGCTGATGGTCGGCGCCGCAGAACACACCAGCGGGAGCCAGGCCAGCACCAGGGTCGAAAGAAGAGCGAGGCTCGCGCGGCGAGTCATGGGGCGACTCCGAGTCCAATCAAGTTTTTCAGGCGGGAGGAATGCCGCGGCAGCGGAAGGTGGGCAGGAGAGCTACGCGGCGACGAACCTAGCGAGCCAGCCTGGATGGCCGGCACGCCAACGATCAGGCGGCACCGAGCGGGGGGCGCTAGCGCCGCGGGTTGTATTCAGGGGCGAATTTACTTTGGATCGGCAAAGGGGTCGGCAGCATCAGGAACCGCGGCGGGAGCAGGAGCTGGCTTGGCAGGTGCATCGGCCTCGTCGCCGGCCAGGCCTTTGGCGGCTCCAGTGGCGGTCGCACGAAACAGCGATCCCAGGAGGGAGCCGCGCGGCGCTTCGGCGGCAGCGGCCGGTTCAGCGGGCTTGGCTTCGTCTGCCGCTGGGGCGGGCTTTGGCGTTCCGGGTTTCGGTTCGTCGGCAAATGGATCAGCGGCCGGCTTGGGCTCCGCGGGTGCGGGCTCGGCCGGCTTGGGATCGGCCGGCGGCGCATCAGCCGGTGGAACGGGCTTCGCCTCGTCAGCAGCCGGAAGCGGCGCCGGCCTGGCGGCACCGTCGTTGAACGGGTCGGACTCGTCAGCGGGGAGTGCGGGACGCGCGGCCCCATTACCCCGCCCAGGAAGCAGGACGCGCTCCTCGGCCTTGATCCGCTCTTCATAGCGGGCCTTGGCCGCCGCCGCCGCCTTGTTGTGCAGGGCGAGGCGGCCGGCGCGGCGATGCTGCTCGATCTTCAGCCGGTCGGCCCCTTGAATGCGCTCCAGCGCCTTGCCGATGTTCACCGGCTCAGCGGCAATTGCCTCGTACTCTGCACCCGTGGCGAATTCGGCCTGGGCATCTTCGGGACGTCCCAGCCGTAGGTTCGTCAGCCCGCGGTAGTAATAGGCTCGCGGGTCCTTCAGCCCCGAAGTGATGGCCTTGGTCAGCAGACCGTGGGCCTCTTCATAACGATGCTCGAAGTAGGCATGGACCCCTCGTCCATACAGATCTTCAAGCAATCCATCCTGGGCCAGCGCTGGGAGGTTGATCCCCGCGCAGGCAATCGACAGGCAGACAATCCAGATTCTGCGAGCCATGTCCTAGTTCCTCGCAAACAGTGACGTGAAGGTCGTGACCGAAAACGGCCGCTGAAATCGATCCGCATCGGGTCGCCCGCGGAAGGGACGACACCGACGGACAAAACTCCCCAACCCGTTAGACGGGCGATATTTATGGTACTTGCCGCACCAGGGGGTAGCAAGCAAGTGCCCCTAGTCCAGCCGTTTGACCCGAATATTCCGGTAAAGCACGGTGCTCCCCGGATCGTGGGCCTGGAGGGCAAACGTCCCCTCCCCCATCTTCCGGCCGGGCTCAATGCCGGCGACTTTGGCCAGCGACTCGGCCGTTTCCATGTAGTCGGCAGTCACTTTCTCGTCGATCTTCACGACGACATGGTTCCCTTTGACGATGATCTCGTACTTGAACCACGCGTTGTCTTTGGCGGGGGCTTCCAGGACCTTGGCGACCTTGTAAATGCCCCCCGTCTTCTGCGGGTCTCTACCGTAGGAGTTATTGACCTGGCACTCGTGTCCCTGAGCCGGCCAGCCTTCTTCCTGATACTTGGTGTGGAAGTAAATGCCGCCGTTGGAATTCGGCTTGGTCTTCACTTCCAGGACCAGGTGAAAATCTTTGAACGGCTTTTCATCGCCCACATAGAACAAATGGGCCCGATTGCCGTTGGCCACGATCGCGCCATCTTCCAGACGAATGGCCTGTTCGTTCTCGGCGGACTTCTTCCAGCCGTCGAGGGACTTGCCGTCGAAGATCGTTTTGAAACCGTCGTTGTCGTCGGCGAGCGCGACGCCGGCAATCATCAGGGCGAAGCAGAGGGACAGATAACGCATGGGGATGGCTCCGGGCGTAGATTGGTTTGGGTGCGTCCAGGAACCGGATAGTGTGATCGGACGTTGCCGCTGTGTAAATCAGCCAATGGAAGAAGGGACCGCGGATGACTCGGAGGACGCGGATCGGGCAATTTCATCCGCGTTCTCGGCGCTATCCGCGGTCAATCTGCCGGTGAGAATTTGTGCCACCGGAAGCCGTCGGGCAGTTCGGGCGATGCAGCAAATTCCAAGTGCAGTATTCGCCGATGCCGCGTGGTGCAAGGGTTCGACGACCCGCTGCAATGATAGAGCAGCGGACGCATGAGGAGCACGTCGCCGGCGGCGGCGTGGATGACGTGGGGCAGGCGTCCCGCCTGCCGCTGCTGGTCAGGGGGCGCTGTGGTGCGGGACAGGTTGGAAACCTGTCCTACGTGCGAACCCGGCAGGACCACGAGTGGCCCATTCTCGTCGGTCGCGTCGTCGAGGTGAATCCGCAGGGTGAGCATCTGCTGGAGCACCTCGTCGGGCGCTTCGATATGCGGCACGCCCGCCTTCTTCGTCGGCGATTTGAACCGCGGGCTGCGAATCGTGTTGTCAATCACCGCGATCGTCCGGTCCTGATGCCACGGCAGGCTCCAGGTGCTCTGCGGCGGCTTGTCGAAGTACAGCCCGCGCACCAGGCCGAAGCGCGGACCCAGTGCGGCGGTCAGCAGATCCACAAGCGGCTGCCGACGCCATACATCGCGGGCAGGTGGGAACGCATCCAGCAGATTCCGCGCCCCGTAGATGACGCCGCTAGCCCGCTGGAGCGTGCCGGCGTCGTCGCGGCGTGATTCCAGGGCCGTGGTCAGTCGCTCGATGAATCCGCTGCAATCATCGGCGGAATAAATCCCAGGAAGAACGAGAAAGCCATTGCGAGTCAAATCGGGATGGTCAATCAAACCGTCATCTCCATCCATACCGGAAGGCCCCATCCGAAAGCGCGGACACAGATCTCACAGATCGACACAGATCATTCTGGTAGTTCATCTGTGCGAATCTGTTCCATCCGTGTCCAACTTCAACCGGCCGCCTCCGTTCGTTCAGGCCCGCACTTCCCCCGGCACGCGCTGATCGACGATCTCCAGGTGCTGCTCCAGCTTCTGCTCTAAAAATAGCGCCTGCTGTACATCCTGCAAGTTGCCGATCAGCTTCTGCTTCGTGTCGTCCTGCTTCATCGCGTTGACGTCGTAGGTGTAGCGGCAGCCGTGCTTGCCGCGGTGCTCGTTCTCGGTGACGAAGAGCTGCTTGATCTCGCTGGTTGGCAGCTTGCAATTACCGGGGCACGGCACCGGCCCGTGCCAGATCGACAGGTCGCCACCCAAGACGCGAATCTCGGTGCGATTGAGGAACATGCAGACGACGGCATACGTCAGGCCGATGCCGACGGCAACGTGGAGGATCGGAAACAGCAGCATGACGATTCCCATTCCGCCCATCTCGCCGCTTAGCATTCCGCCAATCCCGATGGCGTACCAAACGACCAGGAACCCGTCCCAGATAATGCAAAAGAAGAGCAGGAAAAAAGCCGCCGCGGAGAACCAACGGTAGGTGATCGTCAGCTCGCGTCCGAATTCGTCGATTTTGTACTCCTTGGGCATTGGGACCGGCAGCCGCTCGGTCTTGGCCGCGGCGACGCCGGGCGCTGTTTCGTCGTTTAGGGCGTCGAGAATGCTGAAAACCGAGCTGCACGCTCGGCACTTGGCCAGCGCCATCTCCAGGTTCATGTCCTCAGAGAGGATCTGCTTTCCGCATTTTTTGCAGAAGAGTTGCATGGTTGTAGGACGGCCCTTCCGGGCGTCATTGGTCGGCCTGGAAAGGCCGGCGTACAGTTTGTCGAAGCGCGAACCTTGGCGTCAGACCCAGCTCATTAGCACTATTCGCACGGCCGGGGGCGGAATTGCCGCTGGGCCGTCTTGACCCATTTCGATACCAGAAGTAGAGTCTTTGTAGAAGTCAAATTCCACTGGTTCCTGAGCCCCGATCGATGTCGCACCTCCTCCTTACCAACCTGGGCCTGCTTCTGGCAGCCACCGTCAGGCGGTAGGGGGTGCGCTCCATTCGCACGAGAAATCAAAACCCCGAGGCCTGCGGCCTCGGGGTTTTTTTGTTGGAGTTTTTCAATTGTCCAGAAGCTGGCTCCAAAGTAGGGCACTCGCTCCGCGAGTGCCCAGCCACTCGCGGAGCGAGTGGGCCACATTGGCGCTGTCCCTTGCCGGGCCGGCGTGAGGCCGGAATGCCGTCGCTTTCCTCCGTTACCAGCAGGCATCACAATACAAGTAGGTCCCGTCTGCTGGACGGGACCTCAAGCCACACAAAAACAACTCGGCGGAGGTCCCGCTCGACAAGCGGGACCTACTTCGGCCGACCAAGGACCAGATCATGACCGATACCCATACGAAAACACGACCAGTCAAAATCTTCGACACGACCTTGCGGGACGGCGAGCAGTCCCCCGGCTTTTCCATGAACCGGGAAGAGAAGCTCGAGATGGCCCACGCCCTGGTGGAGCTGGGAGTGGACATCATCGAGGCCGGCTTTCCGATCGCTTCCCCCGGCGACTTCGAATCGGTCCGCGAGATCGCCAATACCGTCCGCGGGGCGACGATCTGCGGCCTGGCGCGGTGCAACGATGCCGACATCGACCGCGCGTGGGAGGCCCTCAAGCAGGCCCAGCAGTCGCGAATTCACGTCTTCCTGGCGACCAGCGCCATCCACCGCGAGTTCAAGCTGAAGATGACCCGCGAGGAGATTCTCGAGCGGGCGATCAAGGGAACGCGGCGGGCGGCCAGCTACGTCGATGACGTGGAGTTCTCCCCGGAAGATGCGGCCCGCACCGAGCATGACTTTCTCTGCCAGGTAGTGGAAGCGGCGATCGAAGCCGGGGCGACGACCGTCAACATCCCCGACACGGTCGGCTATGCCACGCCGCAGGAATACGGCGCGGTCATCGCCATGCTGAAGAACCGGGTGCCGAACATCGACAAGGCAACGATCAGCACCCACTGCCACGACGACCTGGGGCTGGCGGTCGCCAACAGCCTGGCCGGCGTGGCCAACGGCGCGGGGCAGATCGAATGCACGATCAACGGCATTGGCGAGCGGGCCGGCAATGCGTCGCTGGAAGAAGTGGTCATGGCAATGAAGACGCGCTCCGACTTCTTCCACTGTGAAACGCGGATCAACACGCCGCGGCTGGTGCCGACGAGCCGCCTGTTGGTGACGATCACCGGCATGCAGATCCCGCGGAACAAGGCGATCGTCGGCCGCAATGCGTTCGCCCACGAGGCCGGCATTCATCAGGACGGCATGCTCAAGGAACGCCGCACCTACGAGATCATGACTCCGCAGGACGTGGGCTTCCTGGCGACCGACCTGGTGCTGGGAAAGCACAGCGGCCGGGCTGCGCTGGCCGACCGGGCCAAGTCGCTGGGGTACAAGCTGAGCGGCGAGCAACTCCACAGCGTTTTCGACGAGTTCAAGAAGCTGGCCGACAAGAAGAAGGAGATCTATGACGGAGACATCATCGCCCTGATCGAGCAGCAGCTCCACGGCGGCGCTCCGCGGGAAGAGTGGCAGCTCGGCGGGTTTGAAGTCTCCATCGGCAGCGGCCATAAGCCGCGGGCCCGGATGACGCTCCGCCATGGCGACAAGGAATTTACCGAGGAAGTCTCCGACGGTGACGGCCCGGTCGATGTGGCGTTTCTCGCCGTCGAGAAGATCACCGGCATCAAGCTCAAGTGCGTCGATTACTCCGTCCGCTCCGCCTCGCTGGGGCACGACGCCCTGGGGGAGGTTAATCTGACCGTCGAATATGGCAATCAGACCTTCCGCGGCCGCGGCGTGAGCACGGACACGGTCGAAGCGACGGTGCATGCGATTCTGTCGGCGGTGAACCGGATCGCGACGGCGAAGGGGTAAATCTGCTTCGCTGCTGGGAAATCGCGATGATAGAATTGGGAAATGGCCGCGAAGACGGAAAGGAGGAAAGTTCGATGATTAGAGGTGTGTATAAGACGGCCGAGTCGAGCTGAACTCGCCAGTGAACTGGCCCGAGGGGTTCGAAGTGGACGTATTACCGCACGAACCAAACGGCGACACTGCATCCGAAGAAAAATGGGGCATGCACGAATCGGAGTGGCCTACGACTCCCGAAGGAATTGAAGCGCTCATCGCGCGGATGGACTCGCGCGAGCCAGTCGAGTTGACGCCGGAAGAAGAACGAAAGTGGAATGAGGGGTTGCGTTTCTTTGGCGAGTACACGCGCGAGCAAGTGCGAAAGCAGATGGGCCTTGATCCCCGAAAGGCAAGTCGATATGGAATCGATTCCCGGAACCTATCATAACGGTCAAGTGAGTCTTGACGGCAGCGTTCAGTGGCCGGAAGGATCGCGGGTCAACGTGACGCTATTTGCGGTTCCTGCGCCTGCTCAATTCGCGGGACTTGACGAAGAAACGTGGATCGACACCCCTGAAAGCCGCGATTGGCTTGTTGCCGAGTGGGAGGCACTGGAACCCCCCTCGATGACCGACGAAGAGTGGTCACAGTGGCAGGCGGCGCGACAGGCAGTGAAAGAGTACACGACTCGCAAGATGCAAAATAATCCGCCCCCCTCCGATCGATGAAGCGATACCTGCTCGACACAGGCATGGCCAGCGACTTGATCTATCGCCGCAAGGACGTGTATCGGCGGTCTCAACTCGCGCGTCGCAACGGGATTCACATTGGCATTGCGATGCCGACGGTAGGTGAACTGCTTGCCGGAGCCGAATACAGCGTCACTCGTAACCGCAATCTTCCGCTCATCCAAAAAGCGGTGCGACGACTTTTCATCTGGCCATTCGACCTCTCTGCCGCGGAGGAATACGGACGCCTTTATGCGGAATTGCGCCGCAGCGGGCGGATCATTGGGCAAATCGACGTGCAGATCGCTGCCATAGCGTTGAACCTTGGCAACTGCACTCTCGTCACGGCGGATTCCGACTTCGCCGCGATACCTGGTTTGACGATCGAGAACTGGTCGTAGTCCTCATCCCCGACTTGCCTTCCTTTCCAGTCTTACGCACCCCAAGTACCATGAAGCCGTCCCTTCACCGCGGCATTCATGAGGTGCTCTCGTGGCGATTGACAGCGGAAACCAATGGCCGGCGTGGGCCAGGCGGGCGAAGATCATCGCGGCCATGATGCTGCTGCCGGCGGGAATCGCCAGCGGGCAAGGCGGCGGAGCGGCCGCCAGGTCGGAAATTCGCCCCGGAGTGCCGCCGCAGGAAGGAGCGGCAATCAGTGCCGATGAGCAGGCGCTCGCCGAGGACGCGCAGCTCAGGCAGCTCATCGAG
>DATKDU010000264.1:0-6312 GCA_035512595.1 Pirellulaceae bacterium
GAGGTCGATGCCGACGAACTTCATGGGATTGCTCCTTTTGTGGAAACAGGGGGTGGAAACACACCACCGGTTTACCACGTTTTCAAGGTCAATCCTGAAGCGGCTCGACCTCTTTTTGTCGAGCCATAGTTTCACCCTACGAATTGAGCTAAGCTCCGGCAGATTTCCCTTTCTGGAGGCAAGCCATGTTTCAGTTCACCATTCGGGATTTGCTGCTGGTGACAGTGATCGTCGCTCTGTACGTGGGTTGGGCAGGGGACCGGAACGAGATGGGGGCGCGGATTGAGCGGCTGGAACAAGAGCGGTCGGTAGTGTGGATTCATCCGAACATCAACATCAGCGGGTACCAAAGGATACAAGGCCGGTTTCCCGGCCTGCCCATCACCACCGACTACTGATCCATAGCGCGTAGGGTGGGACAAGGCCGCCTTGGCGGGCGCCGGCCCACCATGACGCAGCGCTGATTCCGGTGGGCCGGCGCGTGCCGAGGCACGCTGGTCCCACCCTACGGTTTGGAGCATCCATGTCAACCACGTTCACGTCCACGGAACTTGCGGCCTACCACCGCGACGGCTTCTTCGTGGCCCGCAAGTTGTTCGACGGCGGTGAGATCGGCAAGCTGCTCGAATTTGCCCAGGAAGACCCGTCGTTTGCCGCGTCGGTTTACGGCCGCAAGGACTCCACCGGCAAGGAGACGAAGCTGGCTCTGTGGAACCAGGCGGGGGACGACCTGTACAGCATGTTCGCCCGCTCGCCGCGGATCGTGGAACGGATGGAGCAGGCCCTCGGCGGCGAGGTGTACCTCTATCACATGAAGATGATGCTCAAGGAGCCTAAGGTCGGCGGGGCCTGGGAATGGCACCAGGACTACGGCTATTGGTACCACAACGGATGCCTGTACCCACTTATGGCCAGTTGCCTGATTGCCGTCAGCCGGGCGACGCGGGCCAACGGCTGCCTGGCGGTCCTCCGCGGCTCGCACCTGATGGGGCGGATCGACCACGGCAAGACGGGCGACCAGACAGGAGCCGACATGGAGCGGGTCGAGGCGGCACTTCAGCGGCTGGAGCTGGTCTACGTCGAATGCGAGCCCGGCGACGCGATCTTCTTCGACAGCAATCTCCTGCACCGCAGCGACGCGAACACGGCCGACGAACCCCGCTGGTCCCTCATCTGCTGCTACAACGCCCGCCGCAACGACCCGTACAAAGAATCGCGGCATCCGCGGTACACGCCGCTGGCGAAGGTGGGGGAGGATGCGATCGTGAACTGGCACTACTCGGCGTAACCCATCAAGTGTTTTCCTAAATGAAACACGGTAATGGCACCTAGCGATGATCACCTACCTCCTCGCAGTGTCCCTCTTTACCGCGGCACCAAATGCACTCGTCAAAAATACTGATTTGGGCTTTCAGTTTGTTTGGCCAGATCGATTTCAAGAAGTGCCAAAAGATCCTGGCAGCGACATAATCCATACCGCGTTTCGCCAACCCGGGAATAGCGAGACGATTGCCCGCCTGATCTGCATCGTGCAATTGTCGGGGCCATACCCCTCACGACCTTCTTATGCCGAGTTGAGAAGAGATTGGCCCAATGCGACCATTACGACGACTCTATGGAAGGGGCACGTCATTCCGCTCATCCGCGTTGACGAGAGCGTTGGCGAAGTTCCAATTGTCACGTATTACGTGGTTGTGCCCTTGAAAAAGCGCGCGATTAATATTCGGGCAGCGGGAGACCCTGCCTATGAATCCGAAATTCGAGAAGGATTGCTGCAAGTTGTCTCGTCGCTAGACGGTCAATCCAGTTGGGGCAACGGGCAAGCGAACATCATTCTATTGGTCGCTTTCTTGGCCATAGTGTTGATTCTGATCGGCGCCAGTGGAGTCATTGTCTTGTTGTGGATATTGAAGGTACGCGCCAACCGCGACTGAGCTTCGTATCAGGTACAGTATGAGTTATGAAGCCTGCACCCAACCCCCTCCAGCGCGTCCTCGACCACACGATTGTCGCCGTCATTCGGGCGGAAAGCGGCGAACTTTTGGCTGATGTGGCGGAATCGCTGCTGGCCGGCGGCGTCGAAGTGATGGAAGTGACGTTCACGGTGCCGCGGGCCGTGCGGGTCCTGGAGCAGGTGGCCGACCGCATCGGCGACCGGATCCTGCTGGGGGCTGGGACGGTCCTCGATGCCGAGACCTGCCGCACGGCCATCCTGGCCGGGGCCGAGTTCATTGTTTCGCCGTCCACCCACCTGGACGTGATCCAAACGTGCAAGCGGTACAGCAAGCTGGTGATGCCGGGGGCCTTCACGCCGACCGAAGTGGTGACCGCCTGGCAAGCCGGGGCCGACATCGTGAAGATTTTTCCTTCCGAGATCACCGGCCCCAGATACCTGAAGGCCCTACATGGCCCGCTGCCCCACGTGCGGCTGATGCCGACGGGGGGCGTGACCCTGGAAACGGCGGCCGAGTTCCTCCGCTGCGGTGCGTGCGCGCTTGGCATTGGCAGCTCGCTGGTCGATCCCAAGGTCGTGGCGGCGGGGGATCTCAAGAAGATCGAGAATCTGGCCCGGCAGTACGTCGAGATCGTGCGAGAGTTTCGGAGGAGCCAGTGAACCGGCGAGAAACTGCGGGTTCCAAATCCGAAATACGAATCACGAAACTCGAAACAAGCACGAATTGAAGGAATGTTTCAAATCCCAAACGGCGTCATCCACGTTTCGATCCTTGCAATTTCGCATTTCTGATTTGTCTCGGATTTGGTGCTTCGAATTTCGGATTTCCCTCAGATGCCCGTTCCCTTTGCCTGTCCCCATTGCGGCGAGCAGACCCTGGTGGATGAACAATTCGCCGGCCAGAGCGGGCCGTGTATCGGCTGCGGCAAGCTGATCGTCGTTCCCTATTTCTACACCGGGGCCGCGGCCGCGCAGCCGGCTTTTCCCGCCGCCACAAGCAGCCCGCGCAACAAGTACCTGTTGATCATTGGCGGGGCCGTGTCGGCATTCGCCGGGTTGTCGCTCGTCCTGTGGCTGCTGGCCGGACCGATATTCCAGGCGGTCCAGACGCAAAAGAACCGCCGCACGTGCAGCGCCAACCTGCGCCAGATCGGCAAGGCGCTGATCAGATACGAGCAGGAGCATGGCACGCTGCCGCCGGCCGTCGTCACTGATTCGGCGGGGACGCCGCTGTATAGCTGGCGGGTGCTGATTCTGCCGTACCTGGGACCCAAGGAACAGGCCCTCTATCCCCAGTTCCGCCTCAACGAGCCGTGGAATTCCCCGACCAACAGCCGCCTGCTGGCGCAAATGCCGGCCGTGTTCCATTCGCCTGGCGACACGTCCGCCAAGGCCGACGAGACGAGCTACCTGGTGATTGCCGGCCCCAGCACCCCCTTTACCCCGCGGCAATCGCTCGGCATCGGGCAGATACGGGACGGTGCCCACGCCACGATCCTGGTCGTCGAGGTGGCCGGCACGGGGATCTCTTGGACCGAGCCGCGCGACCTGAGTGACGCACAGCTTTCGTACCAAATCGGCCTCGACGTCGGCGGCAATCACGAAGGGGGCATGAACGCTCTGTTCGCCGACGGCAACGTGCGGTTCTTGCCCGATTCGCTCTCCAGCGAGGAAGTGAACGAGCTGGTGACGGCCAGCGGTGGGGAAGGGGAGCCAAAATACTAGCTGCCGTGATTGGACGGACCAAGCGGAATGCGCGCGAGTCAAAAACGTGATCCCATGAGTACGCCGGTCTCGCCAATTCCACGAAAGTTTTACCGCGTGGCCTACCAGCGCTTTGAGGAAGCGGAGGTGCTATTCAATGCCGGATTTTATATCGGGGCGATTTACCTCGCCGGCTATGCGGTAGAATGCATGCTCAAGGCGCTGATCCTGAATTCGTTGCCGGACAAAGAGCACGAGATCGTTGAGTCAGAGTTTCGTGGGCAGCGTGCGCACCAATTTGAATGGCTCCGGCTCCGGTACGCTCAGACCAATGCGCCCGGCCTGCCGGCTGCCGTGAGCGAATCGCTTGCCATCGTGTCCACGTGGGACACGGAGCTTCGTTACAGACCGGGGCTTGGAGAGCCGAAAGACGCATCCCGGTTTCTTCAGGAAGTCAAAGGTATACTGGAATGGGGCGACAACCGGATCTGATCAGAGGCGCAAACATGGTGAGAGTATTGCAGCAAGCCGATGACGCGGTGGACCAGGTCGCCGGCGTCCTGTCCGAGTTTCAAAAATCGCACGAATCGTCAGATTGCACCGTCTATCGGTACAATCCGGCGTCGATTCGCGTGAGAATCGTGGATCCGGTGTTCCAAGGCCGCTCCAAAGGTGAACGGCATGATTATGCAATGCGTTTTTTGCGCAGTCTGCCCGAAGACGTGCTTGCGCAGATTTCGATTCTCTTGTGTCTGGAACCCGGTGAGACGTCGCTGCTGGACTTGGAATTTAGCGATCCGAGTCGCTCGCAAGTTTGAGGATTTTGCGGTCGTCACTTGCTCAGGCCGCCGCACGCCTCGTGACGTCCCGGTGACTTAGCAATCGCAGCAGCTCCACCGTCCGATCCGACGCGCCAATCTGCCGCTGCACAAGCTGCTGTGCGCGAGAGCCGATCTGGCGGACGTAGTCGGCATCGGCCAGGCAGCGGCGAACGAACGCTTCCAGTTCCGCCGGATTGCGGACAACGATCGCCGCCTCTTGCGCGAGCAGCAGCGAGACGACGTCGCGGAAGTTCCACGTATTGGGGCCGAACGAGACCGCCGCGCCGTACGCGGCCGGCTCGATCATGTTCTGGCCGCCGCGATTTCCCAGGCTGCCGCCGACAAAGGCGATCTGCGCCGTTCCCCACCAGGCGGCCAACTCGCCGACGGCATCGACGAGGAGGACGGGGTTGGTGAGTGGTGAGTGGTGAGTGGTGAGTGGTGGTTGAGGGTCAGTTTTTGGTGTTTGGTGTTTGGTGTTTGGTGTTGGAGATGGAATCTCTGTACTTGGTACCAGGTACTTAGTACTTAGTACTCGTCCGCTGACCACTGTCTCCTGACCACTGTCTCCTGACTCCTTGCCAATCCCCGACCGCCGCTGCCATGCAAGGCCGCTTTTATCAAGCAGCCGGGCAACCTCTTCGAACCGTTCCGGATGCCGCGGCACGAGGATTAAGCGTAAGCGAGGATGGTCTTGGGAAACACGGCGGAACAGATCAATGGCCAGCGACTCCTCCGGCGCCTGCGTGCTGCCGGCGAGGAACACCACGTCGCCATCTTGAATGCCGGCGAGAGCGGCCAGCTTCACTGTTGTCGCATTGCTGCGGTCTGTGGAAGCGCCGTCGAACTTGACCGATCCGGTGACGTGGACTTTGCTGACCTCCGCGCCGAGCTTGCGAAACCGCCAGGCATATTCATCGCTCTGGACGGCAATCAGGTCCACCTGCGCCAGCGTCCGCCGGGCCAGCCAGCCGATCCGCTGATAGCCGCGAAAACTCCGCTGGGAGAGGCGGCCGTTAATCACGGCGACCTTGGCGCGAAACGCCTTGGCGGCCCGGATCAAATTGGGCCACAGCTCCAACTCCGCCAGCACCAAGAGATCGGGGCGAATGCGGCGCATCGCCCGCCGCACCGCCCAGGTGAAATCCAGCGGCATATAAAACACGGTCCGCGGGGCGTATCGCTTTTGGGCCAGTGCAAAGCCGGCCTGCGTGGTCGTCGAGATGACGCATTCCCAATCCGGATGCAGCCGCTCGAAGCGGGCCAGAATGGGGGCCAGCAGATTCACCTCGCCGACGCTGACGGCGTGCAGCCAGATGCAGCGGCTACGTCCTTTGCGCCGCGGAATCTTGCCCAGAAGGCGGGCCGACCACCCTTCACGATACTTGCCATGCCGCAGCCGCTGCCACAGCAGCCAGGGCATGGCCAGCACGAGCGTCAGCAGGTAGATGATGTTGAGAAGCATTCCCATGCGCGAATCCTGTCGCTTCATCGTAGGACAGGTTTTCAACCTGTCCTGACGTCTTCCTTTCTGGACAGGTTGGAAACCTGTCCTACGCTCACGCCACGTCCCGCCCGGCCGCCCGCATGCAGCACTGCTTGTACTTCTTGCCGCTGCCGCAAGGGCATGGGTCGTTGCGGCCGACTTTCTTGCCAAGATTCCGTATCGGCTCGATCTTGCGGTCGGCCACGCCTCCGTCGATGGCGGCCCGCTGCTGCTCGGACATTTCCGCGGCCCCGGGGGCCTCCTCGTGGATCGCCTCCGCCTCGACCCACGTGCTGCGCACGAAGCGTTCATCGAGCTGCTCGACCTTGAAGATGAGCTCGGTCACG
>DATKDU010000265.1:0-3769 GCA_035512595.1 Pirellulaceae bacterium
TTCTCGATCCCCCGTTCGGCTGACCCGGTTGCAGTATTCGATTCGATGGCCAAAGCGGTTGAATATGCCCAGCATCGGCTTGGCGGTACGATTGCCCTTCGATCAGGTGAACTGTTCGACAAAAGGTCGGAACGAGCCAAAATCGAACGAATTGTGAAAACGTTGAAAGAAGCTGGGTGTGTTCCCGGTGAATGTGTGTTTTGAGGCTCATCCGACTAATGCGTGCTTAGTCTCGTGTAGCTGGTAGATTTTCAGGTAGAAGAACTCTTTGTCTCGGAAGCCATAGGATTGGCGTTGCATGGCACGGAGCTTGGTGTTGGTTCCTTCTAAGGGACCTGTTGAGATCGGATAGACATACCAGTTTAACAGGCCGGTTCGATGGCCTCGGATTGTATTGGCCAACTTCTGCATTCGGCGGATTCCAGTGGCCTCGGCACGTTGACACCAACGGTCGAGAAACCGGGCCGCCTTGAGATACGTTTTTTGCCTCCAGAACTGCCGGAGGTCTTCCTTGAGATAGTAAGCCGCCGCCAGGGAAGTGTTGAGCGCGAGCGCTTCCTTGAGCCTTTTCGACTCGTCTTTTTCGTCGTCCAGGTTTTCCGGGTTTTTCAGAAGCAGCCACCTGGTTCCTTTGAGAACTTTTTTCTGCAAAAGGTCCGTGGCTTCGCGGTACAGTTCCCGACGGAGTTCCGAGAGTTCTTCATTAAACAACTTCACCACATGAAAGCGATCAAACACGTGCACCGCGTCGGGCAAGTTTTCCACAATCGCCGCGATGTAGGCTGGCGACATGTCGGTGGCCACCGCTTGGATTTTCGCGTGCGAAGCCCTCAGGCGGACCCAGAAGGGATCGAGCGTTTGAGCCGATTTTCCCTGTCCCACAAACACCACGGCCCCACTCTCCAAGTCGAGTACCACCGTGACGTACCGATGCCCTTTCCCAATCGAAATCTCGTCGATCGCGATCTGCTTGAGTTGCTTGAGCTTCGGTTTGGCGAAATGGGCCTTGAGATACTTTCGCTGAATCTCTTTGACGGTATCCCAGGAAATGCCCAGGTGATCGGCCACATCCTGGATCGTCATCGACCGCGAAAGCTCCAGCACGTATCGGGCGAACGCACGCGTGTAATGTTTTTTCGGCTCGGCAAACGGGACCGCCGCCTGCCGGGTGCGATGGCACGACCAGCAATGCAGCCGGGGAACGGCAAATTCCACAAATACGGGCTTTCGACCAAACGGCACGACCCGCCAACGACGGCGTTTTCGGCCCCGCGAGGTCACACGGTCCGAGCCGCAATGGGAGCAGCGATAATTCTTGCGTGCCTGATCAATCACAAACACAACGCCGCCTTCTTCATACAGGGTTCTCACGTAACGGTAGCCGCGAATCCCCAACCCGTGATACAACAAACTCGTGGACATGCCGGTCTCTCCGTTTTTGAGGATGCTTGATACACACCCTCAAATGAGACCGGCCTGTCCCATTTTTTGTCAAACCTAAGCACCCATTCTCCGGAAGAGCCCCATTTTTCTTCCCTCAGCCGGAATAGGATCACCATTTGGTAGGACATCGTACTCAGCCACTCAAGCAACGAAAGCCCAGTCGAATTGCGGATTTTGAATTTGCTAAAGTTCGCGGGGTGTAACCGGTCAGCCGCAATACGATTGGCCGGATTTCGGCGAACATAGAGAAATTGGGGAAGGCAAAAAGCGGCCTCCGGGTCACCATGGAGGAGTTTGGGTAACCTCTTTCATCATGATTAGAGCTCGGAGGCCGTATCATGAGTGTTGTGATTACGGGGAAGAATGGCAAGGGAAGTTCGCTTGAGGGCGGACAACAAGCGTCACTGGAAGAGTTAGCGAGAGGCTTGGATGAGTTTGTCGCGGGGGCTGTTTGCGAGGGCCTTCCGCTTTACGAAGTGGAACGCACGATCTTGGACCATGTATTAAAGATGGGCAAAACCGCTGTGGATTCGTTTCTCAAGTTTCAGGGTGACGGCGACTTGGGCGAGACGGTGACGACCGAAGAGGGCGTGACGCTGGTCCGCAGCGACGAACCGGTCCAGAGGCCTTTGCAGACGGTGTTTGGCCGGCACACGTTCGAGCAGTTCGTCTATTCGCGGGGGCTGAAGCGAAAAATCGAGTTGCGGCCGCTGGACGCTCGCATGAGCCTGCCGGAAGGTGTGGCCTCGTATTTGTTGGAGGAGTTTTCGCAGTTCTTCTGTGTCGAACAGGCGTTCGGCACGGCGAACCGCAGCCTTGAGACGGTGCTGCGGCAGGAGGTCTGCGTCGACACCCTGGAACGGATCAATCATCGGATGGGCGGCCAGGCCGAGGAGTACTTGGAACAACTTCCGGTGCCGCCGGCCAGCGAGGAAGGGCAGGTGCTGGTCTTCACGGGCGACGGGAAGGGCGTGCCGCTGGTCCGCTCCGACGCGGCCCGGGTGCCGGTCTGCGGCGAGCCGCCGGAACGTCCCGGCAATCGCCGCATGGCCACGCTGGCCTGCGTGTACTCGGTAGACCGCTACGTGCGAACGCCCGAGGAGATTGTGGCCGCGCTGTTCCGTGACGCCGTTCGGCCCGACACGCGCGACCGTCCACAACCGCAATTCAAACACACGCTGGCTCGCTTCAGCCGCACCTACGAGGACGGCGAGGGAACGATCGAGGTGTCCAGTGCTTTCGAAGCGTTCGCTTGGGCGGCTGAACAGGTCGCTAAACGGCAACAGCCGGACCAGCCGTTGATTCGGCTGATGGACGGACAGGAGAGCCTCTGGGACGCCGCCGACGCCTGCTTGGAGTGCGAGTCGGATGCCGACATCTTGGACATCATCCATGTGGCCGGCTATGTGCGCCGGGCGGCCAAGGCGTTCCATCAGTACGAGGAACACCGCGAAGCATTCGCGCGGGACCGCTTGCTGAGGATCCTGCGGGGCGAAACCGCCAGCGTGATCGCCGGGTTCCGGCAGATGGCCACGAAGCGGAACCTCAAAGGCGAAGCTCGCCGGGAGATCACCGCCGTCTGCCGCTACTTCACAAACAACCTGCACCGGATGCGCTACGATGAATACCTCAAGGCCGGCTATCCCATCGCCAGCGGCGTGATCGAAGGCGCCTGCCGACACCTGGTGAAAGATCGCATGGAACGCACGGGGATGCGCTGGCGAGTGGAGAACGCCGCCTCCATGCTCAACGTCCGAGCCGTGTTCCAGTCCTCCTACTGGGACGATTTTCAGACGATTCGCATCCAAGCTGAGCAACAACGACTCCATCCGAATCGAGCTTTGCTCAACAGTTACAAACCCCTATCGGCCTAGTTGCGGGCAACCGGTTACACCCAAGTTCGCGCCCTATGCAAGGCCGCTGGTGCGGGCTGCGTCGGCCTCTGTATTTTCCGTTCATCGACTTGAAGATCGTTTCGTGGAAGTAGTCCATGAAGCGTCCGAATTCTTGATCACATCCTGATTCGACGTCAAACGGCCACCGCGTGACGCCGCGATTGTTGATGCCGAAATGATTTCGATGCGAATCGTGCGGCAGCCTGCCGAGGTTGTCCCCACCGCGGTCACTTTACCCCCGCTGAAACTCACAGCGGTTGCATCGCCCTCCTGCAGTTGGCGGATTTCGTTAAGCGCAGCGGTGTCTTTTTCCGGGAGACACCTCTGTAGATAGCCTTCGACCGCAACTGGCGGCGGGTTGTCCAACTGCGTG
The DNA here is from genome assembly GCA_035512595.1 of Pirellulaceae bacterium. Lineage (GTDB taxonomy): Bacteria > Planctomycetota > Planctomycetia > Pirellulales > Pirellulaceae > DATKDU01. The sequence goes on from DATKDU010000265.1 coordinate 3,712, forward strand.
CAGATTGCGAGTGCCGGAACTTGAGTCGGTCAATGCGACCGACGCAGGTTCGTGCTCC
>DATKDU010000266.1:0-3308 GCA_035512595.1 Pirellulaceae bacterium
TGCGGCGGAGCGGGGGGTATCGTCGCGGCGGCGGCAACCGCCGTCGCCACGGCGGCGGCCCGCGCTGATCGCGAGCCGAGCCAGTCGATAAACTGCGGAATCGCCCACGCCAGGAACCGCACCAGCCATACCACCAGCACCAGCCCCAGCGACGCGAAGAACACCTCTCCCAGCACGGCATTAGCCAGCGTCGGTGCGAAGACGGCCGTCAGCACCACTGCCACGATCAGCCCCGCGAGCCACCACAGCCGCTGGCCGATCGGCCGCAAGGTGAGCGCCAAGCCGACGGCCCCCACGCCGAGGACGATGAACGAGTAGAGCACGTATTTGTGAACGGCAATGAGACGTAGCGCCCCCGCCGTTGCCGGCTCGGGACGCAGCGCGGAGAACAAATGCCGCGTGCCGTCGGTGGCAAACGGCTCCATCGTGCCGCTGGCGGCGCCAGTCCCTTCGCGAACCCACTGGAGCAACTCATCATCGCTCTGCGGGGCGGCATGATACGCCACGTCAAAAATTCCCGGATGCTGCTCGTCGGTCCAGTGGCCGCGGACTCCCAGCAGCCGCTGCTCGTCGGGCAGATATGCCGCCAGATAGACCTTTTGCACGGCCGGATCGTCCGGGAACTCCGGCAGCGGCAGCGAGCTAGCGCCCGTGTTGGCGAGCGTGAACCGCAGCTCCACCAGCACGTCCTGATTGGGCGTGATTCCCACCAGCGGGATGAAAAACTGCTTCTGGTCGGTCTCCAGCGGCACCGGGCTGCCGTTGACCCGGAGCGAATCGCGGTCGAGCGTCTCGGTCTTGGGATCGATGCCCGGCAGCACGACGGCTATCCGCTGCCGTGAGCTCTTGAGGCGGTAGAGGCACTGAACGGCCGTTTCGTCGCTGCGGGTGACGACCATTCGCACCAGGGCCCGGTCGATGCTCGTCAGCTTGAGGTTTTCCAGTTCGTAGCGCGTCGCCTTGAGCGCCAGCGTCCAATCGTCGCTGGTGAACTCCAGTGCCTGGGCCGCGGCCGATGGCACGGCAAAGCCGGGCATCAGGTCGCGCTGCGGATCGATGGGGCGCAGACCGGCGGGCTGCCCTTCGGGGGCGATGTCGATCGTTTCCCCCTTGGCGATGGCGATCTGGCCGAACGTGCGATCGACAATGGGCTGCACCTTGGGGATGGCGATCGAGACGCTCTTTCCCACGGCAAAATCGGTCAGGTTCCGCTGGCCGACGAACTTGATCGCGTAAGTGCCGAGGAATTCCCCGTCGCCGGTCAACTCCAGCGCGACGAACCCTTCCGGCGCTTCGGCCAGCTTGGTGTCTTTGATCGGCCCCGGAGGCAGGACTAGCTCCTTGGCGTTGTAGAAATCTTCGGACACGTTGACCCGCAGCGATTTGACGCCGCTGTACAGGACGTCGAACTGCACGGTCACTTCGTACTTCGCCACGCCTGACTCGACGTTGACGAACACGAGCTGCTTGGCCGTGACGTACGGCTTGCGGCGCTCCGCATCGAGCGACAGCTTCACCGGCTCCTGCGTGAAGGCGTAAGCGAGCAGCTCGCGCGTCAGAGGGAAGCGGCCGGCGCGCACCGACTCGACGCCAGTGAGGGCCTCGCTGACTGAAATCGCACGCAGGCCCGATGCGTCCTTCGGTGCGATCCGCAAGCTCTCGGGGGCGTAGACGATCAGCCGGCCGGTGGTGCGCGCGACTTTGTCCGGAGCCACCCGGGGAATCGACACGCCGATCGTCGAGATCATCCCGGTCGGCGTGAGCAGATTGGCATCGTCCTGCCGCTTCTGAAGCTCGACGTAGAGAGCGACCTTGCCCATTGCCTTGCGCGACAGGTTGACCACCAGCCGCGTCTTCTGCTTCACGTCGCCGATCTGCACTTCATCGACGTGGTGCGAATCGACGGCCACGGCAGCAGCTCCCGCCGCATCGCGCCCCTGCACTTGGCGGATCTCATATCCCTCGGGCACATCCAGCTCGAGCTGAAACACGCCGGCTTTCTGAATGTTGTAAACCGCCAGCAGCGTGTTGGTCGTCTGCTGCGGCTCGACGTAGGCTTCGACCAGCTCCTCAACCTCGATCTCCGGCCGCACCTTCTCCACGCTGAGCGTGAGCGAGAACGGCAGTGCCGCGTAGCGATAGGCAAAGGGCCATTCCTGGCCGGCCAGCGGCGCCGGCAGATCGGCGGCGTCAATTTGGGCCAGTCCGGTCCGCGTCGTCACTTCGCCGCGGAGCGCGCTTCCCAGCCGCGCGACGACGATCCCTTGCTGCCGCCCGACGCCGAGGACCTTGATCTCCGGGGCGATGAATTCCTTCCGCCCCATCTCCCGCTGCATTTCCTTGTCGTCGCTGAATTTTTCCAGCTCGATCGTCACGTTCTGAGTGCCGCGGGCTCTCTGGAAGAGGTCGATGGTGATCGTCTGGATGGGGCCTTCGACCTTTTTGGCCCACTTCTGCACGTTGGGGTCGAAGACGTTGACGACGTTCTGATCGGCCGGCACTTCGACGGAAAGCTGCTTGAGGTCGGCCCGCGAGATGTCGTACGCCAGATGAGCCCGCGTCCGCATCACCCCTTCGTCGATCGTCACTTCCTGCCGCACCTGGACGGTGGCGATCGCCTCCAGGCCGGCGGCCCCTTCGGCCTTGGGATTCCAGTCGATCCGCACCTGCGGCGCTGAGCCGACGAACGCCTCGACGCGCGTTTCCTTGGCTGCTTCGGCGGGAGCTTCGGCCGGCATCGGCTGCGTCGCATTGCTGGCGGACAGGTTCGGCGTCACCTGGACTTTTACGCCGGGCTCGGCAATCACGATCTGCCAGCGGTTGACCGGCGCTTGTGGTGCGTCGAACGTGACGCTGTTGGTGCCGGGCGCTTTGCTGAACGCTTTGGCGTACTGAAGCTCGAGAATGACCCGCGCCGCTTCTTTGCCTTTCTTCTCGAACAGCAGCTTGTAGCCGGCATTCGGATCGAAAATCACGCGGGCCGGTTCGTCGCCTATCTTGGCGGAGCGGATCGCGGAATCAGCCAACCGCAGCGGGATTTCGTGCCAGCCTTCGGTGAGGACGTCGATCGTCACCTTGGCCGAGACGCTGACGACGTCCTTTTGCACGGTCGCCGTGCTGTCGATCTCGGTGACGAGCGCGCCGACCGGCGGCTTGAGCTCTTCGATCTTTGCCGCCGCGGATCGGGCGGCATTCCACAGCTCCTGGAATTTTTCATACGGGATAAACACCCCGCGCCCTTCCTTCTCGAACATGGCCCGCAGCTTGGCGTAGGGGATGTAGATCGTCTGCTCGCGGATCGGGCCTTC